>JBCQUC010000001.1:0-73995 GCA_047174275.1 Rikenellaceae bacterium | reverse complement strand
AAGCGGTCAAACTTTTCTTCTAAGATACTGAAAATTAGGGACTTTTGCAAATATTCACAGGCGTTTAATTGTTGATTATCAACCTGTTATGCTGCATTCATCTTTTTTGTCGGGTAGTTAGAAATATTACTACAATTTCAAAAATATCAATTTACCACTCAATAATAGCCTCTCCTCGACTCTGAAAATAGCCATTTGCAGCACTAAATTGTGGCGCATCGTGGACTCTATGTCGCACCGACAGCGGAGATGGATGAGCAGCCCGAAGCAGACAGTTACTATTCTCATCCAGATGTGCCCCCTTCTTTTTGGCGTAGTTCCCCCACAACATATAGACAACACCCGTATGGTTAGCAGCTACGGCAGCCACCACAGCATCCGTAAATTGCTCCCAACCTCTATTCGCATGCGATGCCGCTTGGTGAGCTCGAACTGTAAGCACAGCATTTATCATCAAAACCCCTTGACGCGCCCACCGCTCCAGATTTCCACTCTTCGGAATCTCACACACCATTTGAGCCGACACCTCTTTAAAAATATTTCTTAGTGATGGTGGATGTGGCACTCCATCGGCAACCGAAAAACACAACCCATTCGCCTGACCATCATCATGATATGGGTCTTGACCTATTATCACGACCCTAACATCTTGGGGTGCACACCACTCCAAAGCTCGAAATATCTGCTCTTTAGGTGGGAATATCTGCTGCTCAGAGTATTCACTCTCTACAAATTTATCAAGCTCTTTAAAGTATGGTTTTTCGAGCTCCTCGACCAATATTTCGCGCCAATCTTGCGGCAATAACTCCTTTAACATATTTTTTTGGTGGTAAATATAATAAAAAATCGTACCTTTGTAGCTATGGAAGAGACAAAATTCGAAGAGACTAATTATGATGTAATCGTGGTTGGAGCAGGAGCAGCAGGAATGATGGCTGCTGGAACTGCCGCACGTAATGGAAAACGAGTGTTACTACTCGAAAAGATGGAGAAGTCGGGACGCAAGGTACGAATCACTGGTAAAGGACGTTGCAACCTGACAAACGCAAGACCAGTGGATGAATTTGTAGAGCATGTGCGTTCGGGAGCTGAGTTCTTCAGCGTTGCATTTGCTGAGTTCAACAATAAAGCGACGATCAAATTCTTCGACAAGATGGGTTGTAAGATCGAGATCGAGCGAGGAGATAGAGCCTTCCCGAAGAGCGGCAAGGCTTGGGATGTTGCAAATGCTCTTCTGGAGTATTGCGTCGAAAATCGTGTGAAGATAATGTACGACACGCGTGTAACAGAGATAATGGCGGTCGCTGGCAAGGCTTATGGCGTAAAATATATGAACAAACGAGGTTTCGAACGTAAATTCGAAGCTCCAAATATTATTATAACAACAGGTGGTTTATCCTACGCAGCAACGGGATCTTCGGGAGATGGATATGGCTTTGCGGCAGATCTTGGTCACACGATCGAGGCTATTCGCCCATCGCTCACCCCACTTATTTCGAACCACCCAGAGATTCGCAGAATGCAGGGGCTAATGCTAAAAAACTCCAACGCTCAGCTATATATAGATGGAGAGTTTGTTCGTGAGGAGTTTGGAGAGCTCACATTCTCAGACAGAGGTGTGGAGGGGCCTGTTGCACTACGCCTTAGTCGCAACGCTGTAGATGCGCTTATTGATGGACATGAGGTAAAGATCGTCTTGGATGTGAAGCCAGGACTCACCGACGAGATGCTATTTGAGCGTATCAAACGAGATATTTCGGAGATGAATCCGACAGATCTATTTGGAGATCTACTTCGTCGACTCGTCCCTAAAGCGTTAGTGGTGACAATCTGCGAACAGTTAGATATCTTCTCAAAGAGCTACATCCAGAAGCTAAGCGAGGATGATATTCATAGACTTGTCAATGAGCTAAAGAACTTCGAAGTACCTATTTCGGACTACGCTCCATTTGAGTTTGCGATTGTTACAGCTGGCGGAGTCTCGCTCGATGAGGTAAATCAATACACAATGGAGTCGCTAAAGGTGAAGGGTTTATATTTTGCTGGAGAGGTGCTCGATATTGATGCCGATACAGGAGGCTACAACCTCCAAATTGCATTCTCGACAGGACGTTTGGCTGGAATGTTGAAGGTTTAATTCTCCAATGAATAGAGGTAGAGGGGTTAAGTATCGGGAACTTCGCGTAGTAAAGAGGCTACACGAAGCGGTTGTTCGTCTGCGTCACTTTCGAGGACATGGAGTACACTCTCCATATGTCTACAATATTGTACGCGGAGTATTTATGCGCCGAACCCTGATTACCTCCAACGATCAGAGTCTCTATGAGGCTCTTCGAAAGGAGAATACAAAACGCTCAATTGCAGTCGATCTACAAAACTTAGCAACTATTTGTGGGTATAAGAGCTTCGCGATCAACTCCAATGACTCGGAGTTTGTAATATTGACAGATTGCACCTCGCAGGATCAAACTCTTCGAAAGGCTATGAATTGTGGCGCAACAGTTGCAATACTCCGATCGAGACCAAAGGTTGAGTTTGAGCAGATAAAGAGGGAGATGGATCGGAATCACAAATCAACACTTATCTCAAGACGAGAGTACCTATTAATATTTAATAACCATCTACCAAAACAACGATTTATTTTATGAGAGTATATACCAAAGGTGGAGACACAGGGACAACATCGCTTATCAATGGCGACAGAGTTAAGAAATATGACGATCGCGTAGAGGCATATGGAACAATCGACGAACTCACAGCGCACCTTGCGCTGCTAGGCGACAAAATGCGCTCCGACAGCACACTTACCAAATATGTTGATGAGATCAACGTAATAAACTCTATGTTGATGAATATCGAGGCACACCTTGCAGCTGGAGATCCGATAAAATACCCTCTTCCCGAGGTAGACACAGAGAGCATCGAGATGTTAGAGCGTAGAATTGATGAGATGCAGAGCGCGCTACCCTCGATCATGAAGTTCACAATACCAGGCGGATGTAAACTCAACTCGTTGTGTCACATATGTAGAACCGTATGTCGACGTGCCGAGCGTCGCACAGCAGTTGTCATGGAGAGTTACACAATAGACAAAAATGTTGCTAAATATATCAATCGACTCTCCGACTATCTATATTTGTTGGGGCGTACACTCACCGTACACTGTGGAGCAGAGGAGATATTGTGGATTTCTTCAAAAAAATAGTGGGACAAAATTTTGTCATTAACTTTTTTTTTATAATTTTGTAGACTGAAAAAAATAGTAAGAAATCTAACATTAGAGATAACAATATGTATTGGACACTAGAATTGGCTTCGAAGTTGGAGGATGCACCATGGCCAGCATCAAAGGATGAACTTATAGATTATGCAGTTAGATCGGGAGCACCTCTTGAAGTGCTTGAGAATCTGCAAGACATTGAGGATGAGGGAGAGGTCTACGAATCAGTAGAGGATCTTTGGCCCGACTACCCATCAAAGGATGACTTCTTCTTCAACGAGGAGGAGTATTAGAAGATTAAAACGGATAACAGCTACAAAGTTGTCTCGAAATTCTCTGTTTCGGGACAACTTTGTCTGCTTTTTATTGTATGGAAATAAGACTAAATAAATATATCAGCGATTCGGGTTTCTGCTCACGACGTGAGGCGGACAAATTCATCGAGAATGGAAGTGTAAGGATCAATGGACGAGTAGCTCAGATGGGAATGAAGGTTCAATCGGGTGATATAGTCAAGGTGAATGGCACTCTTATCGAGGGTGAGAACGAGACTGTCTATATTGCACTCAACAAACCTATTGGTGTGGTATCGACAACCGATCCTACGGAGCGCGATAACATCGTAGATTTTGTAAATTACCCTACCAGAGTATTTAATATTGGTCGACTCGACAAACCATCGGAGGGGCTAATACTCCTCACAAATGATGGCGATATAGTAAATAAGATCCTTCGTGCATCCAACAACCACGAAAAGGAGTATGAGGTGGTGGTTGATAAACCTATCAATGAGGAGTTTGTCCGCAAAATGAGTGGTGGAATCCCAATACTAGGAGCAACCACAAAAAAGTGTAAGGTGACACAAGAGGGTGTTAATCGTTTTCGAATAATTCTAACACAGGGGTTAAATCGCCAGATTCGACGCATGTGCGAATATTTGGGCTATGAGGTGACCAAGCTAAAGCGAGTTCGAATAATGAATATATCGCTCGGTAAGCTCCCGATCGGTCAATGGAGGTTTTTAACCGAGGATGAGATCGAGACGCTCAACAGAAGCCTGAAAGATTCGAATAGCGAGCCAGCCATTAAAAAATCGGTTAAACAGCAACAGCCAGCTGTTAAAAGCAACAGACCAAAGCCCACTACACCAACAAAACAAAAAGGCACAACTCCAAATAGATCTCAATCTAAAAAGTCTCACTCAACAGCGAACAACACATCAAGGGGGTCACGAGGCAGAGGACGCAGATAAAAACATAGATAAAATTTTTCTAGCAGTCCAATTTGAGATACGAAATTGAAAATTTCGTCATCCTGAACTTGTTTTATTAGTGCCCAATAAAAGTTTACGATTTATGTTGGCACCTCGTTTCGACTCATCAGAGTCGTCATCCTGAACTTGATTCAGGATCCCTAACTATCAGTGTTTCAAATTCTTTGCAGAGATCCTGAAACAAGTTCAGGATGACGTTCCTAGCGGAACGTATCTCAAGTGGGACTGACTGAGGGATTTTATCGGACATTAAAAAAACTGTTTAAATATTTCATCTAACACCAAGTAAGTAGTGTAAAACAATTATCGCCATATTTTTAAAAGCACTCTTGGAGCGATATTTTTCACTATTAAATCTCAATATAGAACCACTATATTTTCGATTCAATAGCAAAAAAATCTCATCCCCAATAGCACTCTTAAAAACACACCAATAATTATTTTACCCTACTTAGACGAAATATTCAAACAAGCTTTATGCTTTTTGGCAACACTTTTGCATCTAAATTCATAATCACTAAACTTTATTAGAATTATGAAAAAGATCACTCTATTTCTCTCTTTTCTGCTCATTGGCGCAGTAGCTTTCACCGTAATTGGTAAAAAGAGTAGCACCCCAAGACCATCTCAAGAGCCTCGCGAAATTCGAGAGCAACGACGTGCTGCAAGACAAGCCGCTATGGAGAAGATGATTGACTCCATCGTATTAGCAAAAGCGTTCCAATTTATGCCAAACACCATGCAGCAAAATCCAGCAGGTAATATGCAGATGCTCTCAAACGCAAATTTTGAGGTGGGCATCTGGAATGGATCAGCAGATATATTTCTACCATACATCAAAGGTATAGTACCACCATATCGCCACACGATTCTAAACTATACGATATCCGACCTTCAGAACTATACAACGGAGCAGATGGATAATGGCTGGCGCGTAAGTTTTAACTCTGGATTATACTCTGCATCGACATACACATTTATCTTTGAGATCAACTCCAAATTTGGCACTACGAATTTATCCCTCAAAAACCAATGGTACAACACGGTGCAATATACTGGCACAATCATGCAATACTATTAGAGATCATTGCAAGGCAACTAAATTTCATCGAACTATCAATAATCTCTAAGGCGGATTAAAACTTGCGTTTTACGATAGTCTCATTAATGCAAATTCAAAAAATCTTAATAATATAGACCAATTTTGGTAATATGAGTTGCATATCTGATTTTTTTTCCTTATACTTGTGAGAATAGGTTATTACGTATAAATTCAAAATAGGATTCTATGGCAAAGATCACAAAAGAGGCAGCGTTACTCTACCACTCACAAGGTAAACCAGGTAAAATTGAGGTCATTCCGACCAAACCATACAACACACAAGCGGATCTATCGCTCGCATACTCTCCAGGAGTTGCAGAGCCGTGTCTGGAGATAGAGAGAGATCCACAAACAGCATACGATTATACAGCAAAAGGTAATCTTGTCGCTGTTATCTCGAATGGAACGGCTGTTTTGGGGCTTGGTGACATTGGAGCTCTTGCAGGAAAACCTGTTATGGAGGGTAAGGGGCTACTCTTTAAGATCTATGCTGGTATCGATGTCTTCGATATTGAGGTTAATGAGAAAGATCCAGATAAATTCATCGAGGCGGTCAAGGCTATTGCACCAACATTTGGTGGTATAAACTTGGAGGATATCAAAGCTCCTGAGTGTTTCGAGATTGAGCGTAGACTCAAAGAGGAGCTCGACATACCAGTTATGCACGACGATCAACATGGTACTGCCATAATCTCTTCGGCAGGACTTATCAATGCGTTGGAGATTGCAGGTAAGAAGATCGAGGAGGTTAAGATCGTTGTAAATGGAGCTGGAGCTTCGGCAACTTCTTGTACATCTCTCTATGTTGCTTTAGGTGCAAAGCTCGAAAATGTCGTTATGCTCGACTCTAAGGGTGTTATCCGCAAAGATCGCCCAGGGCTTGCTGGCTCAAAGCTAAAATTTGCAACATCTCGCACCGATATCTCGACACTTGACGAGGCTATTAAAGGGGCAGATGTATTCCTTGGACTCTCGAAGGGTAATGTTGTATCGCAAGATATGATCCGTTCGATGGCAAAAGATCCGATTGTATTTGCACTTGCAAATCCTACACCAGAGATCTCGTATGAGGATGCTATGTCGTCACGCGAAGATGTATTGATGTCGACAGGACGCTCCGACTATCCAAATCAGATCAACAACGTTATTGGATTCCCATATATATTCCGTGGCGCGCTTGACACCCACGCAACGACAATCAACGAGGAGATGAAACTCGCAGCTGTTAAGGCTATTGCTGCTCTTGCAAAACAACCCGTTCCAGATGTTGTAAATGAGGCGTATCATGTCAACAATCTAACATTTGGTCGCGAATACTACATACCAAAACCTGTAGATCCGCGTCTTATTGTCGATGTATCTATCGCTGTAGCAAAGGCTGCAATGGAGTCGGGTGTAGCACGCAAAGAGATTACCGATTGGGATGAGTATCGCAACCACTTGAAGTTGATGATGGGGCAAGAGTCATTGCTTACTCGCCAACTCTATGAGACTGCACGATCATCGCCTCAAAGAGTTGTATTCGCCGAGGGTATCCACCCAAATATGTTGAAAGCTGCAACGATGGCTAAAGCAGAGGGTTTATGTATACCTATTTTGTTGGGAAACATCGAGAAGATCGAGAAGCTAGCTGCGGATCTTGATCTAAATATGGATGGCATAGAGATCATCAACCACCGTGCCGATTGCGAGGCTGAACGACGTGAGAGATATGCACGTATACTAGCTGAGAAACGAGCTCGCGAGGGTGCAAACTACCAAGAGGCGAATGACAAGATGTTTGAACGCAACTACTTTGGTATGATGATGGTCGAGACAGGCGAAGCTGATGCATTTATTACGGGTGTCTATACACGTTACACAAATACTATCAAGGTTGCAAAGGAGGTTATTGGAATACGCCCTGAGTATAAACACTTTGGAGCGATGCATATCATAAATTCAAAGAAGGGTACGCTTTTTGTAGCAGATACACTAATCAACCGTCACCCCGACACAAACACGTTGATAGATATCGCGAAGTTAGCGGAGCAGACTGTGAAGTTCTTCAACCATAAACCAGTTATGGCGATGGTATCATACTCGAACTTCGGCTCTGACGCTGAGGGTAGCCCAGCATTGGTACACAAAGCTGTTGATTATATGCAGGAGAACTATCCAGAGCTTCCGATAGATGGTGAGATGCAGGTGAATTTTGCGCTTGACAAGAGGCTACGTGATGCTCGTTATCCATTTACGAGACTCATCGGGAAGGATGTCAACACATTGATATTCCCGAATCTTAGCTCCGCCAACTCGACATACAAGCTCATACAATCATTGAGTGACTGCGAGATGATCGGGCCTATCCAGATGGGACTGAATAAACCTATTCACTTCACAGATATTGAGAGTCCAGTGCGCGACATCATAAATATTACAGCTGTTGCGGTTATTGATGCAATTGTTGAGAAGAAGAAAAAAGGTTAAGATAGATTAACAAACGGATTATTCGAGGTTGACTCGCCACTTTTTTAATGATGCGAGTCAACCTTATTTTTAAATATTAGTGTCTGATAAAACTTTTCTAGCAGTCCCACTTGAGATACGTTCCGTTAGGAACGTCATCCTGAACTTGTTTCAGGATCTCTGCATCGTTGATTAAACTATTATATATTAGCATATTGCAGAGGTCGTATTGTCGTTTGCTGAGATCCTGAAACAAGTTCAGGATGACGAAATTTTCAATTTCGTATCTCAAGTGGGACTATCTATAAAAGTAAGTCCCTGATTTTACAAATATATATAATTTGTTATATTAACAGCGTATTACAAAGATTTGTCGGATTTTTATCGGACACTAATAATTTTTAAGATTATATATATGGAGTGGTTAGTAGAGTGGGGATATGTCGGACTATTTATAAGCGCGGTAATTGGCGCAACGGTCTTTCCCTTAAGTTCAGAGGTGGTGCTTCTTGCACTCTTAACACAGCCCTCAACCAACCCATATATAGCGATCTCGTGTGCAACCGCAGGAAATTGGGTTGGTGGAATGAGTTCATACTATTTGGGATATCTCGGTCGATGGGATTGGATCGAGAAGTACCTTGGAATCAAACGAGCAAAACTCGAATCACAGAGTGAACGAGTCAAACGGTGGGGGGCACTTCTTGCGCTTATGTCTTGGACTCCATTCATCGGAGATATTCTAGCTGTTGCCCTTGGATTCTATCGCGTTAATCTCAAACAGAGTGCAATATTTATGTTTATTGGCAAGGGGGCTAGATTTGTTATCTGGGCACTGCTCTACTACTGGGTTGAACCTCTATTTATGCGATAGATAGAGCCTACTTCACTCGTATCAGATTGAGGCCATCACGCAGCGGTATAATAACACACTCCAGACGGCTATCCTCCACAACCAATCGATTAAACTCCAAAAGGGCTACTGTGTGCTTATCATTTCGCTGAAGAGGCTCAACAACTTTGCCCGACCACAATATATTATCTGCAATGATGATAGATCCAGAGCCGACCAACCCTCCATCCAATAACATAGAGAGATAGGCTGGATATTCACGCTTATCACCATCCATAAAGACCAGATCAAAACGCCCTCCCAATCGAGGTGCAACCTCCAGAGCCGAACCAATATGGGCAAAGATCTTCGACGAGTGGGCACTAAGGGCAAAATATTTAGATGATAAACTCTCCAACTCATCATCAACCTCCACCGTATGAAGCTCTGCACCATCCTCCAATCCAGCAGCGATACACAGAGCTGAATAACCTGTAAAAGTCCCTATTTCAAGGACTCTGCGAGGTCTCATCATCTGAGTCAACATAGTCAACAATCGACCCTGAATATGCCCCGAGAGCATACGCGGCTGCACCACTCGAAGGTGTGTTTCGCGATCTAAATCTCTCAAAAGCTGCTCTTCGGCTGTTGAGTGTTCTAAAATATATCTATCTAAAGCGTTCATCTAATTAAGAATTAATAGTGTTCTATTTTGCTGATAGTCCTATTTGAGATACGTTCCGTAAGGAACGTCATCCTGAACTTGTTTCAGGATCTCTGCATCATGTATTAAACTACTCCTATGACAGAGGTTGTATTGTCGTTTGCTGAGATCCTGAAACAAGTTCAGGATGACGAAATTTTCAATTTCGTATCTCAAATGGGACTGTTGGAAAATTTTATCGAACTCTAATGAATAAAAATCTATCTATATGTTAACATCGAAAAGTCGCGCATAACATCACACGCAACATCTCTTATCTGCTCAGCGGTCAATGCTGCAATCTTTTTGTAACTCTCCTCCACAGTGTCAATCGAACCATGCAACAGGAAACTCTTACCAGCCCCCAACATATACCCCTCGTTACTCTCCATTGAGATTGCAAGTTGCGCCATAAATTGTCGCTTCGCCATCGATAGTTGACGAGGTGTAAGTAGAGTAGTTCGAAGTTTATCAACCTCACAGTGGATCAACTCCACGACTCGATCGTAGTTAGCCTCTTCGCAGCTAAAGTATATGGTCACCATGCCTGAATCAGAGTATGGTGTGTAACTCGCCTCAATGTTGTAGGTCAGACCATGCTTTTCGCGGATCAATACATTGAGCAGAGAGTTTGCACTTGGGCCACCCAAAACATTTATCAGCATCGCTAGAGGCAACCTCTTTGACTCCATTATGCTGTATGCTCTACACCCTATTATAGAGTGTGTCTGGTGAGTTCTATGCCCCTCTACCCTATTGAATGGCTCGACAAATTGTGGGATCGCCCTCTCGAAATCTCTTGAAGAGTTGGCAAACTCACCAAAATATCTATTTGCGATCTCTTCGGCACGTGCGTAGCTCACCCCACCAATAGATGAAAATACCATCTGATCTGTGGTATAGGTGCGTTCGATAAAACTACGTATAGAGCCACCATTCAACTTTCTTAGATCTCGTTTGCTTCCCAAAATATTGTGCCCGAGTTCAGAGCCAGCGAATAACATATCCTCGAAGTTATCGTATATCATCTCGACGGGTGAATCTTTATATGTGTTTATCTCATCATAGATCACCTCGCGCTCTCGATCCATCTCATGGTCTGGAAATGTTGAGTGAAATGAGACATCGGAGATCAGTTCAACAGCCTTGCGAAAATCCCCCTTCAGAGTGGTGGCGTGAATTGTAGTATCCTCCTTGGTTGTATATGCGTTGAGCTCACCTCCCAAATTCTCTAATCTACAGTTGACTTGATACGCCTTACGATGCTGTGTTCCCTTGAATAGCCCATGTTCGGTGAAGTGTGCCAATCCAAACTCCCCACCTCTTTCGTCTCGTGTGCCACTGCCAACAATAAGTGCACAGTGAGCCACCGAACTCTGTGTCTTTCGGTGGATACATCTTATTCCGTCGGGTAGTGTATATGTATAAAATTCCATCTATCTCTCTTCAGGGGAGGCATATCTGCTCCCTGATTTTAATTTTTGTTAGTATATCGCTCCTTCAAAAAGCGACCTGTATAGCTACATGGATCATCTGCAAGCTCCTCGGGACTCCCCTCAAAGATTACATTGCCTCCGCGATCTCCAGCTTCGAGCCCCAGATCAACCACATAATCTGCACACTTTATAACATCCATATTATGCTCCACCACAACAATCGTATGCCCTCGATCAATCAACGCTGCGAATGCCCTCAGCAATCTATTTATATCGTGGAAGTGAAGTCCTGTCGTTGGTTCATCAAAGATGAAAAGTATCTTCTCACGCGACTCTGCACCAGCTGTATCTTTGCCCAAAAACGAGGCAAGTTTAACCCTCTGTGCCTCACCTCCCGAGAGTGTAGATGACGATTGACCTAGTTTTATGTAACCCAAACCGACACTCTCCAGATGCGCAAGTCGCGACACTACCCTCTTTGCTATGGTGTTTTTTGTATCTGCACCAAAGAACTCAATCGCAGCATCAACAGTCATCTCCAACACCTCGCATATTGATTTGCCTCGATACTTCACATCCAACACCTCCTGTTTGAAGCGACGACCTTTACAAGCCTCACACTCCAGCTCCACATCTGCCATAAACTGCATGCTCACCTTGATAACACCCTCTCCTTGGCACTCTTCGCAACGCCCTCCAGCGACATTAAACGAGAAACTCGAGGCTCCTAACCCCATATGTTTTGCGTATGACTGCTCCGCAAAGAGTTTTCGAATCTCATCATACGCCTTGATGTATGTAACGGGGTTAGAACGCGACGAACGACCAATAGGTGATTGATCGACCATCTCAACAGAGGACAATGAAGAGATATCCCCCTCCAATCCATCAAAATCCCCTGGCTTCGATCCACTCTCCATCAAGTCTCGATTCAGAGCAGGGTACAAAATCGAGCGCACCAACGAAGATTTACCCGATCCACTAACCCCCGTAATACAACTCATAACCCCCAAAGGGATAGTTACATCGACACTTCGCAGATTATTCTCTCTCGCACCCTTGATTAATATCTTTCCACTTGGAGCACGATGTGATGGTGGTATCTCCACTCGTCTTCGACCTGTGAGATAATCCGCTGTCAATGAGTTTTTGCAGCTCATTAGCCCCTCTATATCACCACTATATACAATCTCTCCGCCAAGATATCCAGCCTCTGGCCCAACATCAACGATATAGTCAGCAGCTCGAATAACCTCCTCTTCATGCTCCACTACAATCACCGTATTCCCGATATCTCGCAACTGCTTCAAAACCCCAATCAATCGATGTGTATCTCGCGGATGGAGTCCAATGCTAGGTTCATCGAGAATATACAGAGAGCCAGTAAGGTTACTTCCCAACGAAGTTGAAAGATTGATACGTTGCGACTCCCCACCCGAAAGCGTCGAGCTTAGACGGTCAAGCGTAAGGTATCCAAGTCCAACATCAACCAGATATTGCAATCTACTATTTATCTCAAACAAGATTCGAGAGGATCTCTGAAGATCATGCTCATCAAGTTCAACCTCAGAGAAGAACTTCAACAGCTCATCGACCGATATAGTTATCAGATCTGCAATGCTCTTATCTCCAAATTTGACATATAAAGCCTCTCTCTTTAGACGACTTCCACCACACTCCGAACAGATAGTTTTACCTGTATATCGAGCCTTCATCACTCGATATTGAATCTTGCGTCGCTCCGACTCTAGATAGGCGAAGAAGTCATCTAGCCCCTCGAAGTACTCATTACCGCTCCATAGCAGTTGACGCTCGGCGCGTGTAAGATCATAGTATGGTGTATGGATCGGAAAGTCAAATTTATAGGCATTGCCTACCAATTGATCTCTCCACTTTCGCATGGTATCGCCTCGCCAACAAGCGATGGCATTATCATATATTGATCGACTCTTATCGGGGATAACCAGATCCTCATCAATTCCAATCACACGCCCATAGCCCTCGCAACGAGGGCACGCCCCCAAAGGGTTATTGAAACTAAAAAGGTGCTCTGACGGCTCTTCAAAGGTGATACTATCACGCTCAAATCGCGAAGAGAAACGCTTCATAACGCCCTCTACAACAACTCCACACACTCCATCGCTATAATCATAAGCCTTTGAGACAGAGTCCGCCAAACGAGAGGCTAGCTCTTCATTTGTGCTCTTTATCTTGACTCGATCGAATATCACCTCAATAGTATCGCTACTTGTTGCATCCGATACTGTTGGCAAAAACTCCTCGATCAATAGGGTCTCATATCCAACATAGAGACGCTGAACGCCCATCGACATCAGATCCAACAACTTCTCGATAATAGAGACCCCTTGCGAAGTAGATAGGGGTGCTGTTATTACAACTCTACTATCCTCATTCAAGCTCAAAATATAGGTAACTACATCATCCACTGAGTCCGAAGTGACCTCCTCCCCCGATATTGGAGAGTAGGTGTGTCCAGCACGTGCAAAGAGCAGCTTCATATAGTCGTAGATCTCGGTCGTAGTACCAACCGTAGATCGAGGATTTCGACTATTCACCCTCTGTTCGATGGCGATTGCAGGTGCGATACCTGTGATCTGATCTACATCTGGCTTGCTCACACGCCCCAGAAATTGTCTTGCATAGGAGGATAACGACTCGACATAACGACGCTGACCCTCCGCAAAGATGGTATCAAAAGCTAGAGTAGATTTTCCCGAGCCCGATAGTCCCGTCACAACAATTAATTTGTTGTGCGGAATCGTAACATCTACACTCTTCAGATTGTGAACCCTAGCCCCCTTTATAACTATTTGATCTTCGTTTTTCATTCCACTATCTCGACATTCACGCCATCGACATGCTCCAGTTTGCTTATCAATATCGCAGATTTACTCTCTCGTATTGAGAGCTCCATGCTGCACAGATTATCAAACTCTTGCACTCCAATTTTCGGCTGTAGCTCCTTGATTACCTTCATCACTCCATTCATCGAGATATACGAAAATGTCACTCTCAACGCAACATCGACAGTCTTTTCGATAATTTCAGCAGCATCCAACACCTCAGCCGTAGAGTCTCGATAAGCCTCTATAAGTCCCGACACTCCCAACTTCGTGCCACCAAAATAGCGAACAACAACTATAAAGCAGTTTGTCACCTCACGCGACAGCATTTGCCCCAAGATAGGCTTTCCTGCGGTGCTCGAGGGCTCTCCATCATCGTTCGCTCTAAACTTCTCACCATTTGCACCCAACCGCCAAGCATAGCAGTGATGCGTTGCGTCATAATGTTGTTTTTTAAGAAGTTCAAGGATAGGCGCGATCTGCTCCTCACGCTCTATAGGGTAGGCGTAAGTTAGGAATTTACTGCTCTTGATTTTGTATAGAGTCTCAACGGGAGCAGCTATGGTAAAATAACGATCTCCCAAATTTAAATCTTTTTAAAGATACGATCCCAACGGATATTGGCTGGGAATCCCGCATTTGCATCCAACGACAACCATACAAACGATGCCTTACCAACAATATGATCCTCAGGGACAAAGCCCCAAAAACGAGAGTCCGCTGAGTTGTGTCGATTATCTCCCATCATCCAATAATAGTTCATCTTGAATGTATACCCTGTAGCTCTCTCACCATTGATATAGAACGTATCGCCCTCCTCTCGAAGCTCATTTCCCTCATAGAGAGATATCGCTCGACGATAGAGTGGAATACTCTCGCGCGTCAACTTAATGGTAGCACCCTTCGACGGAATCCACAGAGGCCCAAAGTTATCTTGATTCCAACTATAGAGTGGATCGCTCGGAAAGACATCTGCATTCTCCCCCTCGGCGATATATTGCTGCATAGCGACCACATTTGGCAACTTCTCAACTTTTTGTCGAAGCTCCTCGGTCAATGGCATTTGATACATAGAGCCATTTCCGCTCGCCTCCGTAATCCCCAACTCTTGAAGAGTATATGGGCTAAATGGAGAGGCTGTTCGAACAATATAGATATATTGCTTCTGCTCTGGTGAGTTCTCAGGTGCTCCATTGACAAACAACTTCGAGTCGACGATTTTTATCGTGTCACCAGGCATAGCGACCAGACGTTTGATATAATTTTCGCGTTTATCAACTGGACGCGAGATCACGGTATACTCCTCAAAGAGTCTCTTTCGCCCCTCCTCTTTTCCGAAGTTCTGTTCATAGGCACGAAGCACATCGTAATAGGTTGTCGCCTGATTCTCCAAAAGCACAGTATCTCCAGCTGGGAAGTTAAATACCACAACATCCTCACGTTTAATAGGTTTCACACCCTTCAAACGGTTATATGGCCACTTAATAACCTCCGAGAATGATTGCTTAGTGGTAGACAGCGGCATTGTATGGTGCACAAATGGGAACGCAACAGGTGTGTTTGGCATCTTTGGCCCATAAGCGACCTTGCTCACATATAGATAATCTCCAACCAACAATGACTTCTCCATCGACGATGTCGGGATAACATAGAGCTGAAAGAGATATGTATGGATCAACGTTGCAACAACCGTCGCAAATACCAAGGCATTGACCCACTCATAGATATTACGATAGAAAGCACTTCGCTCACACAACTTAGCATTCGGATCTCCGACAAATCGCTTGATGTAGCCCGTGATATAGATGTCATAGATAACTACAACTCCCACAATCATGATCCAGAAACCACTCCAAACACAAAACCATAAAATATATAGCAGTGATGCTAGCGAGAATCCGACCCATTTATTGGCAAAAAATGCCTTTATCTTCTCCATTACCCCCTTAATTTACTTCAAAAGGTCATCCATAGAGTATAGACCGACCTTGCCACACAAGAACTCAGCTGCAATGACAGCTCCATATGCTAACGTGCTACGATTTTTAATCGTATGTTTAAGCTCCAAAATATCATCTGCCGACTCATAGGTTACGGTGTGTGTACCTGGGACTTCACCCTCGCGAACAGATTTTATCTCCACCTCACCAGCTGCTGGCGTAGTATCATTGACCCAACCCTCAATCGAAGAGAGCTCATCAATTATCCCCTCGGCAATTGTTATCGCAGTTCCACTTGGAGCGTCAAGTTTATGAATATGATGAATCTCCTCGATCTCAACGCCATAACCATCGACCCGATTCATCATCTGCGCCAACTTCTTATTGATTCTGAACATAAGGTTTACACCCAAACTATAGTTCGACGCATAAAAAAGAGCACTACCCCTCTCTGTACATAGAGCCTTCAACTCCTCGAATTTATCCAACCATCCTGTTGTTCCGCTCACCACTGGGGTCTTCGCCTCGATACATGTGCGTAGGTTTGTATAGGCTGTGTGCGGAGTGGTAAACTCAATTGCAACATCTACTCTGGACAGATTCTCTGAATTGAGATCCGCCACATTATCTTGGTCTATTATAAGTGCTACATCGTGACCTCTCTGGATGAGAATCTTCTCGATCTCACGCCCCATCTTACCATATCCAATAATTGCTACCTTCATATTTTTTCGTTTGTTTTTACTCGATGCAATACTCACCGCATCAGATTTTGGCAAATATACAAAAACAGACCCATATTTGGAACTTTTTTACATTTTTTATTATTAGTGTCCGATAAAAGTTTACAATTTGGATTGGCACCTCGTTTCGACTCTGAAAGAGTCGTCATCCTAAACTTGCTTCAGGATCCCTAACTGTCATAGTTTCAGATCATTTGCAGAGATCCTGAAACAAGTTCAGGATGACGAAATTTTCAATTTCGCATCTCACGTATGATTGCTAATAAAAGTAAGCCCCCATTTTATAAAACCTTTATAAGTCGCTATAATTGTGATGATTACAAAGATTAAAAAATATTTTATCGGACACTAATAATTTTTTATTACCTTTGTATCATGAGATATTACATTGAGCTAAGTTATAACGGTGGCGCATACTCGGGGTGGCAGCGTCAGCCAAACGCCACAACAGTACAAGGGGTGATCGAAAAATCACTCTCAGTGTTACTTCGTACAGCTACAGATATCGTTGGCGCAGGACGCACCGACGCGGGTGTTCACGCATCATTCTATGTTGCGCATTTTGAGTATGAGGGTGATGCAATAGATACACAATGGCTTGTATATAAGATGAATATCCTACTTCCTTACGACATTGCAATTCAGAAGATATATGAAGTGTCACCAACTCTTCACGCTCGATTCAACGCCATAGAGCGAGAGTACACATATGTAATTGAGCAGAAAAAGAACCCATTTACTCGACACATATCGTGGCAATATACAGTTGAACTCGACATCGAAAAGATGAATCAAGCGGCATTATACCTAACAGAGTGCAAAGATTTCACCACATTCGCCAAATTAGGGTCAGACAACAAGACAAATATATGTGATGTGCGACACGCAAAATGGGAGATACGAAATGACGGAGCACTAATCTTCACGATCAGAGCCGACAGATTCCTACGCAATATGATCCGCGCCATCGTAGGTACAATTGTCGATGTTGGACGCGGACGCTACACCCTCGAAGAGTTCCGCGAGATAGTCGAAGCTAAAGATCTATCCAGATCATCAACTGGAGCTCCAGCTCAGGGATTATTCCTCAGTGACATCAAGTATTAGAGGTCATATTAGACTCCAACAGCTCCACGAACCACTTTGGTGCACGTGTAGGTTTATGGTTTTCAGAGTGCATAAATCCCAAAACAGTAGATCCTGTATTGAGAAGTTTTGACTCCTCATTATAGATCTTATAATTGAATGTTATACGCGCCATCGGCAGCTCCTCAACGCTAATTTCGACAGTTATCAACTCATCGTACTTTGCCGATGCCTTATAGTATGAGTGAACCTCTAGGATAGGCATCATAACGCCACGCCTCTCCATCTCTGCATACGAAACACCCAGATCTCGCATTAGATCGGAGCGTGCCGCCTCATAATACTTTACGTAGTTCGAATGGTGAACAATACCCATTTGGTCTGTATCGACATACCAAACTCTCATCTGGAATCTTCGCTGTAACAACATGGCGTTATGTTTTATGAATTTATGCGAGCTTGCACCTCAATCACCACATCGCTGTTCATCTCATCACACCACACGACCCCATTCGCATCAACCCTAAATTGAGATTCTTGACCATTAATTAGAGCCTGATATTCGCCCGATGGTGGAAGCAGTTTCAATGAATCTGAAACCCACACTCGCCCATCGCTATCTGTATGACCCATAATAAGATAGTTGCGAGACAACAACTCATTCGCCTGTGCAATATCTCCGATAGAGATAAGGTGGCGAACAACCGTAGAGCTAACATTCGCATTATTTGAATCGCGCCACTCCTCGACCCGACATATATCGAAACCAAACTCATTGCCCATCTTCAAAAAGTCGTCATACGCCCCCTCGCTACCACGACCAAAATGGTGATTATACCCCGCTACAAGTGTCGAGATACCAACCCTTTCAACCATATACTCTCTCACAAAATCTCGATGCGTAACCCTGCTTAACACCCTATCAAAAGGTATTATAATAAGGTTGTCTATGTTGTATCTCTCCAGAAGCATTATCTTCTCCTCGGTGCTTGTAAGCAGTCGCAATCCATCCGCACGCCCCAAAACAACCCTTGGATGTGGCTCAAATGTCAATACTACACTCTCCCCACCCGAAGCTCTCGCTATTCTCTTCATTGAGTCCAACAACGTAAGATGTCCTCGATGCAGACCATCAAAAGAGCCTAGAGTCGCAACCGCGCCTCTAAATTTTGGCAAATTATCAAAACCACGAAATACTCTCATAAGGCAATAAAATTTTAGGTTTAACAATGATCTATCTACGCTCTCTCCTCACCCTCCTTAACAAAGTAGGCAACTTTCTCCAACAGAGTTGTGATATCGTAATTCTCAACAACAATGCCTTGAGGGAAGTTCAGCGGTGTAGAGGTGAAATTTAGCACGCCTCGTATACCAGCATTAATGATAGGCAACACCAAATCCGCTGCAACACTTGTTGGAGACGAAAGCACCACAATCGAGATCTCTTGCTGCTCTACAATCTCCTCGAAACGATCCATATGGTAACATGGAATACCATCTATTGTTGTATCAACCTTTTGAGGGTCAACATCAAATGCCGCTGTGATAGTCAAATGAAAACCCTTAGCATTGAAATATTTTGTGATAGCTTGACCCAAATGCCCCATACCCATAATCGCGATATTCATCATCGACTCACTATCCAGAATAGAGCTAATGAAGTCTATCAACTCCTTCACATCATACCCCTTTTTATTGTCGCTTGTAAAACCGATCAACATGAGATCTCGACGCACCTGAACAGCTGTAATACCATGAATACCAGCCAATACATGTGAGAAGACATGCGTTATACCCTGCTTATGACACGCAAGCAGAGTACGCCTATATTCACTTAGTCGTTCAATCGTCTTTTCAGGAATTACATTTGGGATTGTCGCCATTCTATTACTCAATTGAAAGTGTAAAATTAGGATTATATCTCACCATAATCCAGTTTGTATTTGCTCTATGCTTCTTGCCCTCTAACTTCACAAAACGATACTCACTCTGCAATGGCAAGAATCTACGCCCCTCCATTCCATATTGGATATCGGAGTAGAGCCCATCACCAAAGATCTTCGCAACATCGTATCCTCGATAGGCGTAGAGCGATGGAAACTCATCAAACTCCTTACCATATCTGCTATCGAATGTCTTGATAACCTCCGAATCGCGACTTGCTTGATACGACGATTGTGTAATAACTCGATCTCTGAAGTAGATTGTTCTATCTATATTCTCGTAACGCTTCCAACTTGGATTTGCCACAACCTCAAACTTTATCAACTTCGAGAGGTCTCGATTGCTACCTCTATTGATCGAAACCTGCGCTGTATAGGCAGATGCCAAAGCTGACAAAATCCTATCGACATCAACCTCATTATCCGACATCACAAAGAATGTATTATACTCAGCATCATTCATAATCAACGATGTTAGATCACTCTTCGAATTAACCCTCAAAAGTGAATCAACCAACTCCTTTGAGAGTCTATCGCCACGAGCTTCTGCCGACTCCTGCATCCTCTCTACCCTCTTCTTTGCTGCAATTTGTCGCTCTTGGACTAACGATGGGTGCTCATATGAGTATACATGAGTTTTATAATCAACCCCCATTTTATTCAACATGCTCTTAACCTCAGCATCGTACTCAGCATCATTCTTGCCACTATAGATAAGTGTTACAGATCTGTTCTTGCCCAATAGATCATTTAGCTTCTCATCGCGTGAAGAGGCATCGGGTGCCATTTGAAACAACACTGGGCTATCCGCAGAATTTAGTGTTGCGAGAGGAGACACAACTGGAACTCCACGTCTCTCTGCATCCCTCAACACAGGATCTATAAGCTCCTCATATACAGGCCCAACTATCAAATTACATCTTTGATACTCTTCATCTTTGACTAACTCTTTAACCTTAGCGAGAGTTCGTTCTGTATTGTATAGATTAACCTCAACGCTGCGACCAGCCTCGCGAAGATCTTGAACTCCAAGCAAGAAACCTTTGTAAAACTCTTCGAATGGCTTTACAACGCGACTATTCATAGTTAAAGGGAGCAAAAGAGCAATACGCAGTGTCTCATCACTCTGCAACGCCACAAACTCAACACTCTGCACAATATCAACATCCGACTCTAGAGCTTTAGAAGGATCTCGCAACAGAACGATATCGCCGATACTCAAACTAGCATCACCCTCAAGGTTATTGATCTTCTTCAGTTCATCTGTTGTTAAACCACACTTTTTCGCCAAAGAGTAGAGAGTGTCACCCTTAACAACGACATAATATAGATAACCCTCTGGAGCTACTCGATTCATCTGCTCTCGATAATCATCCAACTCCTCCATAGTCTGTTTATCGCTCGTCAAACCCTTCTCATCCTTTCTAATGACCAACATCTGCCCCACAGAGAGTGCCGATGGATCTAGATCAGGGTTATCTTCAACGATAGTTTGAACCGAGATCTTATATTTTCGAGCGATTGAGTAGAGCGTCTCCCCAACAACAACAACATGCGAGTCGAATGTTTTACGCTGCTTACGCACTGGAAGAGGCTTTGCTGCTGGCTCACCCGTTGTAGGGATTTTGATATTTACACCCACCTTTAATCCATTAGCAAGCACTGGGTTAGCCTCAATTATTGCCGACTCCTCCAAATTATAGAGCTTTGACAGCGAATAAATAGTATCACCAGCTGCCACCGAATGGACGTAATAACGCGAGCCATTAATATATACAATACTCTTTGATCGCTCAACTGCTGCCGCTCCATACGAAGCATCTACTGGAGCCACAACAAAGGCAAATGTAGCTAACAATATAAAGATCAATCTCTTCATAAATAGATTATTAAAATTATTTTTGTTGAGTATTCAACGAACGTGTTCTAATCTCGGTGATTACCTTTTTGGTATATATCGGGAAATCACCATTCATCATCCAACTATAGTACCCAGGCTCTCGCTCAAAGACCTTCACAACAGACTCACCTCGATATTTGCCAAATCCAAACACCTCTACTCCGCTCTCATCATACAATATTCGACCTGCAAAATCAGCCGTTTTATTGTGTGTTGAGTACTCTGCAAGCCCCTCGATATCCTTTGGCAGATCATCATACTTTTCGAGCTGTGCAAGGAATACTTCGTATGTCGCCAAAGTGTCAGCTTCGGCAGAGTGAGCCTCCGCCAGATCTTTATCGCAATAGAATTTATAGGCTGCAACAAGTGTGCGCTGCTCCTTTTTATGGAAGATATTCTGCACATCAATGAAGTTTCGACGCTTAAAATCGACATCCACCCCTGCACGCAAAAACTCCTCGACAAGCACTGGCATATCGAATCTATTCGAATTAAAGCCACCAAAATCACACCCCTCAACAAATTGAGCTAACGATCTAGCAACCTGAGCAAATGTAGCACAATCCTTCACATCATCATCATAGATTCCATGGATTGCCGACGAAGCGGCTGGGATCGGCATCTGTGGATTGATGCGTCGTGTCTTTGTGATACGCTCTCCATCGGGCATCACCTTTACCATAGATATCTCAACTATACGATCTCGCGAAGTATCAACACCTGTAGTCTCAAGGTCAAAGAATATAATTGGTCTTTTAAGAGTCAATTTCATAGGACACAGAGGGTTAGTTAAGCATCATTGGCATAAGCAACATCAAAGAGTCGCCTCGTCCTGGCTCATCGAGAACAGGCTTAAAGACTCCAGCACGCGATGAATCTGCCAACTCGACAGCTACCATCTCACTCTCGATATTGCTAAGGATCTCCACCAAGAATGTCGATTTAAAGCCAATAGTTATAGGGTCTGAATCGTAGCTACAGCTAATCTTCTCATTCGCAGAGACTGAGAAGTCCAGATCTTGAGTATACAACGTAAGCGAATTATCCTCAATATCGAGTCTAATCAGGTTGGTAGTCGGATTAGAGCAGACTGCAACACGACGAATAGAGTTTATAAACTCCACCCTATCGACCATCATACTATTTGGATTATTCGATGGAATTACTGCATTGTAGTTCGGATAGTTACCCTCGATCAAACGACAAACCAAGATATAATTCTTAAATGCAAACTTAGCACTCTTCGAATCAAACGAGAGATCGATCATATCCTCCGCCTTAGCCAACAGACCTTTCAAGAGGTTTGCTGGTTTCTTCGGAAGGATAAACGACGCTGTAAAATCACAAGTGTGATTAATTGTACATTTAACCAATTTATGTGCATCCGTCGCAACAAATGTCAATGACGATGGTTCGATATTGAAGTATATTCCATTCATCACTGGACGAAGTTCATCATCCGCAGTTGCAAAGATCGCTTTGTTGATTCCACTCACCAAACTATCTACCTCGATAGTAACCTCTCGATGCTCCTCTGCCAACTCCTGTAGAACTGGATAGCTTACTGGATTTGCACCTGGAATCGACAACGATCCACTCTTCCAGATAATTTTGATCTCCCATGTCTTCTCATCAATTTGGAATGTAAGGGGCATATCTGCAAACTCCTTCAAAGTATCTAGAAGCAGTTTAGCTGGTGCTGCCACCTTTCCCTCCTCCTCAACGTTATCGACATTAATCGAACTAATCATCGTCGTCTCCAGATCCGAAGTTGTAACCTTAAGTTCGTATCCCGAGAGTTCAAATAAGAAGTAATCTAGAATTGGATATGTATTTTTGCTACTAATTACCTTTCCAGATGTAGATAGTAGCTGCTGTAGAGCTTGACTTGATACTGTAAATTTCATATTTAGTATATTGTTCTATTGTATTGTTTTAATTAAAGTGTAATAAGTTTGTCGAGTGCCATACGGATCATTCCCTCTACAAACGGCTTATAATCGGTGCACATATCGGTCTTAACCCTCTGTGCTATAATTGTACATATTGTTGCGGCTCTATGTCCCATCAACTTTGCAAGACCAGCCAGTGCCGAACTCTCCATCTCGTAGTTAGTCACCCTACGCCCCTCGAAAGAGAAGCTCTCTAGCCTCTCATTAAGGTTTATATCCGCAGGTTGCAGCCTAACGTAACGACCCTGTGGCGCATAGAATCCAGGAGAGGCGATAGTCACACCCTCCTTTACTGAATCTGCAAACAGTGCACGAAGCTCCTCATCTGCATCAACGGTATATACCCTCGGAAAATCGTCGCTCCAATTCACCTGCTCTACAAACGCCTGTTGCAGCTCTTTATTGCATATATCTGCACACCCTGCATAATAGCTCAACAATCCATCGAAGCCTATCGAGGTACGAGCAAAGATCTGATCTCCAACCAAGATATCCTCTTGCAATCCACCCGATGTACCAAGGCGCAAGAGTGTAAGTTGCTTAAATTCGCTCTTTACCGTGCGACTCTCGAAGTCGATATTGACCAAAGCATCCAACTCAGTTATTGAGATATCGATATTTCCGATACCTATTCCTGTTGAGAGCACCGACAATCGACGACCCTTGTATGATCCTGTAACCGTATTAAACTCTCTATTCGAGACACGACACTCGACGCTATCAAAAAATGATGCAACAAGCTCTACTCGCCCCGGATCACCTACCAAAATGATGGTATCCGAGATCTGATCTGGACGCAAATGGAGGTGAAAAATTGTACCATCTCCGTTTATTATAAGCTCCGAAGGGGGGATTATTCGCATAAAATTCAGCTCTATAGGGAGAACCCTAATTTTTATTTTTCATTAATATTTGACCACTCTGACTCTTATCAAAGTGGCGAATAGCTACTAAATGGCTATTTCGAGAGAAATTAAAACTCCCTTATAAACATTTATTGGGATAAAAGTAATATATTTACAGCGAATTTCCAAACTAACGAGTAACTTAAATTAATAATATAACTCAAGCTATGACTCTCATTAAATCTATCTCAGGAATTAGAGGCACAATAGGTGGTCAAATCTCTGAGAATCTAACCCCAATCGACATCGTAAAGTTCACAACTGCGTATGCCAGATTAATCACAGAGCAAAATAGTTCAAATTCAGAACCATTAACCATTGTTGTTGGTCGCGATGCTCGTATGTCGGGCACAATGGTACAGAGCATTATCGAGGGCACTCTTATTGGGTGTGGTGTCGAGGTTGTTAGTGTTGGTATGTGTACCACACCAGGTGTTGAGTTGGCGGTGACTCACTTTAACGCTGATGGTGGAATCATCATCACCGCATCACACAACCCAGCTCAATGGAATGCTCTAAAGCTCCTAAACTCAAAGGGCGAATTTTTAAATGACATCGAGGGAAAACGAGTTCTTGCCCTCTCGGAGGAGGTTGAGTACAACTACCCAGAGATCGAGAATATCGGACGCATAAAACTCACAACAGACTACAACCCAATCCATATCGAGCAGGTTTTGGCGATGGAGAGTGTTGATGTAGAGGCTGTTCGCGCTCGCAAGTTCAAAGTTGTAGTCGATGCAGTAAACTCAATTGGAGGCGTTGTAATCCCAGCCCTACTTCGTGAATTAGGGTGTGAAGTGATCGAGATAAATTGCGAACCAAATGGCTGCTTTGCTCACAATCCAGAGCCACTAGCAGAGAATCTAACTCAGATCGCAGAGGCTATTCCAGCACACAACGCCGATCTTGGAGTTGTTGTAGATCCAGATGTTGATCGCTTGGCATTGGTATGTGAGGATGGTAAGATGTTTGGAGAGGAGTATACCCTAGTCGCTGTTGCAGATTATATCTTATCACAGAGAAAGGGTTCGACAGTATCAAATCTAAGCTCTTCGCGCGCTCTTCGTGACCTTACGGAGTCTTATGGCGAAAAGTATACAGCGGCAGCCGTGGGTGAGGTGAATGTAGTTGCAACGATGAAGGCTACAGGAGCTGTAATTGGAGGCGAAGGCAATGGAGGTGTAATCTACCCAGAGCTACACTATGGTCGCGACGCTCTTGTTGGTGTTGCTCTATTCTTGACCCTGCTTGCAAAACGAGACTGTTCAATTAGCGAGCTTCGTGCAACATACCCTGCATACTACGCCTCAAAGAACAAAATCGAGTTGACCCCTAAAATTGACGTTGATGGTCTACTCTTAGAGATGAAAACTAGATACGCAGATGAGCAGGTGACCGATATCGACGGAGTGAAGATCGACTTTGCAGAGTCTTGGGTGCACCTTCGCAAATCCAACACAGAGCCAATTGTAAGAATCTATACCGAGGCAAAATCTCAACAAGAGGCTGACGATCTAGCGAATAGATTTATAGCAGAGATGAAGGAGATCTGTCAACTGTAACGATCTTATCCAGAATACCATTTAGGTAGGCAATTGCAACACCATAATTTGTCATTGGCACATTATGGTGTTGTGCTTTTAATTGGCGATTCAACATATATTTACGATTGAACATACACCCTCCGCAGTGGATCACAAGATCATATGGAGTGAGATCTGACGGAAAGTTTCCTCCAGCGACAATATCTATTGCAAGCCCCTCACCAAATCGAGATCGCAAAATCCGTGGCAACTTCACACGCCCAATATCCTCTGTTAGAGGAGCGTGTGTACAAGCCTCCGCAATCAACACTCTTGACCCTTGATTAAGATTTTCGATCGCTCGTGCCCCCTCCACAAAGCTAGCAACATCACCCTTATAACCAGCCATCAACACCGAGAACGAAGTCAACATTGAACCCTCTGGCTTTAGTTTGTAGACTCTATCAAACACCTGAGAATCAGTTATTATCAACTTTGGAGATTTAACCAATGACTCTAATGTAGCCCCTATCTTATCAGTTGTACAGCTCATCACAATCGCCCTCTTATCGAGCAATTCGCGCATTGTTTGAACCTGCGGCAAGATCAAACGCCCCTTTGGAGCTTGAATATCTTGGGGCATTACAAGCATCACCAGATCACCCTCCTCGACAAGCTCTCCTGTAATAGTATGATCTGCAAAATCAGCAGGCATAGCGGATAAAATAGCATCTCGCAACCCTTCAATCTCGATACCATCCTTTGCACTCAAACAGAGAGGCTTCACTCCAACTCGACTCTCTATCTTTTTCGGCAGATCATCCAAATTCTCACGAATATCGCACTTATTCAAAATGGTCACAACAGGTATATTTCGCTCTTTCAACTCTTCGAACCAAAGGAACTCCTGCTCAAAATCATCGCTATCAAACAGCAACAGAGCAACATCTGTCCTCTCAACAGCCTTCAAAGTTCTCTCAACACGAAGCTCACCAACCTCCCCCTCATCATCAAAACCAGGGGTATCAATAAACAGACATGCACCGATCGGATATAGCTCCATCGACTTTAGAACAATATCTGTAGTTGTTCCTGCATGGTTCGAGACCAACGATATATCTTGACCTGTTATGGCATTAATCAGCGATGACTTGCCACTATTTCGTCTACCAAACAGTGTTATATGTAGACGGTTCGAATTTGGGGTATTATTCATAACTTTAAAATATTTCTACTTCTAACGCTTTAGCTTTTACCAATAGTCCCTTTTGAGATACGAAATTGAAAATTTCGTCATCCTGAACTTGTTTCAAGATCTCAGCAAAAGACAATACAACCTATTAAGTAGTGTAAAATAATTATTGGTGTGTTTTTAAGAGTGCTATTGAAGATGAGATTTTTTGCTATTAAATTGAAAATATAGTGGTTCTATATTGAGATTTAATAGTGAAAAATATCACTCCAAGAGTGCTTTTAAAAATATGGCAATAATTGTTTTTCACTACTTAAGTAGTGTAAAATACACTGGTTTAATTAATGATGTAGGGATCCTGAAACAAGTTCAGGATGACGAAATTTTCAATTTCGTATCTCAAAAGGGACTATCAGCAAAAATAAACCCCTCAAAAGATACCCCCTCTACTAACTTTAAAACCTAAAATCACGTTTTCCACTCTCAATATCAAGTAGATTGCTCTCCGCTCGACTCCTAACCCTCTCATTGGGGATCAACTTCAACCCCTCAGCGATCAACCTCTCACCATCTATCTTTGTCTGTTGTGAGGCATAATCTTCGAGATACTCCTTCAGAGTAATGAGCGAATTAGGGGCACAGCAATTCACAATCTGCCCCGACTTAACCAACGACATAAAACGATCCCCCGTACGCCCCTCTCGATAACACGCTGTACAGAAGCTAGGCACATGCCCTAAACTCACCAACCACGCAACAATCTCATCCAAGGTACGCCGATCACTCACATCAAATTGCGAAGAGTTATCCTTTTCGCTTTCGGGGGTTACATACCCTCCGACACTTGTGCTAGAGCCACCGCTCAACTGCGACACCCCCAACTTCAAGACCTTCTCGCGCGTTGATTGAGACTCACGAGTCGAGATAATAATACCAGTATATGGAACAGCGATGCGAGTTACAGCGACCAATCGACAAAATATATCATCCGATATTGCATCTGGAAAATCAGTCGTATCGACATCGTCGGCAGCACAAATTCGAGGCATACTAATCGTATGAGGTCCAACACCAAAATTCGCTTCGAGGTGTTCGGCATGCATCATAAGTCCAACAAAATCATAACGATAGGTGTTTAGCCCAAACAAAACGCCAATACCAACATCCTCTATTCCAGCCTCAAAAGCCCGATCCATCGCCTCTGTATGGTAACGATAGTCGCTCTTTGGGCCAGTCGGATGGAGTGCCTCATAGTTCTCTTTATGGTATGTCTCTTGGAAGAGGATATATGTTCCAATCCCAGCATCCTTTAGCTTTTTGTAGTTCTCGACAGTTGTCGCTGCAATGTTCACATTGACACGTCGAATTGCTCCATTCTTGTGTTTGATGTTGTATATTGTCTCTATTGAGTCAAGGATATACTCTATTGGATTATTTCGAGGATCTTCGCCAGCCTCCAACGCCAAGCGTTTATGCCCCATATCTTGAAGTGCAATCACCTCTTTTTCGATCTGCTCTTGAGAGAGTTTTTTTCTCGCTATACTCTTGTTTTTAAGGTGGTATGGACAGTAGACACAACCATTTACACAGTAATTAGAGAGGTATAGAGGCGCGAACATAACAATACGATTCCCATAAAAACGGCTCTTTATCTCAGCCGCTAGAGTATATATCCTCTCCACCAAGTCAGCCTCTTCGCACTCCACAAGCAACGCCGCCTCTCTGTGCGATAGCCCACCACACAGAGCAGCCTTATCGATGATAGACTCTATAAGATCTCGATTACTCTTATTCGAACGAGCATACTCCAGACTCGCCAATATCTCGCCATGGTCGATAAACTCCTCAGCTATATTTGACTCTACACTATACATTTTAGGGGAGATCTATTTTCTCCTGAATTTTAATTTTTAGTTAATAATTTCCCATTTTTGATTTTACAAAAGTGGGTTGTAGTGGCTCTACCACCGATTTTTGAAAAATTGAAAAGGGGTGGTTAGTAGCTTAAAAATAATTTTGGGAGAGATTAGATCTCCCCTTTAGTACTCTTTAACGAGGGTAGTCTCCCCTATCGTATGAAATTTTATATCCAATTCTATTTAGCAACTCCTCTAACAGAGCCAACCCCTCAGCCGCCTCCGATCCAAACGATGCCTTATTATCATAGAGAGAGTAGCTCACCCGATTAATAGATGGTGACAAATTAGGCATAACAACATTCGCTCCAGCCAAAATCCCTCGCTCTCGTCCATCCTCACTCAATGTCGCTAGAGCTGTTGTCGAGGGGATCAATGCCGTTGGAGAGATCAACCTCAATATTGATATCAACCTCAATGTCATCTCTATCTCTCCGCCACTCTTATTTGCGAATGGCGTAGCATGATGTGGAATAAAGGGTCCTATACCTATCATTTCGGGTTGCAACTGCTCGATATATTGCAGATCCTCAACTATATGATCTACAGTTTGATATGGAGATCCAACCATGATCCCTGTTCCAGTCTGAAACCCTATCTCCTTTAACCAATCGAGGCACTGCAATCTATTTTCAAGCGACATACTTTGAGGATGCAACAATCCATAGTGCTCCGCATTGCGCGTCTCGTGACGCAACAGATATCGATCTGCTCCAGCCTCAAACAGCCTCTCATACAACTCTCTAGACCTCTCACCAAGTGACAATGTTATTGCGCAATCTGCAAACTCTCGACGAATAGCCGCCACACAATCCACAATCCACTCATCACTCATCGAAGGATCTTCGCCACCCTGCAACACAAAGGTTCTAAAGCCCAGCCGATAACCATCTCTACAACAATCGAGGATTGTCTCTCGATCCAAAGCATAACGCTCAACCTCTCTATTTGAACAGCGTATACCACAATAGTAACAGTTATTTCGACAACGATTCGTTATCTCGATAAGCCCTCGTATATAGATATTACGCCCGAAATTTCGCTCCGTAACTTGCTGAGCTTTATCTCTTAAATAATCCACCACAGGTTGCTCCTCTGTAAGAAGCAACCTGCGATAGATGTTTTTAGGTAGTGTGTGATTCTCACTCAGAGAATCAATCCAATGTATCATATGTTAGTTTCTGACCAGCCAACTCCTTTGTCAACTTACGCTTCGCATCTGCAATAGAGTTGTGAGCACTTGGGCCTGTAATACATCCACCCTCACACGCCATCACCTCCAAGAAGTTAAACGGTGCTTTGCCTGTCTTAGCATATGCTCTCAACATCGCGATGTTCTTCTTATTTAGATCCGACACCTGTGATGGATTCATTCTGCTAGCATCAAGTTTCAGGTATGACTTCACAGCATTCATAACACCTCCATTTTGAGCAAATCCATGAGCCTCACGAACCGAGACATAATTCATTGCGTAGGATGGTGCACTCTCCAACTCAATACCAAGACCTTCAAAAATAGAACCAACCTCCTCAAAAGTCATGACATAATCGACAGCTTCGTCCCTTTGAGCCTCTTTACGCTTCGCAAGACATGGCCCGATAAATACGATCTTAGCATCTGGATAACGCTCCTTTGCTATTCTTGCGGTATAGTACATCGGAGAACCTGTTGTCGAGACATATGGTCTCAACGTTGGAATATGTTTATCAACCAACTCGATATATGATGGGCAGCACGAAGTTGTCATGAATGGTTGACCCTCCACCAACTTCTCGAGCAACTCATTAGCCTCATGTTTTACCGTATCCATTGCACCTTGAGCAACCTCAATAACATCAGCAAAGCCAACCTGCTTCAATGCGCCATAGACTTGGTCGATTGTGGTATCGAACTGCCCCAATATTGATGGCGCAACAATAGCAACCATCTGCTCTCCACCTCTAATCTTATGAAGGACATCAAAAACCTGCGACAACTCAAAGATAGCACCAAAAGCACAAGCATTGAGACACTTGCCACAGAAAATACACTTAGACTCATCAATTCGCTCTACTCCATCGGCATTCTTCCGAATAGCCTTTACTGGGCATACCTCTTCACAAGGAACTGGGATATAGACAATCGCATGGTACGGGCAGCTTCTATGACAGATTCCACAGCTAGTACATGCATTATGGTCTATCCACGCCTTTCCGTTCTTTGGATTGATATGCACAGCATCTCTAGGGCAATTGGTCTTACAACTACGCGCAATACATCCACGGCAAAGATTTGTGATCTCGTAATTAACCTGGACACATGAAGTACACGCCTCATCGACAACACACATAATATTCTCCTTTGGCTTTCCACTCTCCGCACGATTCCACGCCATCTTAGCGTACTCAGATAATGGAGTCAACTCATCTGTCTCATCGGACATATCAAGTCCCAAAATAGGTAGTGTCTTATATTTCCATACTGCGCGCTCTTTGTGCACACAGCAACGCCCCTCGTGGCTAGATCCTTTAGGGCTCAACTTGATCGGCAAACGATCAATTTGATTTATCATCTCTTTTTTACTCCACAACATCACCAACTCCTTAAGTAGTCGGTGACGAACAATCATCACATTATTAGTAAATGCCATATTCTGAAAACACTCTTAAATAAAAACTAACTATCTCAAACGACAAAGGTACAAAATCAAATTTAAGTTGATACTAAAAATAGAAGATTTATTAATAGTTTCTTAACACAAGATAACCATTTATAAAATTATGGAATGATCTTTGAAGAATTGAGTCTCAAAAACAGAAACGCTATGCGAACATTAGATATTGCACAACTCTACTTAAGAGTGATTGTTGGAGGTATGTTAATCCTTCATAATATTGACAAGATGCAGAATTACAATGTAATTATCAGCAACTATCCCGATCTGGATGGTATAGCTGGTAACTTTTGGTTTGTCCTGTTCGCCTCGGCAGAGTGCATCTCAGCAATTATGTTAATCATCGGGTGGCATGTACGACTAGCGTCAACAATTTTAATCGCACAGACCATACTCACACTATTAATCTACTTCCCATCCCCAAGCACCACCAATTTAGAGCTCAATGCAATATACACATTTATATACATATATATATTAATATCGGGAGGTGGCGCATACTCATTAGATGGTATACGCAACAGCAGAGTGACAACTATATGACACAATTTAAGATAAAAAAAGAGTCTCTTTTCAAAATAAATTCATATATTTGAGAACCTATTTAGAGCCTCTTTGGAGGTTGTCAAATTATAATTTAATGAAATATGAAGAGTACCAATATCATCGCTCTACTCACCATCACTATGCTAAGTCTAAATGCGACAAAAGCAGAGGAGGTAATACGCAAAGTTGAGAATGTCACAATATTGAACCTTAATGGCGAAGAGGCACAAATACCATATTGGGGTGAGAAAAACCTAATGTTATTCTATGTTGACCCCGATCGAGCCAACCAGAATCAAAACTACACCGATGAATTGGAGAGAAGCAAGCGAGCGGAGGGCGAGAATCTAGTTGGTATGGGAATTATGAATCTCAAAGATGCACCATTTATCCCTAATAGATTAGCGCGAGCAATGGCGAACAAGAGAACAGAGAAGAACCATGCTATAGTCCTATCGGATGAAGGTCGGATTCTTGCCACTGAGTGGGAACTTGGAGACTGCAACAACAAATTTGTCTCTATACTAGTCAATCGAGATGGCGAGATTGTATACCTCAAAAAAGGTGAGTTTACCCCCGAAGAGTGGGAGGAGTTTCTGCTAGCAATCGACACACTAAAATAACAAAAAAATATCGCATTCCCTTCAAAAGAATGCGATATTTTATATATGCAAAAAGAGTTTTTATTTACTCCTTTGTAAGCTCTGCAATTGTAGCGGCAGCTGTCTCAGCATTAGGGCCTGCTGTAACCTTCTTGAAAGATGCAATTGCTTGATCCTTCATCTCCTTAGCGTTATATGCAGCACCCAAGATAAAGTATACATTGCTCTTCTCCTCATCTGAAGTCTGCAATGCAGCAGTCTCCTCAGCAGACGATACTACAGTGTTGTAATCCTTCTTATTCATATATGCCTGAAGACGAACCTTCGCTGCAACACCATTGCTTGGATTAGTTGCTAGAAGTGCATCAGCCATAGCAATAACACCATCATAGTCGTTGTTAGCCTGTAGATCTGCCACCTTGTTGTTTGTGTAGATCACCATATTCTTCTCAGCATCCTCAGCCTCGGCAGCATATTTAGGGTTTGCAGTACCTACTGCAACAACCTTTCCAAATACCTCCATACCCTTCTCAAACTCTCCAGTTTCGCAGTAGCATGTTCCAAGCCAGTTAGCCATCTTAGCGTTACGTGGGTCAGAAGCGTATCCACTCTCAAAGATTGGAAGTGCAGCGGCATAATCCTTATTGTTGAATAGCTCACCACCCTGAACCTCATATGTCTTGCCTACATACATCTGAGCCTTTGTCATTGTTGTCACATCATCATAAAGCTCAGCATACTCAGCTGATTTTGTGAAGCTCTCACGAGCAGCAGGATAATCCTTAGCCATAAATGACTTTCCACCCAACTGGAAATAACACTTAGGGAGATATGTCTTAGCTGTAGCAACCTGTGATGCTACTGACTCATCATCCATACCCTCATTGATAACAGACTCTAGACCAGCAGCAGCAGCAGCATAATCCTTCGCACTATAAGCAGCAACTGCCGCATCAAACGTCTCCTGTACACCTGCTGAAGCTGTAGCTACAGCAACCATTGCCATTACAGATAATAATAATTTTTTCATGGTAGATTTAAAGTTATTTTTATATTTTAAAGTAATTCTTAAATTTTGCTAATGACAAATGTAATCTAAAAATATTAAATATGCAACGCTAACTACGCAATTTTATGAAAAAAGTTCGCATTAAATCTTCGCACTCCTCTCGTAATACACCCTCCACTATTTCGCATTTTGGATGAAGTATGTCCGACGAATAGTGCCTAAAGCCCCGTTTTAGGTCGGGCGCACCATAAACAACGCGACGAATCTGGCTCCACGAAATCGCACCAGCACACATCGCACACGGCTCGACCGTAACATAGAGCGTGCAGTCGGTCAGATACTTTCCACCCATATTAGAGCTCGCTGCGGTGATAGCCTGCATCTCGGCATGAGCCGTCGCATCGCAAAGCGTCTCAACCAAATTGTGCCCTCTTCCGATTATTGCGTTAGCAGCTACAACAACTGCACCTATTGGCACTTCGTCACGATCCAGAGCCTTATGAGCCTCATGAAGTGCTGCTCGCATATATTTTTCATCTATATTATCCATAAAATCTACGTTTTTTTAACTATATTTGTTGCGCCTAGGCAAAGTTAAGAAAAAACAGAGTAAAAATATAATATATTATGTATAGAACGCATACTTGTGGCGAACTAAATATCGCCAATGTAAATTCGCAGGTGACACTCTCGGGATGGGTGCAGAAAGTTCGCGCACTTGGTGGTATGACCTTTATTGACCTTCGTGACAGATATGGTATAACTCAGATCGTAGTTGAGGAGAGCTCTTCGGAGGAGACTCGTCAAATTGCATCGTCATTAGGACGCGAGTTTGTAATTAAGGTAGAGGGAAAGGTTATAGAGCGTTCATCGAAGAATCCAAAGATAGCAACTGGCGAGATTGAGATCGTAGCATCGTCTATCAATATTCTCAACGCTGCTCAAACTCCACCATTCACAATCGAGGAGCACTCGGATGGTGGTGATGACCTACGTATGAAGTATCGTTATCTGGATCTTCGCCGTGGGCCACTTCAGCGAGCTCTGATCTTGCGTCACAAAATGGCACACGCTGTGCGCAACTTCTTGGACTCTGAGGGATTCTTGGAGATTGAGACTCCATACCTTATCAAATCGACACCAGAGGGTGCACGCGACTTCGTTGTACCTAGCCGCATGAATCCAAATGAGTTCTATGCACTGCCTCAATCACCTCAGACCTTCAAACAGTTATTGATGGTTGCGGGATATGATAAATATTTCCAGATCGTTAGATGTTTCCGCGATGAGGATCTACGCGCCGATCGTCAGCCAGAGTTTACACAGATCGACTGCGAGATGGCATTTGTGGAGCAGGAGGATGTACTCGCTACATTTGAGCGTTGGGCAAGATATATGTTCAAGACCGTGATGAATATTGATCTTCCAGATACTTTCCAACGTATGCCATGGCTAGAAGCTATGGAGAAATACGGATCTGACAAACCAGATGTACGCTTCGGAATGGAGTTTGCCGACTTGACAGATCTTACAAAGGGTCACGGATTTAGCGTATTCGATGATGTAGATTATATCTGCGGATTTGCAGCGACAGGGTGTGCTTCATATACTCGCAAGCAGATCGACGAGCTGACAAACTTCGTAAAACGCCCACAGGTCGGAGCTAAGGGATTAGTATGGATCAAAGTCGATGAGAGCGGAGCTACAAAATCATCAATCGACAAGTTCTACACTCCAGAGCAGGTTAAAGCGATTGCAGATAGAGCAGGGGCTAAGGCTGGAGATATGGTATTTATATTGTGTGGAGCGAAATTTAAGGCTCTTACTCAGTTGTGCACACTCCGCTTAGAGGTTGCAGAGAGATTGGGACTTCGAGATAGCTCTAAGTTTGCACCGTTGTGGGTTGTGGACTTCCCTCTATTTGAGTGGGATGAGGAGTCTGCTCGTTTCTACGCAATGCACCATCCATTCACATCGCCTAAGCCAGAGGATATCGAGTTCCTTGATTCAGATCCAGGCAAGGTTCGCGCTAACGCATATGACTTTGTCTGCAATGGTGTTGAGATCGGAGGAGGTTCTATCCGTATTCACGACTCTAAACTACAGGCTAAGATGTTCGAGATCTTGGGCTTCACACCTGAAAAGGCAGAGGAGCAGTTTGGCTTCTTGATGAATGCATTCAAGTTTGGAGCACCTCCACATGGTGGATTGGCATTTGGATTTGACCGTTTGTGTTCACTATTTGGTGGCGTAGAGTCTATCCGCGACTACATTGCATTCCCAAAGAACAACGCAGGTCGCGACATGATGATCGAAGCACCATCACTCATTGACCAAACACAGCTCGATGAGTTATATTTGGCAACATTAGAGGTAGAAAAATAATATCAAAAAATTAAAATTATGAAACGTATAAACGCTTTTTTTCAAGTAAACGATGGTGCTACAGAGCAGTTCCTTGAGGTATGTAAGGTATTGGTGGCTGAGTCTCAAAAGGAGGCTGGATGTATCGCTTATGATCTATTCGCTAGCGCAACACGCAGCGATGTATTTCTAATGTGCGAGACATGGAAGGATGATGAGGCTATTGAGTTGCACAACGCATCTGCTCACTTCAAGGTTGGTATCGAGAAGTTAGCTCCTCTATGCACATCGAAGATCGAAATTTTCGAGATGTAATTTTGTATGGCTGCACCATTAGCTGAACGACTACGCCCCATCACGATTAACGACTATATCGGTCAAGATCATTTGGTGGGTGAGAGTGGAATTTTCCGCAAGTTTTTCGAGACTGGAAATCTTCCATCATTTATCCTCTGGGGGCCTCCAGGGGTCGGGAAGACCACACTTGCAAAGTTAGTCGCTTCAACTCTAGATCGTCAACTCTTCACACTATCGGCTGTAACCTCGGGTGTAAAAGATGTTCGTGAGGTTATTGAGAGTGCAAAGAGACAGCGATTCTTCAATGCGTCGCAGCCAATACTATTTATTGATGAGATACACCGATTCAACAAATCCCAGCAGGACTCTCTGCTGGGAGCTGTTGAAAAGGGTATATTTACATTGGTCGGAGCGACAACCGAGAACCCTTCGTTTGAGGTTATCTCTCCACTACTAAGCCGCTGTCAAGTCTACATTTTGCGTCCAATGGAGCAGGATGATCTTGAGAGGCTGCTTCAACGCGCATTAACTCAAGATGTAGAGCTAAAAAAGCGAAACATTGAGGTCAAGGAGCGTGAGGCATTATTTACATTTTCGGGGGGTGATGCAAGAAAACTCCTCAATATATTAGATATAATAGTTGGAGCAAGTGAGGGTGATATTACAATCACTAACAACTTTGTAACCAGCTGTTTACAACAAAATATTGCACTCTATGATAAAAATGGAGAGCAACACTACGATGTTATCTCGGCATTTATCAAATCGGTGAGAGGGAGCGACCCCAACGCTGCGATATACTATCTTGCGCGTATGTTGGCAGGCGGCGAGGAGGCTCGTTTTATAGCACGTAGACTTGTGATATTGGCATCGGAGGATATCGGGCTTGCCAATCCAAATGCCCTTCTTCTTGCAAATGCCTGTTTCGACACAGTCCATAAAATTGGAATGCCCGAGGCTAGAATCACACTTGCGGAGACTGTAATATATCTAGCGACAAGTCCAAAATCAAACTCAGCATACAAGGCGATTAACGATGCACTCGCAATGGTGCAAAACGACACAACAAATCGACCTGTACCACTCCATCTTCGAAATGCCCCTACAAAATTGATGGCTAAAGCTGGATATGGCGAGGGATATAAGTATGCTCACGACTATGAGGGGAACTTCGCCTTTCAGGAGTTTATGCCCGAGGGGATGGAGGGGCACAAATTCTACACACCGAACCTTGGTAATTCAACAGAGAAAAATATCTCAGAGCGTATGACTCGTCTCTGGAACGATAAATATTAAGATATTAGTGTCCAATAAAAATCCAACAAACCTTTACAATACGCTGTAATATAACATATTGTATCTGTTTGTAAAATCAGGGGCTTATTTTTACCGATAGTCCCACTTGAGATACGAAATTGAAAATTTCGTCATCCTGAACTTGTTTCAGGATCTCAGCAAACGACAATGCAATCTATATAACATACTAAAACACAATGGTTTAATTAATGACGCAGGGATCCTGAAACAAGTTCAGGATGACGAAATTTTCAATTTCGTATCTCAAATGGGACTGCTAGAAAAGTTTTATCGAACACTAATAAAACATAATAGTTTAATCAATCATGTAGGGATCATGAAACAAGTTCAGGATGACGAAATTTTCAATTTCGTATCTCACGTGGAACTGCTACACTAATAATATTAAGATGAAAAGAATCGCTCTGATATCAGACACGCATGGCACATTTGACAATGCTCTAAAGGAGTTCGCACGTGAATGTGATGAGATATGGCACGCTGGAGATCTTGGAGGGTCGGCACTAGATGTTGCCGATCAGATTGCAGCATACAAACCTCTAAGATGTGTATGGGGAAATGTTGATGGTTCACATATGCGACTATCGTATCAGAAGTTTGAGAGTTTTGAGTGTGAGGGGGTGAGAGTACTAATGACTCACATTGGAGGCTACCCGAAGCGATACACCCCCGAGGCGAAGGCAAAGATTGAGTCTCTCCGACCGAAGATATTTATCTCTGGTCATTCACACATTCTAAAGGTAATCTACGATCCTAAATACGATATGCTACACATCAATCCAGGAGCAGCAGGAAACTTTGGATTTCACAAAGTCCGCACAGCTATACGCTTTACGATAGATGGCTCCGACATCCGCGACCTAGAGGTTGGAGAGTGGCAACGCATGTAATAACAGACAATAGAGATAAGCCTTTGAGGGTGAGTTTTGCAAGCCCATTTGCCAGGATGATTTTGAATACGCGATTCTCAGAGGCTCAAAGCGTCATTTCCACACACCAGAACAGCAAGAAACCCTCACAAAATCAGCACTTTGCAAGGGTTTCTTAATAATATTCAGCAGAGTTAATATCTCTGCAAACTAGACAAACAGACTACTCTGCATCCAAAAGTGCAGACTCAATAGCCAACTCCCACTCACTTACACGAACATCTGTATACTCCGTTGAAGTACCATCAGCCGTTGTGATTGTCATAACAAGTTCCTCACGTGTGTAGTTAAAGGTTGGTGTATTTCCGTCATAAGTAGGTTCATCGTAGTCAATATAGTAATCTGTACTACCATAGATATCATAGTAAGTACGCGTACCATCATCAGCTACTCTACAGAATGAGATATCCCATGTGTCAGCATCCGAATTATCTTGATAATCCTCAAGTCCATAGATTGATACACCCGTATAGTTAGCACCCGAATACTGTACAAGACGAGAATACTCACGATATACATATATATCATAGGCATCCGAGGCAACATAAGAGCTCTCAGTAAGATACGATGGATGGTATATATGATAGACTGGTGTCATCTCAACACCATCTGCTGTAGGTATAGGCTTCTCACACGATGTGAAGATCACCCCCACCACAAATATCTGAAATATAAATAATATTTTTTTCATGATCTATTTATCTAATTAGTTATTGAACATGGAATACAACAGACGCAGCAGGAATCGTCGATACACTCTCAGACTCAGGATAGGCAGGGAAGAAGAAACGCTCTGTGTAGAATCCCTCGATATCTTTCCTCCAACGACCCTGAGTCATACGAAGCATATAGTAACCAGATTGATTAAATGTAATCTTCTGCTCCGAACGAGGATAGTAAGGATACTCCTTCTGCTCTGAAGTCTGCACAATTGTGATTAGTGAAGCATCATCTACTGATGAATAGCTAGTTCCATTCCACATATTAGCAGCCCAAGAGCATGAAGTACTACATGAATACTGGTTTGTTCCAGTCTCGTTTTCAGCTATATACAATACATCCCCAACATTTACATTGATAGTGCTATATATTCCAGATGGGTCTACATCCTCACTAACCTCACTCATCAAGTCACGACTTGTTGTTAACGCAGCATCGCTAAAAGCCAACGCTTCGCCCGTAAGAGGTGAGAATACAGGAACCTCCGTAGACCAACTTACAGTCTCCACACCATTCTCATCTGCATAAGATGTGTGCTGAATTGTATTAAAAGAGTAGTCTGAATCATACTCTCTGACTGTGTAGTAGACCTTCTTAGGGAATGTCTGAGTAATAGTAATCTTAAAGCGACCAGGTGTATTTGAGTACATCAGACGCACATCGTCAGAGGTTGTATACGACAATGAAGAGTTGATATAAGGGAAATAACTCTCCTCCAATCCTTCAGTGTTGTAGTTCTCTGGTAGCTGATTTAGGAATATCAGACCATCTTCAGCCGATGCCTCTACCCATCCATCTTCATCGTCAATATCTACTTGATACTCCATTCCTGTCTTTACCTTTGGCACTTCGAAGGTAAATTGATGAGATAGATAACCCTGCGAAGTATTCATTATAGCGTATAGCTCCAATGTATCGAGGAAACGCATTATCGGGAAATCTCCATTCTCATACGCGTAGTATATAGAGAAGTTAACAGGACTACTATCTGGCTCTACATATTTCTTGTCACATGAAGCAAAACTAATAGCTATAGCAATGAGAAATAGTCCAATATTTTTGATCTTTTTCATAATTTTCAATTTCTTTTAAAGATTTACTCACCATCCGAAGATGACGGATTATACTCCTTAATATTTGCAATATTTGGATTAGCTGTTACCTCATCCATAGGTATTGGGAAGTATGCATTATCCGCATTGGTATAGTTCTGAGCAGCCTTAGTGTATTCAGTTGCAAGAGTCAAATTGGATGTAATATACTCATCATCTGGATGCTCTGGATCAAATGACCACCACCACATTGCTCCTGGACGCATTGTTGTACTCTCAGCTACATTTATATCAGGGAACAAGTTTCCACGACGACCAAATGGCAGATTTGAAAGTTTGTCGAAGCGATCTTGCAAAAGTCCCCATCGACGTAGGTCAATCAGACGTGTTGCGTGACCCTCGATTGCAAGCTCCATCGGACGCTCAATATAGATCAAGTGGTTCATAACCTGCTCAGCTGTAGTGATAACAGAGCTAAACATATTATTGTATACTGTAACGCCACTCGCATTCTTCGTAAAGTAGTTAGCCCAATCGTATAGATCTGGATCATCCACCTCATTTTGATATGTGCGTATACCTGCATACTCTGCACCAGCAGCTGTAGAGTTACCGATCAAGACTGTTCCTGCACGCTCTCTGATACGGTTGATATACATCAACGCCTCATCAACACCGCTATTATTTGAACCACCCTCGATCAAACACTCTGCATATAGAAGGTAGATATCAGCAAGACGGATCAGACGGAAGTTGATCTCAGAATCATCACTTGTTCTATCATTCTCCTTAGTTCGTGTCTCCCAGTTAGTATACTTTCTAAAGTATGACCATGTATTAGAGTATGTTACATAAGAGCTACTATTATCACATGCTCTAAAGTATTGATATGTCGTCATATCATCCTCTGTAGGCACAATGATAGAGTGTGATGCACGCCATGAGTTTACACGCAAACGACGGTACTGATATTGAGGATTAGGATTTCCAGACTCATAAGTAGCAGCAGCCAAATAGCCTCCACTCTTCAATTTAGCATAGTCTAGATTCTCCCATTCGCCATTCTCATTTAGAATCTGTGGCTCCCAAGTACCTTGGTGGCGCAGACCTTTAAATGGACGAGCAGCAGCCCAATCTGGATCACTAAAGTTAACAATATAGTATGAGTCAATCGGCATATTGCTTGCATCTTTATAAGCATCAACAGGATCACCATTCTCATCAACAACAATAACCTTACCCATAGTGTAGAGATCTCCATCCTCCTCACCAGCAATTACATGGTCGTAAGAACCAACTGCATTTATAATCTGGCTACTAACCATATCCGCATCATACGCCTTATCAACCCATGATATACGGTAACCAGATCTACGAGTATCTGTATAGTAACTATCATTATTACGATAACACATGTCACCGTGGTAATCAGTCACAATATCAACATAGTTATCCTCTCTCTTCTCGTCAACTGGCTCAGAAAGATATGTACGATACAACCAATAAGCAGGACATAAATTCGAGTTATATGTCAACAAACTAGATGGCCCGAGTGTTGTTGCCAATGTGCTTGTCAACAAAGACTCACCCGAGAGTGTTGAGTTATACTCATATGTGTAGTTAATCTCCAAGATAGACTCCTTATTAAACTCTGTAGAGTATGAGAAGTTGTCACCATAACTATCTACAATTGCATATTGTGGATTATCAATAATCTTTTTAAACCACATCGCAGCCTCTGCGTAATTTGGCTCTGCACCTGTTAGATATACTGGCTCATTCTCATATAGGTATGTCATACCAAGGATTGCATAAGCAGCCTCTGCACGTGGACGACCAAGATCATCCCAATCATCCTGATCTCCCTTCTCTGGTAATAACTCTGCGACATACATCATCTCATCACGCACAAAATCTTGAAGCTCTTCACGTGGATTACACTCACGGAAATAATCCTCAGTTGAGACAGGAACCGAAGTTACAAGAGGTACATTACCCTCATTGAAGGTACAATATAGATAGAAGTGGAACAGCGCACGGAAGAATCTCGCTTGTGATTCGAGTTGATACCACGTTACAAGATCCTCTTCATCCATATCTCCTTTTATTCCATCCAAAGCCTCAAGAACCTGATTTGCTCTAAATATTCCACGATAGAGAACTGTCCACTTCTCCTCGATCTCGCTCTGAGAGTTATTGAACGTCTGAAGGAAGTAGGTATCAGTAGCTGCTGTAAACGCAGGATATGTTCCTGGAATACCCATATCTGAACGCCTATTTTCAGCATATAATTGATACATATCCTCATCCTTGAATGAGTTGTACACCGCAGTCAAACCCTGCTCGCAATCTGTAAGACTCGACCAGAATGTATCGGTAGTAGTGTAGTTTGGATTCTCCTCCAACAGATAATCCTTACACGAAGTAGCCGAGAGAGTTACTGCACATACCAACGCTATTTTTGATATTAATTTAAGTTTCATTTTTCTCAATTTTAAAGATTAAAAATCCAACTGTATACCTCCACGCATTTGAGCAGATATAGGATAATTTGCACTGTCAAGACCTCTTGTACTAAGACCGTCGTTTCCAACCTCTGGGTCATAACCTCTATAGGCTGTAAATGTCAAGATATTGTCAGCTGCTACATAGACTCTAAGTTTAGAGAGTCCAAGTGATGCAATCTTCGATTTTGGGATACTGTAACCTAAAGATATATTGCGCAAACGCAAGAATGAGCCATCCTCAATCCAGTAATCTGTCAAACCATTAAGGTTGGCATGAGACGATGTACGTGCTACTGGAATTGTTGACAATTGATTTGTCTCACTCCAACTATACAACAGATCTTTGTCACGACCACGTTGATAAGATAGAAGTTTCGATCCATTGTAGATCTCATTACCCAATGATGCATACCAACTCATAGATAGGTCGATACCCTTCCATCCGATATTGTAATTCAAACCAAGCTCTATCTCAGGGGCTCCAGATCCACAATATACACGATCTGAATCTGAGTTGATAACACCATCTCCATTTGTATCAACATAGATCAAGTCACCCATCTTAGCATTAGCATTGAGCTGTTGATACTCTGCCAACTCATCAGCAGTATTGATGATTCCATTTGTAGGCATCAAGAAGTAGGCTCCAGCCTCGTAGCCCTCTGCAAGATATGTAACATCATACTCTGTTCCAGCACCCCAGATACTACCCAATGCAACCATCTTGTTCGTTCCTGACATTTGAGTCACCTCGTTGACATTCTTAGTAAATGTTCCATTGATGCTATAGTTAAAGTCACCGATGTTATCACGATATCCGATAGCAAGCTCGACTCCTTGATTGGTCATATTACCAACATTCATGATAACCTCTGCTCCGTCACCCGCTCCACTTGACTCAGGCACCGTAAGAGGAAGAAGCATGTCTGATTTATAACTCTTATAGATATCGGCAGTTACAGAGACCTTTGAATCAAAGAAGAACATATCTACTCCGACATTATACTGTTTTGTTGTCTCCCACTTAACATCTGCATTTGTGTAATCAACCTGTGTAGATCCCAAATAGAAGCTATCACCACTTGTTGAACCAAAGGCGTAGTCGTAACCAGTCTCGACAGTCGACGACATCTGGTAATCATCGAAATTTTGGTTACCTGTTGTACCAAAACTAGCACGGATCTTCATATTGTTAACAACACTGCGCAGTGGAGAGAAGAACTCCTCATCCGAAATATTCCATCCTGCAGATGCCGAAGGGAAGTAACCCCAACGATTCTGCTCTGCAAAGCGAGAAGAGCCATCTCGACGAATACTACCACTAAACATATAGCGATCTTTAAATGAGTATTGAGCACGCAACAACATACCCATAAGCGTTGTGACAGTGTTATCTCCCTCCGATACTGTCATCTCACCTGTAGCAGAGCTAAGTGTAGCTGCATCGTTATCTGATAGATCATAACGATCTGCATAGAAGATGTCATAAGTATATTTCTCTGTTCCAAATACAGCTGTTCCTCTCAAATCATGATCGTTCCATTTTTTACCATATGACAACATCTGCTCCCATGTGAAACTTGTATTAACGCTATTTGTTTGGCGGATTCTAGAGCGTGATGTATCTGACTGAGTCTGCAACTCACCCTCATCATCATAGATTTCGAAGTATGGTTTGATCCATGTTGAGTTTCTATTTACACTACCTGTACCAAGACGAGATGTGAATGACAAATCATCTGTGATTTGATAACCCAACGAGAAGTTACCATTAAATGAACGACGAACTGTCTCTGTTGTCTCCTTAAACTTAGCTAGCGCATTTGCATAAGATGTCAAGTTATCTACATCAGCCGATGTATCGAGCTCCATATCTGGATCTATCTCCTTATTTGTAGGGCTATAGCTATACACCTGAGAGTATAGAGAGCTACCTTGAGTTAGAGTATTCTCGGTCTTAGATGCCATATTTGCAGAGAGTGTCCACTTCTTCTTCTTGAAAGTTACATTACCGCGAAGATTCAATCTATCATATCCCGAATTTAGGATAACTCCACTTTGGTCATAATAGTTAGCGATAAAGCTATAGACAACGTTATCTGTACCACCAGATATATTAACCGATGCGTTATATATTGGTTGATAATCCAACTCAATAATATCAATCATATTTGTATCGTTCAGATAGCTATTTGGCGAATCACGCATAGATGTCCAATCGCTATGGAATGTAACACCCTCAGGGTTACGTATATAATCTACATATACCTGCTCTGTAGCACTCAACAATGATAGAGATGATGTGATCTTCTGAACACCATAATATGCATCAAAAGAGACTTTAACCTCTCCTGCTGAACCCTTTTTAGTTGTAATCAAGATAACACCACCAGATCCACGTGTTCCATAGATTGCAGCCGATGCTGCATCCTTCAACACGTCGATAGACTCGATCTCCTGAGGGCTCAACCCTGGATCACCATCATATGGCACACCATCCACAACATAGAGAGGTGTATTCGATCCGTTTACAGAAGAGATACCACGAATCTGGACATTCGCCACATCTCCTGGTGCTCCAGATGACGCTTGTACGTTTACTCCAGCAATCTGTCCTTGAAGTGCCGAACCGACATCGGCCGTACTAAACTTTACGATCTGCTCTGCCTCGACGCGAGCAACAGATCCTGTCACCTCCTTTTTACGCATTGTACCGTATCCAACTACGATAACTTCGTCGATAGATTGCGAATCTGCTATAAGAGAGATATCATATCTCTTCCCTCCAACAACAGCATGCTCTTGAGGGACATACCCCAAGAAGTTAATTTTAATAACATCATTCGAAGGGATATTGCTAATTGTAAAATTACCATCCAAATCTGTTACTGTACCTGCAGTTCCTTCACTATAAGAGATTGTAGCTCCAATAATTGGCTGACCATCTGCTGCCGATATGACGCTTCCCGATATCTGCACGTTTTGTGCATAAGTAGAGTCAAATGCCAATATTGCCGAGAAGCAGAATACAGCTAGAGTAATCCTCCGAAGTATTCTAAATTTCAGGTTTTTCATTTGTTAATTAGTTTTAGGTTTGTTTAATGTTTGATCCTTGCCTACACAATAAATTATTTGGTTATTTTATCTTAGGCATAAGAGTGTGTTAGATAGACTAATCGACACATTTGGTTTTTGTATCGACCCACTCTTTTTTACAGAATGTTATTGGATTTGGTCTTTTCACATAGGCATAAAAGATTAGTCTGGTTAAAGATTGATTTGTGTTTTTAATTTTATAATGAAAATCAGAGTGTTTGATCTAAAATATACAAAACAAGACATTCTCTAACCACAAAGTTATAACAAAAAAATAAAAAAACAAATTTTGTAGAGGCTATTTACTTTATGAATCATTATTGTCCAATAAATACCTTACTTGACAGATCCAAAACCAACAAAAAAAGCCTCCTTAATCACCTATTTGGTAATTAAGGACAGCTCTCTCTCTTTGTATATTTAATTACTATCTCTTACTCCACATATAGCTCTGCACCGACTGCAAAGCATCATAGAGCTGCTCTCCTCCTCTACCCAATAGGCGAATAACAAATCCAGAGTAGTGACTCTCTGAGATCCCAAACTCTAACCCCTTAAGCGAGCTTAGCATCTCATAGATTATATCGATCAGCTCTTTTATATTAATATTAGCTTGTGTCGTTTGATATACCAAAGTAGCTTGATGCGTATACCCCTCCAAAAGCCCCAATTCACCCAATGGCAACTGGCTTGGAGATAACCAGACTCGATCCTTTAGTCGCAACACTCCACCCGAATAGACCTCTACACTGTTCGAAAATTCGCGAAACAAGAACGACTCTCCATGCAGATGCCTTCCGCATGTTATTATCTCACTCTGAAGAAACGAGCTACCCTCTCCTAACGTCACCTTCGTCGAGGCGAAATATGCGGAGTTTCGATGGGGTACAATTGGGTGGGCAACTTGCGAATAGTGCGCTCCATCACCTATTGTTATCTGCATACGTTGTCTCGCCTCACCATCCATATCAAAGATACGTTGGTATGACTGACTTCGAAATTGCAGCTCTGCACCCTCCTCTAGTGTGATATCAACCTCATAATTATCGCCATTCAGCACCCCTGGCGAGGTGCTCATCTGCATCAGATACGCCGCTCCATCAGAGGCAAGTTGACCCACCGACACCACACGAAATGGCGGTGTCGTATAGAGGCTACGGATATATGATCGCCCCTCACGCTGGGTTACAACTAACCTGATCTTCGACTCCATTACTAACGCACAAGAGCAGGTTCTGCAACATCCTCCAATAGAGCATATCGCTTGATCCAACCAACCACAGAGTCGAGCCCCTCATCTGTTTTAAAGTTGGTAAATACGAATGGTTTTCCACAGCGCATACGCCTTGAATCGGACTCCATAACCTCCAAACTAGCTCCAACATATGGAGCAAGATCGATTTTATTTATCAATAAAAGGTCAGAACGAGTAATACCTGGGCCACCCTTACGCGGAATCTTCTCACCCTCCGATACATCTATAACAAAGATACTTACATCGACCAAATCTGGACTAAAAGTCGCCGATAGATTATCGCCACCGCTCTCAATAAATACGATATCAATATCGGGAAAACGTGCCACCATCTCATCAACAGCCTCCAAATTCATACTTGCATCCTCTCGAATTGCAGTGTGAGGGCAACCTCCCGTCTCAACACCGATAATACGATCGGCTGGAAGCGAGCTATTCTTTGTCAAGAACTCTGCATCCTCCTTTGTGTAGATATCATTTGTTATCACGCCAACGCTATACTCATCACAAATGCTGCGTGTCAATCGCTCCAAAAGTGCTGTCTTTCCCGAACCTACAGGCCCAGCCACCCCTATTTTTATATAATCTCTCATCTTTATTTATTATTTAGTATCCGACAAAAACCTGACAAGCCTTTGTAATATACTGTAACATAACACATTGCATGTACTTATAAAATTAAAGACCTCCTTTTGTACCACGTATCGACTCTGAAAGAGTCGTCATCCTGAACTTGATTCAGGATCTCCCGAATTTCGCCAAAGGCGGAATCTCGGGAACATTATCAAATTTTTCTTTTTCAACGTATTCTCTTCGTGCCCGAGATTTAGTTTCACTAAATTCGGGAGATCCTGAATCAAGTTCAGGATGACGAATCCGTTGGATTCGATAACATGGTACCAACAATGTCTCCACTACTATATTTTACGACATATAGAGACGCGAATAGAGCCTCTCATGTTGCATACTCTTTATATCAAAACCAACGGCACAAACGCCTCTCATCTCTGGATCTAGGCCAATAGTTTGAGCGGTCAGCCCCTCCAACTCCTGCTCCAACTCAAAGATAATATCCTGCCCCGAGAGCTGCCCTAAAGGGATCAACTTCACAGAGTTTGTCACCATACAGACCATCGTATTGTAATAGAACGAAAGTATAGTCTCTTCGAGTGACAACCCTAATATTGCTGATATCGCACCATATATTGTGGCGTAGTGTCCTCCCCCACTCTTCTTTAAAGCCTCCAAAACCTCGACACCTTCGCCAGAAACCTTTCGATTGAATATTTTAAGGAGTCGCACCCCCAATTTCAGTGAAGCCTGTCGAATCTCCAGAGGTGATTTCAACGCTGTCGACTCTGCATCTAGAGCCTTAAGTTGCCCAAAATCATTAGCTGACATAGCCTCCCACGATAACCTAACATATAACCCATCGTTATACTTCATATTGTAGTGAAGTGAGTTTCGCACAAACTTCTTAGCACTCTCGACACTCGACACCAGACCTCGCTGCACATAGCTCTCTAACCCATATGAATGCGCATACCCTCCGATAGGGAGGGTAGGATCGCTTAAATGCAGAAGAGTTGTTAATGCACTCAAAGTCATCTTATTGTGAATTTTTAGCTGCAAAATTTATCACCTTCGAGAAGAGTGATTCATGGTGTTTTTCACTATGCGAATGGTGATGACCACTAACCTTGCTCTTTAGTCGATTGGTGAGTTTGCGATACTCCTCTCGAGGAGAGTATCCTGCCGCTACCAACCATTGATACATTGGAGCTTCGTATGGCAATAAGATCTCGTTGCCATCCATAAATAGTGGCATATGTTTATTTCCGATCTCGTAACATATTGTCGCCATCTCCAGCATATTTTGAGGCGAAAGGACAATCGTCGATGTTGGCAGAACTCTAACGACAACTGCAACGCCCTCCTCTGCACTAAAATAGAGCAGATCTCCATCCATCAACATAACACCCTCCGATGTGAATTTCATCGCGATATCTTGCCCCGACTTGGTCACTTTGCGCTGAATACGCTTACTCAACTCATACCACTCCAAGATCAGTTCATCCAACTCAACACCACTCAAATCCACCTCGCTCTCGCGACCAACAACCTCCTTTACTAACATCTATCCCCTCATTAAAATTTAAAACATAAAATATCGCTGTGCCAACGGCAATACTTCAGCCGCTTCGCAAGTAATATGGACTCCATCAACCGTCACCTTATAATTTTCGGGGTTGACACCAATTCTAGGAGTCGCGCTATTGTGGATCATATCCGCCTTTCCAATCCTGCGGCATCCGCTCACTGGAAGCAACATCTTCTTCAATCCATAACTCTGAACAATCCCCAAATCAAGCGAAGCCTTCGACACAAATGTTGCACATGTCGATGCCACAGCACCACCGAACGCCCCAAACATCGGACGATAGATCACTGGCTGAGGTGTTGGGATCGAGGCATTTGCATCTCCCATCTTGGCATACGACACAAATCCACCCTTAATAATCATCTCGGGCTTTGCACCAAATAGCGATGGTTTCCAGAGTACTAAATCAGCCATCTTACCAACCTCCACAGAGCCAACATAATCCGAAATTCCATGTGCTATTGCAGGGTTTATGGTATACTTAGCGATATATCTTTTGACACGGAAGTTATCATTCTCATTCGCCTCATCCTCGGTCAAATAACCACGTTGCGACTTCATCTTACTAGCTGTCTGCCAAGTGCGTGTCACAACCTCACCTACACGCCCCATCGCCTGAGAGTCCGAACTCATAATGCTAAAGACTCCCATATCGTGGAGGATATCCTCCGCTGCGATTGTCTCAGGTCGAATACGTGAATCGGCAAACGAGACATCCTCAGGGATGCTTTTGCTCAAATGGTGACACACCATCAACATATCAAGGTGCTCATCCACCGTATTTTTCGTAAATGGACGTGTCGGATTTGTCGATGCTGGAAGCACATTTGGGAACATCGCAGCACGGATAATATCTGGCGCATGTCCTCCTCCAGCACCCTCTGTGTGGAATGTATGGATCACGCGACCTGCAATAGCCGCCATCGTATCCTCCAAAAATCCAGCCTCATTGAGGGTATCGGTATGTATTGCAACCTGCACATCGTATTTATCGGCAACTGTCAACGACGCATCAATAACCGCTGGCGTTGATCCCCAATCCTCATGGATCTTAAGACCTGCCGCACCAGCCTCCACCTGCTCCTCAATTGGGCGAAGCGTAGCACAGTTACCCTTACCTAAAAATGCAAGGTTTACAGGGTATTGATCTGCCGACTCCAACATACGACGAATATTCCAAGCACCTGGGGTGATTGTCGTGGCATTTGTTCCATCATTTGGGCCTGTTCCACCACCTATCATCGTTGTAATACCACCTGCTATAGCGGTCTCGACCTGCTGTGGACAGATAAAATGGATGTGTGAATCAATTCCACCTGCTGTCAAGATGTAGCCATTTCCACCATGCATCTCTGTCGATGCTCCGATCACCATGCCTGGAGTGACTCCATCCATAATGTCGGGGTTTCCAGCCTTTCCAATCGCCACAATTTTACCATCTCTGATACCAACATCAGCCTTTACAATGCCCCAATGGTCGATGATGATTGCCCCTGTGATGCAGAGGTCAAGCACTCCATCCTCACGAACTGCCGTGCTATTCTGCCCCATACTCTCACGTACGGTCTTACCACCTCCAAACTTCACCTCATCACCAAGTGTAGCATAATCCTTCTCGATCTCGATAATGAGATCTGTATCACCTAGACGCACCTTATCGCCCGCTGTTGGTCCCAACAGATTGGCATATTTTTGTCGACTTATCTTTAGACTCATGGCTCTTCGAATGTGTTTAAATGTTTGATGTAAAACCCGCTTTACGCAGTTTGTGCAGAGCGACCTCTCGCTCCTTAGAGCTGATTGTTGTTGAGTTTGTTAGGTTGTTCACACCAATCACTCGTCGATCGCCGCCCAACTCCACAATCTCGACACTCTTCTGCTCTCCAGCCTCGAAGCGAATCGCTGTACCAGCTGGTATATTGAGGCGATACCCAAACGCCTCCTCTCGATCAAAGAGTAGAGCTCTATTGACCTCGAAAAAGTGGATATGCGACCCCACTTGGATAGGTCTATCGCCACTATTAACAACCTCTATTGTGCGTGTCTCACGTCCAACATTCAACACGATATCTCCACTCTTTATAAAAAATTCTCCTGGAATCATATACTCTCTATTTTTAACTATCGAATTGGATCGTGAACTGTCACCAACTTCGTACCATCTGGAAATGTCGCCTCGATCTGCACATCGTGAATCATCTCGGCAACCCCCTCCATCACATCGTCTCGTGTCAGAAGTTCAGCCCCCGACTGCATAAGCTCGGCTACTGTACGACCTTCGCGCGCTCCATCTAGGAGATGCTGACTAATATAGGCTATCGACTCTGGGTAGTTGAGTTTAATGCCCTTAGCGAGGCGACGTGCTGCCACATCTCCTGCTAAGTACAATAACAACTTCTCGGTCTCTCTGGGTGTTAAGTGCATAACTAATATTTTTTTAAACTGACAAGAAACTCTTCAACTCGTCGTAGTCGGCATTATCTTTATTGAAGCTACGAACCACCTTACCACGATCCATAATGAAGTAATCATCGGTGAGGAGCTTCGCAAAATCCAACTTCTGCTCAACTAACAACACCGCTAAGTTACGCTTTTTTATTTGATCTTTCAAAACATCTGCGATCTCAAGTGTGATTGAAGGTTGGATTCCTTCGGTTGGCTCATCCAAAATAAGTAGCTTTGGATCACCTACAAGTGCACGTGCTATCGCCAACTGCTGCTGCTGCCCTCCACTCAGATTACCCCCCAAACGATTGCGGAATGTCTTCAAAATCGGGAAGATAGAGTAGATCTCATCCTCATCGAAGTTCTTATCCTTTTTTGTAAGAGCCTCTGTTCCGATCAATATATTCTCGTATACCGTAAGTTTTGGGATAATTTCGCGCCCCTGAGGCACATAAGCGATTCCACTCTGCGCTCTCTTCTCGGTTGCAAGCCCCATGATTGATTTTGAGTCGAATGTGATCTCCCCCTGTGTACACTTCACAAGCCCCATGATTGAGCGCATAAGGGTGGTTTTACCCACTCCATTACGCCCCATGATTGTTGTCACCTTACTCTCGGCTGCTGTTAAGTCGACTCCCCACAGAATAGCACTCTGACCATACGCTGCATGGAGATCTTTTATCTCTAATAACTTTTCCATCTCTATTTTGCATTTAACACCTGAGCAGAATCTGGCGCACCCAAGTAACAATCAATAACCTCTTTGTTGTTTTTCACCTCTTGGAACGACCCCTCGGTGAGGATCTCTCCACGAACAAGCACTGTCACCTTATCCTTGGCGATCTGCTCCACAAAGTGCATATCGTGCTCAATTACAATCACACTATGGTTCTTGCTAAGCTCCAACAACAGTGCTCCAGTCTTTGCGGTCTCAGCATCGGACATTCCAGCCGCTGGCTCATCAATAAGGAGCAGCTGTGGATCTTGAAGAAGCACAATTGCAATCTCCAACCACTGCTTCTGGCCATGCGATAGTGACCCTGCAAGGGTATCCATCTCATCAATTAGATTCACCAACTCCGCAGTCTCATAGATCTTAGCTCTCTGAGGTGGAGTCATACGGAAGAACATCGATGCAAATACACCGCGGTTTCCTTTGAGTCCCATAATCATATTATCGAGAACCGAAAGACCCTCAAACACCGATGGTTTCTGGAATTTACGTCCAATTCCCATATGGTTAATCTCGATCTCTGTGCGACCAATCAACTCCTCTCCATTAAACGTTGCCGACCCCTGAGCTGGAACACTCTTTCCGCACAATACATCCATCAAAGTCGATTTACCAGCTCCATTTGGGCCAATGATAACGCGCAACTCGTTAGCTCCCACATCGAAGCGATCGAGACACAGTGCCACCACACCTCCAAAGGTCATCGTTATATTTCTTACTTTTAACATAGCTCTTAATCTGTTTAAATTTTAGAGGTTTTAACTCTTTTTACTTTGAACCAACCCAAGATCTGTTGACCAAGTCCCATCACACCCTTATCGAGGTAGAGAACAACAACAACATAGAGTAGACCCAAGATATATGGCCAAGCGTCTGGCATAATCGAGGTGAAGAGGCTATAGAGTAGATTCACGATCAACGCTCCGATAATTGCACCCTTCAACGATCCGCGACCTCCGAGTGCCACCCAGATCAACATCTCGATCGAGGCTCTCACATCCATTCTACCTGGAGTTACGATTCCCGTCTGAGGAAGATACAACATACCAGCTACCATTGCGATAAGTGCTCCAATGATAAAGATCGCTGTTTGGAAGTGCACAACCTTATATCCCGTAAAGCGAAGTCTCGACTCACTATCTCGAATACCGATCAACAACTTTCCAAACTTAGAGTTTGTAAGTGCCTTTGCTCCAAAGTAGATTCCACCCAAAACAACCACGGTAAAGATATAGAGCCCCAACTTAACACCATCGCTACGCAAGTCAAGCCCCATCATCTGTTGGAAGTTTGTCAAACCATTCGAACCTCCAAGCAGTGTCTCATTACGCGAGAACAACAGAAACATCGCCCACGCAATAGCCTGTGTAATAATGGCAAAGAACACACCCTTGATTCGACGACGGAATATAAAGTAACTAATAGATCCAAATCCGATTGTTGCAATAACTGTCGCTACAATAGCCCCAGCAAAGGTCTGGAATGGCTTCCAAAATAGCGGTAACGACTCAACTTGATTCCACGACATAAACTGCGGAACGACATCGCCCTCTGGCAGATTAAATAGCGTAAGATACATTCCCATTCCATAAGCACCAAGGCAGAAGAAAAAGGCGTGGCACATTGTCATAATACCAGTGTAACCCCATATTAGATCGACACCAATCGCTGCAATAGCAAAGCATAGGTAACGCCCCCAAAGGGTCACAGTGTCTATAGGTACCAATCCGATCAGATTTGCTATTGGTAGCAGAATCAAGAAGATCAGCATCAAAGTCAATATTGTTTTATCTTTTTTCATAATCTTATTCTCTTTCTAAATATATTTTATCAATCATCTCCGATACGTCCCTTGTCTGCAAATAGTCCCTTTGGACGATACTGCAAGAATATGATTATAAGAAGTAGGATCAACACCTTGCCATAGACAGCCTCGAATCCAGCCTCCAAGAACTTCGAAATCACTCCGATACCCACTCCCGAAACGGCACAACCAACAAGTTTACCAACACCTCCTGTCACAACAACCAAGAATGAATCGACGATATATGTCTGACCCATATTAGGCACAACATTTCCGATTAGAGTAATCGCGCAACCTGCTATTCCAGCGAGTCCCGATCCCAACATAAATGTAATCATATCGATCTTCTTTGTCGAGATTCCGGCACATGCACTCATGTTACGATTTTGGGTCACCGCACGGATTCTAACTCCCAAACGAGTACGTTGGAATAACTGATAGACTCCGATAAAGATCAAGATGGTAAGAACGATTATAAAGAGTCGGTTATATGGCAAGATAAGACCCGATCCTAGAGTGATACCCCCCGACAGAATAGCTGGAGCTTTTACTGTTGTCAAATCACCAAAGATCGAACGCGCCAACTGAATCAGAATAAGGCTAATTCCCAAGGTTGCCAACATACTCTCCAATGGTCGAGAGTAGAGGTGACGCAATACAAGTCGCTCTATCACCAGACCAAATAGTGCCGCCACAAAGAACGATATTGGCAACGAGACGAAAAACGCAAGGTCAAACATCGACTCTGGAAGGAATCGCTCAAAGAGCTGCTGAATACAGTATGTTGTATATGCACCAATCATCAAGAACTCGCCATGGCTCATATTGATAATACCCGCCAAACCATATACAATAGAGAGTCCCAACGATACCAATACCAAGATACTACCCAAGCTCAATCCACTGAAGATATTTTGGTAGAAGTTATTATTACGGGTAACCATATCGTAATATTTCACGAGCTTCTTACCCTGCGTAATATTAGCATTCGAAATATCTGACCTCTCAATATAAGCACTCATGTGAGTTGCAAAATACATATCTCGCTCTTTATCAATATACTCGATTGCAGCACTCTGTTGCACTTCATCGCCAGCATTCAAATAGAGCTCATAGAGTGAGTGTGTTGCTGTAATTTTTGTTTTGGCATCGCTCTCGCTCTCAACAATATGTTCCAAAAGAGCGATATCTTCATGGTTTTTACCAGACGCGACTGTGAGATATGCCTCGGCACGCACCTTCGGATCGTCACTCTGTAGATTAATGAAAGTGCTGAGTGGAGAGAGTATTCTGCGATCCTTACGCGAGAGTTTAATCTCGCTCAACCCCTCAGCCGAAACTGATGTTGATGGGTCAAAAAGCAAACTATACGACCCACTCTTGCTCTTAGCTACAGCAACTGTATCGGCAGCAAATAATCTACCATCGAGTGCCACTGTGGCGAACATTATTGTACTATCACTGCGATCGGTGCTCAAAAATGTGCACGCTTCGCTGACTAGCTCCTTGTCATTACTTAAAATGTCGGCAATGGCTGAGCCTACCGACATTTCAGATTGAGCAAAGAGTTGGCAACCAACCACCAATGAGAGGGTGGTTGCCAATATCTTATGCAGCATAAATTTGTCTGTTTAAATTTAACTTTATTACTTAGAGAACTCACTAAATGGCTCTGGGATAACTAGCTCCTCAGTACGGCTCAACACCTCGAATTGACCATTCTCCAAGATCTCACCGATCACAGCATATTTTGCCAAGTGATGGTTATCTTTATGCATCTTAACCTTACCAGCAGGTGAATCAAACTCCATCTCAGAGAGTGCTGCAACAACATCCTTTACATCGAATGATTGAGCCTTCTCAACAGCAGCCTTCCACAAGTAAAGGTCTGTGTATGCCCAACAGATCGGATCATCTGTTACACGGTTAGCACCACCAGGAAGGTTGTTCTTTGCGCAATATGCCTTGAAATCAGCTACGAACTTCTTGTTTGCAGGTGTATCCTCACTTTGGAAGTAGTTCCATGCTGCAAGGTGACCAACCAAGTACTCAGTATCCATTGCACGAAGCTCATCCTCAGCGACAGAGAATGCCATAACTGGACACTTATCTGCTGTAAGACCCTGATTTGCAAACTCTTTGTAGAATGGAACATTACTATCACCATTGATTGTATTTAATACACAAGCGTCACCCGATGCTGCAAAAGCATTAATCTTAGAGACGATTGTTTGATAATCCTGATGTCCTACTGGAGTATACTCCTCAATTATATTAGCCGCTGGCACACCCTTAGATAAAAGGAAGTTCTTAAGTATATTGTTTGCCGTACGAGGGAACACATAGTCTGAACCAAGTAGATAGAATTTTTTACAAGAACCACCATCCTCACTCATCAAATACTCTACACCTGGTATAAGCTGCTGGTTTGGTGTACCTCCCGAGTAGATAATATTTGGAGAGCACTCTTGACCCTCATACTGTACAGGGTAGAACAACAATCCGCCATACTCCTCAAACACTGGTAATACAGCCTTACGAGACACAGATGTCCAACATCCAAATACCGCATTTACCTTCTCTTTTCCCAACAAATCTTTCGACTTCTCAGCAAAAAGATCCCAGTTCGACGCTGGATCAACAATTACAGGCTCGATCTGCTTACCCATCACACCACCTGCAGCATTAATCTCCTCAATTCCCATCATCAAGACATCACGAAGCGAAACCTCCGAGATAGCCATTGTTCCACTTAGCGAGTGCAAGATTCCGATCTTTGCTGTCTCACCATCCGATGCAGTCTTTGTGCTCTGTGCCGATGGGCATCCTGTGAGCGTCAAAGCTGCTGCGACCACTGCCGCTGTTGCTGCCAAATTTTTAACCATTCCTTTCATAACCTTAACCTATTTAATTGTTTTACCTTTTCACTATTTATAAAAATTTTCGCTTTTATTGATACACCAAATCATAGTCTATATCGGTTGTTCCACCTCTTACACAGCCGCAAGTAAGTAAAAAAAAACGAGCTATAGACCACTCTGCCGCCAATTAAATTAATTAAAAAATGCTATTGTGATAATTCGTAACTAAAAAGGCATAAATTGTTTCTAATTTATTTAAATAATGGTCGATAATTATAAATATGTCAGAATAGAAAAATTAGGTGACAAAATGGAATTTACCAATCACTATGATTGAACCAGACAAAAACAGCACACCCTCACTTTTGAGTTTAAATAGTTCAAAAGCGAGGGTGTGCTAAAAGTTAATACTCCCAATTAATACTGCTCTTTTTCGTTGGGGAAGTCCCCGCTCTTTACATCGTCAATATAATTCTCAATTGCGGAGGTCATAACAGAGTGAAGATCAGCATATCTGCGTAAGAATCGAGGCGAGAATCCCTTATTGATCCCCAACATATCGTGCAAAACAAGCACCTGACCATCGCAACCATCCCCTGCACCTATACCTATAATAGGTGTCTTAACCTCATTTGAGACCTTAGCTGCTAACGCCGCTGGAATCTTCTCTAAGACAATACCAAAACAACCTGCATCGGAGAGCAAGTGAGCATCAGAGAGCAGTTTATCAGCCTCCTCTTGCTCCTTGGCACGAACCGTATATGTTCCAAATTTATTGATCGACTGAGGAGTCAATCCAAGGTGTCCCATAACGGGGATTCCAGCGGAGATGATACGCTGCACCGATTTTATAATCTCTTCGCCACCCTCCATCTTCACTGCATCGGCTTCGGTCTCCTTCATAATTCTGATTGCAGACTCCAAAGCGACCTTCGAGTTACCTTGATAGGTTCCAAATGGAAGATCGACAACCACCAATGCGCGCTTCACAGCACGAACCACCGAACGACCATGATAGATCATCTCATCGAGGGTTATTGGGAGTGTTGTGGTGTAACCAGCCATTACATTTGCTGCTGAGTCACCCACAAGGATCACATCGATTCCTGCGGCATCGACAATTGATGCCATTGTATAATCATATGCTGTTAGCATAGATATCTTCTCTCCACGCTGCTTCATCTCGGTGAGACGATATGTCGTCACTGCGCGGACACTACTCTCTGTTGACATTATTATATATTGTATATTGGTTTATAGTTTTGCTAATTGCTGATATGCACTCCAGAGCACAACTCCTCCAGCTACTGATACATTTATCGAGTGCTTTGTTCCACTTTGAGGGATCTCGATCGCTCCATCACAGATATTGACCACCTCTTGATCGACCCCCATCACCTCGTTTCCAAAGATTAGAGCATACTTTTTACCCCTCTCGAAACACATATTTTGTAACATTACAGCGTTTTCAATCTGCTCAATTGCAAGTATTGTGTAACCCTTAGCTCGAAGCTCTTCGACACACTCCACAGTTGTAGAGTGATAACTCCACTTAACCGTCATCTCTGCCCCCAAGGCACTTTTATGAATGTCGCGACTCGGAGGAGTAGCTGTAATTCCACACAACGCAATAGACTCAGTAGCAAATGCATCCGAAGTTCTAAAGAACGCTCCGATGTTTTGCGCCGAACGGATATTATCGAGCACAACCACCACTGGAATCTTCTCCATCTCAGCAAATTGCTCGATTGTTGGGCGATGAAGCTCCTCATTTGTCACCTTGCGCATAGTCTATTCTTTTGAAAATATCGTTAGTAGATCATCTTAAGTAGTGTAAAACAATTATCGCCATATTTTTAAAAGCACTCTTGGAGCGATATTTTTCACTATTGAATTTCGATATAGAACCACTATATTTTCGATTCAATAGCAAAAAATCTCATCTCCAATAGCACTCTTAAAAACATACCAATAATTATTTTACCCTACTTATTCACGGCAAAAGTAGAAAAAAATAAAAAAAAAACATTACTTTTGTTGGGTATTTTAATCTTCTATGGCTTTGAATGGACGTATATCTACTATAATAGCTACTTTGCTGGTATTATTTTCTCCTCTATCGGCTCAAGAGCTTACATATGAGATAGGTTACGAGACCTACTTCGACAATCGCGAGTATAGCGTGACAGAGAGTGCCACAGCTATCTCGGGCACTGACTTTGCAGCGCGCTTAACACCAACCATTGGACTGAAATTTGCCCAAGGTAGTACTCTTAAATTGGGAGTAGAGGCTTTGCAACCTCTTGGAGTTGGAGGAGATGGGTTATTTACTGATACTAAATTACAGCTATATTATACATTTGACTCCCCGATGTGGAGTGCAACGGCAGGTCTATTTCCAAGTGACAGAATGAAGATAGAGAGCTACTCCACTGCATTCTTCTCGAATGATTATCGCTTCTATGAGAATACGATAGATGGAGTCATGGGGCGTTATGATCGCGGGGATTCATTTGTCGAGTTTGTCTGTGATTGGCAAGGGCAACCGACAAGTACCACACGCGAGAAGTTTCAACTGCTTTCAGCAGGGCGATATAGTTGGTCGAAGTTTTATGCTGGATACAATCTATCGGTAACACACTTCGCTGGTCAGGATGGAGGAGAGTTTAGCAATGTTGTGGATAATGCTCTACTTAATCCGTGTGTAGGATTTCGCCTGTCTGGGCTCTATGACCTTGATGTTAAGGTATCACTGCTACAGAGTATGCAGCGAGATAGATCATTTGAGAATGAGTGGTTGTCCCCTCGAATGGGCGAGTTCGCACTCAAAGTTAGCAGATGGGGATTTAGCGTAGATGAGAGGCTCTATTTAGGAGATGATCTTTTTCCGCTCTATGATGGGCATCTGCTCGATGATGGAACATATATGGAGTATGGTAAGCAACTATATACGGGGGATCTATTTTTTAGATCAGCCAATGGATTCTACAATCGTGCGGCACTCTGCTATGATAGATCATTTTTTAATGATATGATGCAGCTAAAGGTGCACTTCGTAACACACTGCGATGGCGGAGGATTGGGCACAGAGCAGATTTTGGAGCTTAATATTAAATTAGGAGGAACGCTTTATAAAAAGTGACAAACATAAAATAGAGAGAAGGATATGGCAACTGAGACAATGGAGACTTCGAAGGAGAGGTCGCTCAATTTTTTGGAGGAGATTATAGAGGCATCGATCGCAAAGGGCGAGAGTCGTGTTCAAACACGCTTTCCACCTGAGCCAAATGGTTATCTACACATTGGACATGCGAAGAGCATCTGCATCAACTTCGGACTTGCAAAGCGATATGGAGGATTATGTAATTTGCGCTTTGATGATACAAATCCAGTGAAGGAGGATGTGGAGTATGTCGATGCAATCAAGGAGGATATCAAGTGGTTAGGATTTGATTGGGCGGAGGAGCGTTACGCTTCGGACTATTTTGAGCAGCTATATGTATGGGCTCAAGAGCTTATAAAAAAGGGGTTAGCATATGTCGACGACCAGAGTCAAGAGCAGATTCGCGAGACACGCGGAACAGTCTCTGTACCAGGCGTAAACTCACCTTTCAGAGAGCGTAGCGTGGAGGAGAACATCGGGCTATTCTCGAATATGCGCGATGGAAAGTATGCCGATGGAGAGAAGGTATTGCGTGCCAAGATAGATATGGCACACTCCAATATGTTGATGCGTGACCCTATTTTGTATCGTATCTTACATACGGATCACCACCGCACGGGAGATGCTTGGTGTATCTATCCTATGTATGACTATGCACATGGTCAAAGTGACTCGATTGAGAATATCACCCACTCGATATGTACTTTGGAGTTTGATGTTCATCGCCCACTATATGATTGGTTTATTGAGGCGTTGGAGATCTTCCCTTCGCACCAATATGAGTTTGCACGCCTCAACTTGACATATACAATGATGTCGAAGCGTCGACTATTGAAGTTGGTGCAGGATGGAGCTGTAATGGGTTGGGATGACCCTCGAATGCCGACAATTTGCGGATTGCGTCGTCGCGGATATACACCTGCTTCGGTTCGTGCATTTGCGGAGATGGTTGGTGTTGCGAAACGTGACAATACAATTGATCTTGGCAAATTGGAGTATTGCGTTCGTGAGGATCTTAACAAGATTGCAGAGCGTAGAATGGCAGTTCTAAATCCACTGAAGGTTACCGTTACAAACTACGATGAGGCTAAAACAGAGTACTTTAGCGCAATAAACAACCCTGAGAATGCGGAGGCAGGTTCTCGTGAAGTTCCATTTTCGCGAAATCTACTCATTGAGCAAGATGACTTTATGGAGAACCCTCCAAAGAAGTTCTATCGTCTAAGCATTGGTGGCGAGGTTCGACTTCGTTACGCCTATCTTCTAAAGTGCGAGGATGTTGTTCGCGATGAGAGTGGTAAGGTTATCGAGTTGTTGTGTACGATTGATCCAATGTCGGGAGGTGGTTCATCGAGCGATGGACGCAAGACCAAAGGTGTTATCCATTGGGTATCTGAGCCACACGCTATCGAGTCGAAGATCCGCCTATTCAACCCACTATTCTTGACTGAGAATCCAGATGATTGCGCGGAGGGTGAGACTTGGGAGAGTAATCTACGCCCTGATTCACTTGTCGAAATCACTGGATATCTAGAGCCATCTCTTGCGAACACCGCTGCTGGAACAAGTTTCCAGTTTGAGCGTGTTGGTTACTTCTGCACCGACAAAGAGTCAACAGAGGAGAGTATGATATTTAATAGAACTGTCACACTCAAAGATTCATGGGCAAAGGTTGCTTCGAAAGGCGGCAAATAACCACAAACACTACAAAACGACAAATTCGACCTCTATCTAATGTTTAGGGGTCGAATTTGTCTTTAACACTATTGTTAGATCCTCTGCAAAAATTCATAAAGACTCTCATTGCGATCGAGCTCCATCTTCTTTCGAACTCTATATCGCAACATCTCGACACCCCTCACCGATAGATTCAACAGCGGCGCGATCTCTTTATTCTGTAAGCCCATCTTTATGTAGACACACAATTTACGCTCATTGGTATTCATCCAGACATAACGCTGTGTAATCTTCTGCACAAAGTTGTTATTTATAAGGTTAAAATTATCCTCAAAAGTGCTCCAATCGACATTATCAATAAGTTTGTCATTTAGCCATTTATCCAGAGTCTTGATACGTCGTTGTGCATTTTGTGGCTGCTCATTACGAAGCTCAATATTGATCTTTCCGAGTGATGATTTTACACCTGTTATAATATCATTTTTCTCTAATTTATTTAGAAGCAGACCGCTTAACTCTGCACTTTTAGCGACAACTTCACCCTCTAACTTCTCATTTTTTAGACGAATGATACTATTCTCCTGCTCCATTGCCTTTGAGAGAAATTGACGTTTCTGGCTCTCTATCTCTCGCTCCTTCTGCAACTCTACAAGTCGTCGTCTATCAGCATAATAGAGGCTAATCCTACTGCGAATAACCAAGATCAAGCCACATGCAAATAGAGAGTAGACGATATACATCATTGTCGAACGTTGCCATGGTGGAAGTATCTTGATATCAAGATCACAACTCTCAACTCTCCCCAATTTATCCCTCACCCTAAGTACAAAGGTATACTCCCCCTCTCGAAGTTGCGTATACTCTTTTTGATTTATTATCTCACCGATAGCACTCCATTTGCTCCACTCCGAATCGCTCCCCTTCAACCTATATGAATACTCACTTGTACCATCACTAATTGAGTTATTGGCGAAAGTTATCCTAAGCGAATTATGTATATATGGAAGTTCAATCCTGCGAGGCTCAACACCATAACCACAACTAAGTAGGAGTGAGTCTCGATTATTAGTGTCAAAAATAGAGATGATACGAGGTTTTACGCTACGGCGTTCACTCTCACGCCAATGTGAATCAACAACCGAGTAACCATAGATACTATTAATTACATAGTATCGTGCATCCAGTGGTGTAATGGTTGTAAACCCATCGACAAAGAAGTGAGGGTTATCGAATATTTGTCGAATATTATTATATCGATGCTCAATTGGGTCATACTCCCTAAGCAGTAGTTTGTCATCGACAATATACCAAATATTCTCCCTTTCATCAATTGAAATTGTCGAATAGGATACCCCGACCTCAAATAGATCTTTATAATCTGAAGTGAGTTCAAGATCTCCCTCTGCTGTCACTAAATAGACTCCCTCAAGAGAGTAGACAAGCAACTTACCATCAATACGGATAAGTTTTATATCATACCTCTCGCTCTCAATGATTATATTTGATGACGCTCGCTGGAAACCATCGCTAAAACTGACCCTCTCAAGACCTTTAGAGGTGACAAAAAAAGCACATTTAGAGTCGTCTTGAAAAAATATATCACGAGCTGATTCTCGATAATTATCAATATGCTCAACACTTTGGTCTATTGTATTAAATAACCTTAACCCCTCATACGTACCAACTAAATAGTGATTATCATCAACCCTTGTCAACCCCCAAACTCCATCGTCGGTATATATCGGCTGCAATGATGGAGTAGTTGGATGGTCGTGAAGTAGAAAAAGCCCTCGATTATGGCTACAATATATCTTATCATCAATGTTTTGAATACCCCACACCTGACCATCGCTATTCTCAACTAGAGTCGCCTCTACACCCCTAGATTGATCTGGATGCTGCGCAACAACTCTAACCAAACCCTGATTTGTACCAAGATAGGTGTATCTATCATCGGTCAGAGCACAATACCCCGTAAATTTATACTCTCTATTAACATCAAAATGGAGCAGAGGGGAGGAGAGCGAGATCTTGTCTATTCCATTATCGAGTCCACACCACAGATTATCATCATCATCGAAACCAAGGCTCAATATTGTATTATTACCCATCCCTCCAGCTAGATCTATTTTATTGCACTTCTGACTCTTGCTATCAATTAATATCACGCCACCACGAACAGTACCACAGGCAATTTTATTATTGTTTGTAGCGAGGCTAAATGTTTGATTTTTAGACAATAGATCATCATATTTGGTCTTGAATGGCTTACAATCTCCATTGTTATAGGTATATAATCCATCGAAACTTGTGGCGATCATTATTTCGCCATCAGCGTATGGGCTCATTGCGCTTATACGACCCTCTATATTTAGCGACTCTACGCCACCTAACAATATCGGCGAGCCATCCCCCAAGACATACAACCCCTTTGTGGTCGCAAAGTATATATTATTATTCACCACACAGCTAGCGAGCACTAATCCATTTGTTGGAACTACTTCGCACATTTCACCGCCATTATAGATTATAATACTTCTGCGTGAACGAAAGTAGACCCTTTCACTAGTTACATGAATATCCCATATCTCTCGAAAATCTTCAGCCATTTTGGGGATACATATGGTTAAGTCGTGGTATATCATACGACCAAACTCATCTGGCGCGAAATAGCCAAAGCCACCCTCTCCTCCAACATATATCTTTCCATCTTGAGCGCAATTCAGCGACCTAACAATTTTAATACCATCAACATTGTGAAGTGTCCAGTTGTAACCATTATACTCCAAGATTCCACTATTATTTGCAAAGTAGATCCAACCATTTGCACCCTGCGAAACAGCCCAATTTTGACGACCTGCATTGGTCTCTATTATGGAGTAATTCGTGATAGGAGATCTCCATCCGCTATAGCCAAGAGAGAGAGAAAATACAAAATACATGGTAAGTAAAAGCCTGTTCATAATATATTTAATAACAACGAATGCAATATACAAATAAAATTCTAATTAAAAAAGTGTAATAAGAATGAAATCAATTAAAAGTTTTAAATATCTGTTAATCAAGTATAAATATAGTTTTCGAAGTATTGTTGTCGTAGTCTATATTCACTATTGAAGTAATTATGTGATGGTATTTTTGATTGTTTTAATCGTTTTGTAACATACTTTTGTAGTAGATCGAAGCCAAGATCAACAACAAACAGTTCAATAATATATAAACCCCAAAAATCAACTTTATTCAATTAAAAACTACTAAAAGATTATGAAAAAGCACTTATTACTTATCCTCTTTGCGCTATGCACCACTTGGGGCTATGCACAAAAAGTGAAGGGAGTGGTGACTGACAGCGATTCAAATCCTCTTATTGGAGTAACTGTTATCGTTAAGGATTCACCAACAAATGGAGCTGCAACTCAATTCGACGGAACATTCGAGTTGCAAAATGTAAAGAGTAGCGATGTACTTGTATTCAGCTATCTTGGATATGAAACGCAAGAGATTGAGGCAGGCTCACAGACAATTCTTGATATTACACTCTATCCAAGTCTATTGGATCTGGAGGAGGTTGTCGTTGTCGGATATGGAACTCAGAAGAAGGCATTGGTAACAGGTGCAAATGCCAACATCAAGGGTGATAAAATTAGCGAGTTAAATCCGACAACAGCGATGGAGGCTCTTCAGGGAACTGTCCCAGGATTGAGTATCACACGTAATAGTGGAGCTCCAGGAGCTGGAACATCGGTTACAATCCGCGGTATGGGTACTATCGGAAATAGCGATCCATTGTATATTGTCGATGGAGTAGCGGTTAGTAATATCGACTATCTGAATCCATCTGATATTGAGGCGATTGATGTATTGAAAGATGCCGCTTCAGCTGCGATCTACGGATCACGCGCTGCCAATGGAGTTGTGCTTGTAACAACAAAAAAAGGTACGAAATCAAGCGATGGATCTACCTCTTCGACAATCACCTACGATGGATACATCGGAATCCAAAACAGCTACAAAGAACTTGAGACACTCAACGCTCAGGAGTATATGTTTATCATAGATGAGGCTCGTTCAAATGATGGTCTTACACCATTCGATTGGGAGTCGATGATTAAGAATAACACCTATCTAAGCTCAACATTTGGAAGCGATATTGCAGATGCTTATGGCAGCTATGTATGGGGACTACTCGAAGATGGTTGGGAGGGTACTAACTGGATCGACGAGATGTCGAAAGATGATGCTATAATCCAGAGCCATGCTGTTAATATAATGGGAAGTGGTCAGGACTTCACATATTCGGCTGGAGTATCGTATTACGACCAAGAGGGTATCATCGGTGGTGATATTATTGGTGCTGGATATCAGCGTATCACAGCTCGCCTCAACACTGAGTTTGTGCTCTTCAAAAACTCGGAGCGTAATATATTGACATTTGGTGAGAATATGACCTATACCAACACCTGTAATAAGGCGGTTGCGAGCGAGGGTATATACTATAATGATCTACACAATGCAATTGTTACAACGCCACTTATGCCAGCATATTGGGATAACGAGAGCATATCAGCATATACAAACGGATTTGCACCAAATCTTGATGGTATCAACACAAATCAGCTCAATCCACTCGCTGAGATGTATTACAATCGCAACTTCACCACTGGAAAGTCAAATAGCATAATCGGTAATGTATACGCTCTATTAGAGCCAATCAAGGGGCTCAAAATCCGTTCATCATTTGGAGTAAATGCATGGTATGGTTACAGCCGCTCGTACACTCCAGTATATAGCATGGGAACACTACTCAGCAACTCTACAGACGCTGCATCGCAGAGTGCATATATGGGAAGCGATCTTACATGGACAAATACCGCAACATACGATTTCACGATCAACAACGACCACCAATTCACAGCTCTTATCGGAACAGAGATGTTAAAGAACTACTTTAACTACGAAGTTGGAGGATGGGCTCAAAACACTCTATTCTCAGATTTCGATAGTGCTTATCTTAACAATACAACCTCTTCGACATTTGGCGATGTGTCGACTTGGGGAGCAGACTATGCAGCAGGTGGTGGCGGTATAATGTCGTATATGTCACGCCTCTCTTACAACTACAAGGGTAAGTATATGGCTGATGCTACACTTCGTGCAGATGGATCATCTAACTTTGCAGAGGGCAATCGTTGGGGATACTTCCCATCATTCTCGGCTGGTTGGAACTTCTCTCAGGAGGATTTTATGCAGAATGTTGACTTCATTACAATGGGTAAGCTACGTACTAGTTGGGGTCAGAATGGTAATCAAGATATCGACAACTTTGTATACACCTCAAATGTTGAGTATCTAGATCAAGGGTACTACTTCGGCGAGGATAAAGATGTGCCAAGTGTAGGTGCTGTCCCATCAAATGTTCCAAATCCAGATGTTACATGGGAGGTTTCGGAGCAGTTGAACTTCGGATTGGATCTTCGCATGTTAAAATCTAAGATGGGTGTAACATTCGACTGGTACAACAAGATGACAAAAGATTGGTTGGTTGAGGCTCCGATCTTGGGAACTTATGGTGCGAGTGCTCCATATATCAATGGTGGAGATGTAAGAAATAGAGGTTATGAGATCGCTATTAGCTGGAATGATCGCGTAGGAAAGGATCTATCATATGGAGTGACATTCACAGGTGCACACAACAAGAATGAGGTTACAAGAATTGCCAATGCCGAGGGTGTAATCACAGGATCATCGAGTGTGATTGCACAGAACACATCATATGTGTCGCGCGTAGAGGTTGGGATGCCAATCGGATTCTTCTACGGATATGAGACTGCTGGAATCTTCCAGAATCAAGCGGAGTGTGATGCATATGTAGGCCCAGATGGAACGCAGATTCAGGTAATTACAGAGGAGGGCATCGAGCGTCAGCCAGGTGATGTAATCTTCGTAGATCAGAATGGAGATGGTATGATAAACGAGGATGACAAGACTATGATCGGAGATCCTAACGCTGATTTCGAGGCTGGACTTCAACTCAATGTAACATACAAAGGGTTCTACGCCAATGCGACTTTCACTGGTAAATTTGGTCAACAGGTTATACAGTCATACAGATCGTTCACCGATATGTTGACCGAGAACTATACAACAGATATCTTCGACAGATGGCATGGTGAGGGGACATCAAACTCTTGGCCTCGATTGAGCTATACGGGTAATGCGAATACAAATCTTATCTCAGATATCTATGTTCAAGATGCAGATTATGTGCGCCTTAGCAACCTTACATTTGGATATAACTTCGATGATATGCTCAAGAACTTCAACGCTATCAAACGCGCATCGGTCTATGTATCGGTAAGCAACTTGTGCACAATTACAGGTTACAACGGAATGGATCCAGAGGTAGGCTATGGTGGAGGAGACTCTTGGGCATCGGGAATTGATTTAGGACTCTACTCTCTACCACGTACATTTATTATTGGAGCTAACTTAACTTTCTAAAACTTTGCATACGATGAAACGAATTAAAGATATAATTATAGGCACATTTGCCATTGTGGGGTCGCTCTCCTTTACGGGGTGTTCTGACCTACTCGATACAGAGAATCTATATGAGGCAAATCTCGATAGCTTCTATAGCAACAAGAGTGAAATTGATCTGGCTTTGAGCGGAGTCTACAACTCTCTATTCGTAGATGAGGTGTTGAGCGAGGAGCATCTAATTGCGAACTTGTTATCAGATCTACTCTTAGCGGGAGGAGGATCGGATGATACTGGCAGCCAAAACATCGACGATTTCACAGCAACGACAGAGGATGTATATGTCTCTCTATGGACAGAGACATATTATGGTGTCTATCGTGCAAATGCCGTTATCGAGGCGATTCCAAACGCTGACTTCACAGCTGATTTTACATCCGAAGAGGATATTGAGGCGTATATGAATAGTTCACTTGGAGAGGCATACTTCATGCGTGCATTCTTTATGTTCCGCGCAGCGAAGATCTTCGGAGGAATGCCTCTAATTCCAACAACAGATGCCGATCGTGAAGTGGCTCGTTCAACAATACCTGAGACATACGAATTTATTGCAAATGACCTTAAAAAGGCGATCGAGTATCTTCCAGTTGAAAATGTTAACGACATGTCAATCAGCGATTATGGTCATGCAAATATCTGGGTTGCAAAGAGTTTCTTAGCTCGTATCTATATGTACTACACTGGCTACATGACAAATATCGAGAAGATAGCGACCACAGAGCTTCCGTATGAAGATGGAGCATTCACAAAGAGCGATGTGATTGGACATCTAGAGGATGTGATTAATAATAGTGGTCACGCATTGGTGTCAGATTTCCGCAACCTTTGGCCATACTCTTATGTCAATGAGAGCAACTCTATCTACAATCCGAATTATGTGACTGGAGATATAATCCTCCCTTGGGCAGATGAGAATAACCTCGCTTGGGTTGGTCAAGATGGCCCAAAATCGACCCTTGGAACAGGAAATAGCGAGGTGATCTTCGCACTACGTTTTGGGCTTGGAAATTGGGATTACGACAATGGAACAGGTCAGAAGTATAGCAACCGTATGCCTCTATATATGGGTATTCGCGACCACAGTATGATCCCATTTGGTCAGGGTTGGGGATGGTGCTCTGTACACCCTACATTCTATAGTGGCTGGAGCGACTCTGACCCTCGAAAAGCTGGTTCAGTGTTGACACTTGGCGATGCAGATCAAGGAACAGGCGAGTGGGTTGCTGGAAAGAGTAACCAAGAGACAACTCTTATGAATAAGAAGTATACAACACTACAGCATAATGGAGATGATGGAGTGTGTGGTATGTTCTACTACATCTACAACATGAACAACGCCGATCCAATGCAGCTATGGGCAGCTCAAGATTTCTACTATATGCGTTTTGCCGATGTTTTGCTTATGCACTCAGAGTTGGCGGAGAGTGCCGATGGTCTTAATAAGGTTCGTGCACGCGCAGGACTCGATGCAGTTAGCTACTCACTCGATGCTATAAAGAGCGAACGTATGTATGAGCTAGCGTTTGAGGGTGTACGTTGGTTCGATCTCGTTCGTTGGGGCGATGTTGAGGGTAGTAACAACTACTACTCATCACCGATCACAGTGAGCAACGCAGGTGTCGAGGCTACATATAGCGTATCTTATCGCACAGAGACAAAGGCTCTTAACCAGATTCCACAGAGCGAGATTCGTCTGTCGAATGGTGTATATGAGCAGAATCCAGGATGGTAGTAACTTTTAAAACACAGAGAAAATGAGATCAAAATTATATATAGCAGTTGCGGCACTATTTGCCGTGTCGTGCAGCCCAATAGTCACAGATAGTGAGCTTGTAAACTCATTCGACAAAGATAATATCCAACTGTCAGCTTACCAAGCAACAGCTGGTAGCAACGAGATAACACTCAAGTTGGAGTCTACGGGAATAACAGGGTATTGGGATTATATCATCAACACGAAGTACACAGATGAGGTGACCGTTGTATTCCCATATACAGGAACTCACACATTTACATTCTACTCTACAACACCATATATTAACAATGGGGATCTATCGGATCTGGAGTATGTCAGTGAGTCGATCGAGGTGGAGGTAACTCAACTTGATGTCGCTCTTGATGATGCCTATTACAATCTGGTTGGCAATGATTTAGGTGGTAAGACATGGGTCTTTAATGGCACAGCTGGAGATGGTAATGTATGGTGGGCGATGGTCGATGGCGGTAACTACGCTTCGGTATTGTGGAACGCTACAAACGACTATGTAACCCCTACAGATGTCGATGGCAAGATGTATTTCGATGTCGCAGGAGGTGCGAACTACGACTACTACTCATCTGCCGATGCAGAACCAGTTCGTGGATCATTCGTATTCAACAGCACATTTACAACATTAACATTCCCAAGCGAAGTAAATATCCTTGGTTCGTCGAATGATCTATCGTGTGGTGCTACAACCTACGAGATCATAGAGCTTACCGAAGATAGCTTGATTCTATTCGCTTCGGCTGTGGATAATGGCACAGGTTGGATCTGGGCATTCTGTCCAGAATAGATGATAAATGAGTCACTTTAGGTTGGTGTCGGTATATTTAAGGGGTTAAATTGGTTTGTTAGGGCAACACCCCTAAGGTGACTCTATCTTTTTATAGATTCTAAAAATTGCAAAATATTATAACATGATTAAGAGATTATTAACATTGGCTATCATCGCCTCATCGGTTATTCAGTCAACTACTGCAGATAACTACGATTCAAAGATCGATAAGCTAATAAAGAAGATGAGTTTGGAGGAGAAAATCGGGCAGTTAAATCTTATCTCGAATCCATATATATCTACAGGTGCTGGTGCAGCATCGGCAGATAGCCACAACTCAAATATTGACGAGTCGATCCGTAGTGGTCAGGTGGGTAGCTTCCTCAATGTATTGGGGGCAGAGGAGACATATCGACTTCAAAAGATCGCCGCCGAGGAGTCTAGATTGGGAATCCCACTACTATTCGGATATGATGTGATCCATGGATACAAGACTATGTTCCCTATTCCTTTGGCTGATGCAGCGAGTTTCGATCGCGAGGCAATCGAGATGAGTGCCAAATATATGACAATTGAGGCGGCAGCAAATGGTGTAAACTGGACATACGCTCCGATGGTTGATATATCACGTGATCCGCGTTGGGGACGTATTATGGAGGGTGCAGGTGAGGATGTATACCTCACATCGGAGGCATCTGTAGCACGTGTAAGGGGTATTCAAGGTAGCTCGATGAGCGATGTTGCAACTATGGCGGCATGTGCTAAACATTTTGTTGGTTATGGTGGTGCGATCGCAGGACGTGACTATAGTTCGCTTGATGTTTCTCGCAGGATGTTGGAGGAGGTATACTTCCCGCCATTCAAAGCCGCTGTTGAGGCTGGTGTAGCGAGTTTTATGTCGTCATTCAACACAGTCAATGGCGAACCTGCATCGGGTAGCAAGTGGCTTATGAGCGATATACTTCGCGATGCTTGGAGATACGATGGATTTGTAGTCTCGGATTGGGCATCTATCGCCGAGACGATCTACCATGGAAGCTCTGAGGGTACGCTCGACGCGGCATACCAAGGGTTAAATGCAGGTATTGATATGGATATGTGTGGTTATCTATATACCAACCATACAGCTGAACTATTGGAGAGTGGACGTATATCTATTGAGCAGATCAACCAGATGGTTCGTCGTATCTTGAAGGTTAAGTTCGAGCTAGGGCTATTCGACGATCCATACAAATATAGCGACAAATCGCGCGAAGATAGATATACATATTCGGCAGAGAATCTCGAAGCGGCACGCGAAGTTGCAAAACGCTCGATCGTACTTATGAAGAATGAGAAACAGACTCTCCCACTCTCAAAAGAGACAAAGAGAATTGCTGTGATCGGACCTCTCGCAGATGATAGCGACGCTCCACTCGGAAACTGGCGTGCTCAAGCAGAGTCTAACAGTGCGGTGACTCTTTTGGATGGTATCAAGGCGGCTGTAGGTGGCGATTGTGAGGTGGTATATGCCGAGGGGTGTCGATTGACAAACAACGAGAGTGTTGACTTCTTTGTACAGTTAGATGTTGAGGAGAGTGATAGATCGGGATTTGCAGAGGCTATTGAGGCTGCTCGTTCGGCGGATGTTGTTGTGATGGCGTTGGGTGAGGTTGCATATATGTCTGGAGAGTGCCGTAGCTATGCTGATATCTCTCTTAAGGGGTTACAGAGCGAGCTATTAGCGGAGATCTATAAGGTTGGTAAACCTGTTGTATTGACTCTATTTACAGGTCGTCCGTTGGTCTTGACAAATGATGTGAAGAACACCGATGCAATACTCAACTGCTGGCTGCTTGGATCTGAGTCGGGAAGTGCGATTGCCGATGTCCTATTTGGAGATTACAACCCATCTGGAAAACTCCCTGCAACATTCCCATATCATTTGGGTCAGGTGCCAATCTACTATAGTGAGATGAACTCTGGTCGCCCTTATGATAGCAATCCTCTTACATTTAGCTCTAAATATCGCGATGTTCCAAACGCTCCGCTCTTTGCCTTTGGTCACGGACTTAGCTACACTACATTTGAGTATGAGAGTGTGGAGCTTAGCGACAAAGAGATCGGGATGAACGATGAGCTTAAGATCGTCGCAAAGGTTCGCAATAGTGGAAAATACGATGGTGCAGAGGTTGTGCAGTTATACGTTCGTGATATTGTCGGAAATGGTGTATCGCGACCTTTGAAGGAGCTGAAGGGCTTTGAAAAAGTATTCATCAAGAGTGGTGAGAGTGTTGAGGTTGAGTTTACAATCACATCTGAAGATCTATCATTCTATCGTATTGACAAAGTATTCGCCCCTGAAGCGGGAGAGTTTACTGTTTTCGTTGGAACAGCGTCTGACAATTTACCACTACAGAGTAACTTTACGCTCTTAGAGAGATAATACAAAGAGTTCAAAAAAATAGCCTAAAGGCGGGTTTGATATTTAACGATATCGAATCCGCCTTTTATATCAACGTATAACATTTATTCAAATCAATAGATGCAAAAAAAATAACAAATAACTTGATTTTTACATTTCATTTTACTAAATTGCATAAAACTTTGTTGTTTTATTACAAAACACCAGGGTCATTTGTTAAATAATATCTAACCAAACTAAATTATGATGAACAAAGAGCATGTTATCGCCCCTCGTGCAGGATAAATTTTGAGCTATTATGAAATTTTAAACCGCATCAAACAAATGATGAGTTTTTAACAAAA
>JBCQUC010000107.1:0-3862 GCA_047174275.1 Rikenellaceae bacterium | reverse complement strand
GAAAATAGCGACGTTTGATCTCGACGAATGGGTGTTGGTTTCATAAACAATATCTGCAAGTTTTACACCATAAAGATATAAAAACTTGCAGATATTTCCAAATTTTTAATGCATTTAATTTACTATAAATCAATGCGTTATATCCTGTTTAAGGGTCGACTACTTAACCTCTTCAAACTCAACATCCTCAGCCTGTGTCGAATCTTGCTGTGGATTGCCCTGCTGTGCACCTCCTTGAGCACCCTGCTCAGCTTGCTGCTGTGCGTAGATGTCCTGAGATGCTGCCTGCCATGCTGCGTTCAACGCCTCAATTGCTGGGTCGATCGCTGCGATATCTGCATTCTTGTGAGCTGTCTTTAGGCTCTCAAGAGCTGACTCAATTGCTGACTTCTTCTCTGCTGGGATCTTGTCGCCATACTCCTTCAATTGCTTCTCGCTTGCAAAGATATTTGAGTCTGCGGCATTGATCTTGTCGATCTTCTCCTTCTCAGCCTTGTCTGACTCCTCGTTTGCCTTCGCCTCGTCGCGCATTCTCTGGATCTCTGCATCTGTCAATCCTGATGATGCCTCGATACGGATCTTCTGCTCCTTGCCTGTTCCCTTGTCACGAGCCGATACATTCAAGATACCGTTAGCATCGATATCAAATGTAACCTCGATCTGTGGTACTCCACGTGGTGCCTGTGGGATTCCATCTAGGTGGAAACGTCCTAATGACTTGTTGTCTCTAGCTAGTGGACGCTCTCCCTGACATACATTGATCTCAACCGATGGCTGGTTGTCAACTGCTGTCGAGAATGTCTCGCTCTTACGTGTTGGAATTGTTGTATTTGCATCAATCAACTTAGTCATCACACCACCCATTGTCTCGATACCGAGTGAAAGTGGAGTAACATCCAACAACAATACATCTTTAACCTCTCCTGTAAGTACACCACCCTGAATAGCAGCTCCGATAGCTACAACCTCATCTGGGTTTACGCTACGGTTTGGAGTCTTTCCGAAGAACTCTTCAACAACCTTCTGGATAGCTGGAATACGTGTAGAACCTCCAACCAAGATAACCTCATCAATCTGAGATGCATTAACACCTGCATCGCGAAGTGCAATCTTACATGGCTCGATAGTGCGCTGTACCAAAGTATCAACCAACTGCTCGAACTTAGCACGAGTCAAAGACATCACCAAGTGCTGTGGGATTCCATTTACTGGCATGATATATGGCAAGTTGATCTCTGTCTGAGTTGTTGACGAAAGCTCGATCTTAGCCTTCTCAGCAGCCTCCTTCAAACGCTGTAGAGCCATTGGGTCTTTGCGAAGGTCGATGCTGTGATCCTTCTGGAATGTATCTGCCATAAAGTCGATCAATACATGGTCGAAGTCATCTCCTCCAAGGTGAGTGTCACCATTTGTCGACTTAACCTCAAATACGCCATCACCCAACTCCAAGATAGAGATATCGAATGTTCCACCACCAAGGTCATAAACTGCGATCTTAGCCTCTGAATCCTTTTTGTCAAGACCATAAGCCAAAGCTGCTGCTGTTGGCTCATTGATGATACGACGAACCTTCAATCCTGCAATCTCACCAGCCTCTTTTGTAGCCTGACGCTGTGAATCAGAGAAGTATGCAGGAACAGTGATAACCGCCTCTGTAACCTCCTGTCCAAGATAATCCTCAGCAGTCTTCTTCATCTTCTGAAGTGTAATAGCTGAGATCTCCTGTGGAGTATATTTGCGACCATCGATCTCCACACGTGGTGTGTTGTTGTCGCCCTTTACAATTGAATATGGTGCGCGAGCGATATCAGCCGATACCTTGTCATAAGCCTCACCCATAAAACGCTTGATAGAGAATACCGTACGTGTTGGGTTTGTGATAGCCTGACGCTTCGCTGGATCTCCCACCTTACGCTCACCACCATCAGTAAATGCCACAACCGATGGCGTTGTGCGGTGTCCCTCTGCATTTGGAATAACGACTGGCTCGTTACCCTCCATAACCGATACACATGAATTTGTTGTACCTAAGTCAATTCCAATAATCTTTCCCATAATAGTTTGAATGTTATATTTATTTTATTATCTGTTTTGTTGTTTTATGGTGATTTCAACGGATCACCTTGTTTGGCACACTAATCTACAAATGATATACCAAACATGAAAACATAACTTTTGCTGCCAAACTCTGTCATTTTGTCACTTTGGTAGCGACAAAATTGACAAAGTGTTGACATTATCCCTCTTTTTTTATGCCATCACAAAAAACTTTTTTATATTTACGGTACAAATTATATTAAAATCCATATGACATATAGCAAGATAACACATTACGAAAAAGAGCACATCCATATGCATCACGATTCTGCATTAAGCGTTACCGAAGGTGTATCGGATCAGCCAATTGTAAATCCATATTTTAAGCGAAAGGTGCGTCGCAAAATGACTGCCGATGAGTATGTCGCAGGCATTATAGCGGGAAATTCAACGATTCTATCTCAAGCTATCACTCTGATAGAGAGTGCAAATGCAGACCACTACGCGCAGGCTCAAGAGATCATCGAGAGATGTCTTCCATACTCTGGTAAATCTGTAAGAATTGGAATTACAGGTGTGCCAGGAGCTGGCAAATCATCATTCATCGAGGCGATCGGAGGACTTGTGACGGGTCTTAAGCATAAATTAGCGGTGCTTGCAATCGACCCAAGCTCAGAACGTAGCGGTGGCTCTATTTTGGGTGATAAGACTCGAATGGAGACAATATCAACTAGCTCCGAAGTATTTATTCGTCCATCTCCATCGGCAGGATCGTTGGGCGGTGTGGCTCGAAAGACTCGAGAGACAATTATCCTTTGCGAGGCGGCTGGATACGATATTATATTTATAGAGACTGTGGGGGTTGGTCAATCAGAGACTGCTGTGCACTCGATGGTTGACATATTTTTAATGCTGCAAATTTCGGGTGCTGGAGATGAATTGCAGGGTATCAAACGCGGAATTATGGAGATGTCGGATATGATGGTCATAACCAAGGCTGATGGCGAGAATCTTTTGAAGGCACAGTTAGCAAGGACGCAATATGCAGGTGCATTGATGCTGTTCCCGATGCCAGAGTCGGGGCTGCGACCAGAGGTCTATACATGTTCGTCAGTTGAGAAGACGGGACTGGAAGAGGTCTGGAAAGGAATTGAGGATTATATTGAGCATGTGAAGGGCTCGGGGCACTTCTTGGGGCGCAGGCAAGGACAGCTGAGATATTGGATGCGTGAGACGATTCATGCGACGTTGTTATCTGATTTTTATAATGACCCTCGAATAGCCGAGGTTTTGGATGACTATGAGACAGATGTCCTGAAAGAGAAGTTAACACCGTTTGTTGCTGCGAAGGAGCTTCTGGAGCGTCATTTGGAGTAAAAAAAGTGCGGATTAGTAATGTTTTTACACTTTTCTCAAAAATAAACCGCGAAAAATTTGGAGCGTATATATTTTTAGCATATATTTGCAGTCGATTTACCGATAAGCACTACAGGTTACTCTTCGCAAGAAGATAACAATCGAGGTGCTAAACAGAAAAAAGCCCAGATGGCGGAATCGGTAGACGCGTTGGTCTCAAACACCAATGTCAGCAATGACGTGCCGGTTCGACCCCGGCTCTGGGTACCAGAAAAATCGCTAAGTAGTTGAAACTCAACTCTTGGCGATTTTTTCATTTAGTAATTGTTCCCAAAATGTTCCCACACATCGGGTCACCAGATAAAATAGGGGGACTAAGCAAAAATAACTATCTTTGTAAAAATCATAATTGGTATGCAGGATAGTTCAATGTTACTGGAGTTGGCACGCGTGGTGCTACCCGAGGAGT
>JBCQUC010000106.1:0-3922 GCA_047174275.1 Rikenellaceae bacterium | reverse complement strand
AAGCAGTCAAACTTTTCTTCTAAGATACTGAAAATTAGGGACTTTTGCAAATATTCACAGGCGTTTATTTGTTGATTATCAACCTGTTATGCTGCATTCATCTTTTTTGTCGGGTAGTTAGTAATTTTACTATCTTGCTAATAGATCCACTATTAGCTTCGATATCAAAATCAAAAATCAAAGCAAAATAGCTCATAGCATTTTTAAGCAGAAAAACTTAAACAGATTCTAAACATTTCATGATTATATTACTGGAGCGTTATCTTTTTTCTGTGGTGCAAGCACACTCTCTTGATTGTAAATTATTTAATTCAGCTATTGACATCGGCGTTAAATCGTTGTATCTTTGTGGTGCAATACAACGCAATCAGTGCGCAGGGTTGGGGATGTATTGCAATTAATTTTAATTAATATCACATTAGAAGAAAAATGGGAGCAATAGATCTATTGGGAGATAACCCAAACATAAGCATTACAATCAAGGCAAGTGAGTTGCAGAAGGTATTCGCAACCCTAGTTGATGGCGCAATCGCTAAGTATAGGCGTGAAATTGAGCCAAATCCAGACGATATACTATACTCGATCAAACAGGTGTGCGAGATGCTGAGTGTCGACAAATCGACCCTTTGGAGGTGGCAACAGAGAGGGTATCTAGTCCCTACAAAGGTGGGGGATCTTCCAAGATACCGAAAGTCGCAGATTGACGAGTTGTTGGGCAAAAAGAGTGGAGGGGCAGAGTAATGATAGAGAAAACCAAAGCCTCAGAAGATTGTCAATATGGGTAGCAGTACACGAGATAGCTATATCTTTTATCGCAGTTTTAGGGATGCTATAAATGAGGCTAACAACGAGGAGAAGCTCCAAATCTACGAAGCTATTGCGAACTATGCACTCGATCGTAAAAAGCCTGAATTGAGCGGTATTGCTAAGGCTTTATGGTTGGCGTTCAAACCTCAGTTGGATGCTAATTGGAAGCGTTACAGTGATGGATGCAAGGGATCAGAGGCAGGAAAGCGAGGTGGTAGACCCAAGAAAAACAGCGGTGGGGGGAGTATAGAAAACCCCACTGGGGTTATTTCTAAAACCCCTAATGTAAATGATAATGTAAATGATAATAATAATGAGAATATAGGGGATAATAAGCGAACCGCAAAGCGTTTCACCCCTCCCTCTTTTGATGAAGTTAGTGAGTATATCACCACTAAAGGCTACAACATCAATCCACAATCGTTTATTGACTTCTACGACTCTAACGGATGGCGAGTAGGTAATAATCCTATGAGGAGTTGGAGGGCAGCCCTAAGCAGTTGGAATAGCCGAGAGGGTAACAACCCTCAATTAATCATTAACAATTCACAATACACACAGCAATATGATGAACTATAACGACAATTTGGAAGAGTCGGTATTGGGCGCAATAATAATCGACCCTCTATACTTGCCCGATGTGATGGCGATCCTCCGAGACGCTGAAGCATTCACCGATCCACTCAACAGAACTATCTTCGAGGTGATCCGCTCCAAGTACGACAACGGAGATAGTATTGATCTAGTTTCGTTGTGTACAGCCCCACAGCTCAGAGGTAAGGCATCCCATTTGGCACAGCTAACCTCATCGGTCGGAAGTGGTGCAGGGTGTGTAGGTCATTCGAGGTTGCTAGTCGAAAGGCAAATGAGAGTTAAGATGTATAACTTTGCTACTGGGCTGCTCGTAAAGGCTGAGAGTGATGATGATATAGGCGATACGTTAAGTTGGGTGCAAAACGAGCTCGACAGAGCTGTCGGAGTGGTCGCAGGTGTAGGTGCACCCCGACACATCAGCGAGGTGATTAGCGAGGCTCTAAATGAGGCAGAACAGCGTGCGGTCGCCTACGCTAAAGGTGAGCCAGTTGGAATATCAACGGGACTCACAGATCTCGACCGATGCACAGGTGGTTGGCGAGGTGGTCAGCTCATTGTGGTCGCAGGTCGTCCAGCGATGGGCAAGAGTGCGGTGATGCTCCATTTCGCTAAGTCGGCAGCTTTGAGCGATACACCCGTTGTGATCTTCTCGTTGGAGATGCAGAGCAGGGAGTTGGGCGATCGCTTGATTTTGGGAGGTTCGAGGGTTGAGGCTAACGGCTACAAGGTGGGTAACATTGAGTCTGAAGAGTGGCAAGAGTTGGAGAGTGCCAACGCCCAGATCAGCCGATTGCCCATCTCGATTGCCGATGGTGCAGCGGTCTCGATGCAGAAGATCCGAGCGCAGTGTCAGCAGCTACGAGCCAAAGGGCGGTGCGGAATGGTGGTGATTGACTATCTGCAACTACTCGATATGCAGGGTCGCAACCGCCAAGCCAACCGAGAACGAGAGGTAGCAGAGACCACCCGACAGGCGAAGATCCTAGCTAACGAACTCGATGTGCCGATAATATTGTTATCTCAGTTGAGCCGAAAGGTAGAGGAGCGAGCCGACAAAACCCCGATGCTCTCAGACCTGAGAGAGAGTGGAGCGATCGAGCAGGATGCGGATATGGTTGTATTCATCCATCGACCATACTATTACGACAAGACGGTAAAGATCGAGACCAACAAATATGGCTCGATAGATCCCCAGGGAGTCGGAATATTAACAGTCGCCAAACAGCGAAATGGACAGACGGGTAAGATCTACTTCTCTCACTCTGCTGACCTGAACCGCATAGGGGATTACATTGGTTAAAGATGTGAACACCAAGGTGTCAATATGTGATCTTGGTGTTCCACTTTGGAATTTCAAGATCACAACATATAGATTTGAGGTCACAATTTGTGATCTCAAACTACTCGTCACTATCATTTACACCCTCCTCAATAGCATTAACTTTAGAGGTAGATAATCCCTTTGCATTGAGTGGTGAGATTGCAGATCTTCCTGTGCTTTGCTCCAATTGTATACGAGCTGCTTTAGCAACGTCTCCTCCCTGTTTAGCAACGGAGCAGTTCTCTTTAAAGTTTTTGGGCTTGTGCTCTTGGGAGATCTCTTTGGTAGATGCTTCAGCGAGCATATTTAATGCTAATTCAATATTGGTCATATTATCCCTAAGATTCTCCTTTTTCGGCCCCTTATGAGCCTTATATTGTTTGGTGGATAGACCAGACCAGCCACGTGTGATAATGTCGGTAAGGGTGGCGAATTGTAGCCCCTCCTCTACACCTCTTTCTCTCCATTCGTTTGTTAGCTCCTTGCGCACTTCGATGGTTTTGAGGCGTTGGTTGATCCAACTCTCAGAGTAACCTAATCTACGATAGTCATTCATAGCTTGATCAATGGATAACTCAGGATCTTGCATCTGATCTAGTCGCTCACTCACTACACTAGCCATCCACTGTTTGAATGGCTCTGCTTTGGGTGATGGGATGGATTGGATCAAGCGAAATAATTGCTCTGTGTCAGCTACATCTGTGAGGCGTTTACGACCATCCGCAGCAACCATTTTCAAAGCGTTACAATTTGTAACGGTTTGGTTACCCTCAGCAATGAGGCGTTTTTTCATTACCCTCCAATATGTTTGGGGGTTGCTGCTATCTGTGAGGATCGCCACCACATCGACAATCGAGAAGTACCACAACTCTTTTTCATCGTCCCAGAGGGTACGCACTTTGCTCTGCTCGAAGATTTGGATTTTGTTTTGTTGGGTCATAATTACACCTCCTTAATTTTTAGTTCTAACGTTACGCCACAGTTAGGGCAGATTAGCCCACTATTACCCGATGTACTGAATAGTTCTGTTATTTCTACACCTAAGGCGGTGGCGATATTCTCCATAGTCGATAGAGTCGGGTTAGTGTTTATAGATCTTGACAAACTTATCTCTGCTACTCCAATCTTTTCGGCTAATTGCTTTTGGGTAATGCCTTTTTCTTTGCAAATATCTTTTACTCTTAACTTCATATATATCTA
>JBCQUC010000105.1:0-3964 GCA_047174275.1 Rikenellaceae bacterium | reverse complement strand
TTTCATAGGATTTCTTAAATTCATCCTCTATAGTAGCAGACGTTGAAAATCCAGTCGTAGAGTATGATGCCGAGGCAAACGACTTGAGATCATACGCTCCTGTCACCTTGCTAACATCTACAGATGTGGCAAATCTCAATCTTCCTCCCAAACCACAAGTGTAAACCATATGTGTTCCATACTTATCAATCAACCTCGCAATACCCTCTGCGCCTTGATAATATGATGACTTTCCATTAATTGCATTATATGCAGCGGGTGTCATGTAGGCTATAAGCTCTGGGATGTCTGCGTCAATACCAATATCTCTAATCCTAGCATCTGCATAAGTGACAGCAAATTCGTGTGTTCCACTTGTGTAATTGCTCATATTGAATGAAGCGTTAACCTCACCTTTAAAACCGAAATATGACCCTGAAGCGTTAGCTTTAACATTGAGATTGTTGGATAGCTCAGCAAAGCTTGAACCCGTAACACTCTTTTCACTAAAATTAGCCGTCACAGAACCATAATTAATAAGACCTTTTGCATTCATTGTAGAGAACTGCATGATAGGCAATTTAACCGCAGATGGAGATGCGTATTGATCTCTCGTATCATACCCATATCCAACAGCATACACTTTATTACCTACAGAAATAGCGACAGCATTGCTGCCACAATCAGTCTTGCACTGCTGCTGAATGTTAACAACGCTACTCTCTACGCCATTGGTAATTGCTTTAAGAGTACCCTCTTGACGAACCCCGCTATCATTATCCAAGACACAAATCTGCACGATAGCATCACCACTACCACTCTCTGGATAGACATAAAAGCAATCTCCAGTGATTTCAATCGTCCAATCGCCATCACACTTGACCTCAAATGGAATCTCATAGCTCCACATATTAAGTGACATCAAATTAACATCATCAGGCATTACAACCTCGACATTCCCGCTTACATCTTCTTTTGCATAAGAAGATGATAAAAAATTTTTCTTCATAATAGTTAGTTAGTTAGTTAGTTAGTTAGTTAGTGTTGTTTCTCTAATAAAGAGACAACCTGTTTTCACAAAATACAAAAATATCGCATAATAATCAAAAAAATATCATTAAAAATTCACAATAAAATCGAATTTGTTTCAGCAAGAATAAGAGAGTGGATTCCCTAACTTTACCTAGAGAATTAGTTAAGACGCGATATTATTTTTATACGAGGTATCGACACCATCGTTTACTGTCGCATCCTTTATCTGCGATTCGATGCATTTTTTAGGAGTGGTTTTGCTTGATTTGATACGACTCCACTGGAATTTTCTTATGAACCACTTTGGTCATTGATAAATTTAAAACAAACAAAGAGGTTGTCCTCAACTTTCGTCTTCGGACAACCTCTTTTAAAATCGTTGCAATGTAAGTATGATTACTGAATCACTCGTACGTTGACTGCCTGCTCACCCTTGTTTCCTGTAGTAAGCTCAAACTCTACCTCCTGCTTCTCAACGAGAGATTTGAAACCATCTGATTCGATACCTGAAAAGTGTACAAAGTACTCCTTTCCATTCTCGCTAGCTATGAATCCGTAGCCCTTCTTGCTATCGAACCATTTTACTGAACCTGTCATAAAAATTATTGTTAATTGATAAATTGTTTCGGCAAAGAAAGGTAAAAAGTATTAGACCAACAAATTTTTAGTGCTATTTCTTCAAAAAAAAGTATACTAAAAGCAAAATAATTGGGATTTAACACAACTGTAACTCCTATCTTGTCCTAAAAAGCGAACATTATGCCTTACTCTTATTTCGAGATATAACAACTGCGATCGACAAAAACACCCCCAACGCGATACTTAACAACGCCGCAAAAAGCACCTGTTGAGAGGCTGGCAACATAAATGTAATGGTATGAGCTGGAATCCAGAAATATGGAATTGTCTTCATAAAGACGAAACTCCACTGTGTATCCCAATCCAGATTCACAAAGCTCGAACGCATATCAATTGGGCGAACCAACGAGCATATAGAGCCACCATTCTTCACGATATGGGCATCTGTAATCTTATGCAATGTCATAAAGATCGGTGCAAAGAGGCTATTCATCATAACAGAGATCGTGAATGCTCCAAGTAGCTTCTCAGGTGAAAATCCCTCCTTCATAGCTCCAACAACTCCATCTACACCGAGTGACTCCACCATAACTGGAGCTCCCATTGAGAAGGTCTTCATCGCAATTGCAATCCACACTCCATAAACACCCCAAAGAATAGCCCTTGGAGCAGCTCCGAATCCCTCGGATGTATATACCCCACTCTTAATACGAAGTCCAAGCAATTCACCTAAAGTTGATAAAATTGCGAACTTGACAAATGCAAGGCAATAAGGGTGTGCCGCATTTAACTCTTTGTACACTTGGTACGGCACTTCGCTAACTACAAATGGTGTAACCGCAAGGATGATTACAGCTAAAAGTGTTAAATCTGATCTTTTCATAAATTATTTGGTTTAAGGTTAGTTAATTTCAAGAATCCGTTTACAGCTCTAAATCGACATTAAAACTCTCGATCCAAGGAAGTCCGCGCTCACCTAAGAGCCCCATAAATAGATCTGGATTAAACTCCTCAACATTGAATACTCCAGCACCTCTCCACTCACCGCGTGCAAACATCTCTGCACCCAATGCTGCTGGGACACCTGTTGTATAGCTAACAGCTTGAGTTCCTGTCTCGGCAAATGCCGCTTCGTGGTCGCAGTTGTTATATACATAGTATGTCAACTCCTTGCCATTCTTGATACCCTTGATACGACAACCGATTGAAGTTTGACCTGTATAGTTCTCGCCCAATGATTTTGGATCTGGCAATACCGCCTTTAGGAACTGGATCGGCACAACCTCAACACCGTTATATATGATAGGGTCAATACGCGCCATACCAATATTTTGAATCACACGAAGGTGTGTCAAATACTCTTGACCAAATGTCATCCAAAAGCGAGCTCGCTTAAGTGTTGGGAAGTTCTTCACCAAAGACTCCAACTCCTCATGGTATATCACATAGGATTCACGCTCACCAATCTCTGGATAGGTAAGTCCTTTGTGAATTTCGTGTGGCTCTGTCTCGACCCACTCACCATTCTCATAATAGCGTCCCTTCTGTGTAACTTCACGGATGTTGATCTCGGGGTTAAAATTCGTTGCGAATGCCATACCATGGTTTCCCGCATTACAATCGACGATATCTAGATAGTGGATCTCATCGAAATGGTGCTTTGCAGCATATGCCGTAAAAATTGAGGTTACACCAGGGTCAAATCCACAGCCAAGAATCGCAGTAAGACCTGCCTCGCGGAATCTGTCTTGGTATGCCCACTGCCATGAATACTCAAACTTTGCCTCATCTTTCGGCTCGTAGTTGGCTGTATCTAGGTAGTTACAACCACACTCCAAACATGCATCCATAATTGTTAGATCTTGGTATGGAAGAGCGACATTGATTACGATATCTGGCGTGCATTGACGCATCAATTCACACAACTCAGGTACGCTGTCAGCATCTACTTGAGCAGTCTTAACACGACCGCCACCGATTGCATCAGCGATTACGTCACATTTAGATTTTGTACGGCTAGCGAGTGTCACCTCCGTGAATATTGGATTTGCAGCTACTTTGTGCGCCACGACGGTTCCTACACCTCCTGCGCCGATAATTAGGGCTTTACACATGTTTAATCAATTTAGAATCTGTTTAAATTTCTCTCATCTATTTTACTAAGGATCCGCCACTTCGCTTCTCTCTCTTTGCAATTATAGCGAGAAAAACTTAAACAGATTCTTAGTTATTCGAAGTACAAAGGTACGATTTTTTCCAAATATTTCATGCCAAAACAATATCTTTTTTTGATCTGTTGGTTATCTATAACACTAAATATGAGTATCAAAATGCATATGATTCGGAAATTATTTCTATCTTTGTAAAAATAATA
>JBCQUC010000104.1:0-4003 GCA_047174275.1 Rikenellaceae bacterium | reverse complement strand
AAATATCAATGGCTACCATTCGATGCTTATATTAACTTTATGAGACTAAAAGAACGAGTCGCCGAGGTGCTGGAGTGCGTAGGGTTAAAATATCGCATTAATTTTTGTTGATTACTTATATATAATATATTGTAGAGATCATATTGTCATTTGCAGAGATCCTGAAACAAGTTCAGGATGACGAAATTGAAAATTTCGTATCTCAAGTGGAACTGTCAGCAAAAGTAAGCCCCAGATTTCACAAACGCATATAATCTGCTATATTACAGCATATTACAAATGTTTATTGAATTTTTATCGGATACTAATAATAAAAAAGCTATTTGAGATGTGCTGATTTGACTAGAATCCGCCCATGCCGCCAGGGCCACCCATACCTCGTTGACCACCTTCCATGCCGCCTCGTTGACCGCCCTCCTCGCCTTCGCCTCTCGATTGGCGACGCTCGCGCTCACTGTAGTTATTGCTATCACAGATATCTTTGTAATAGAGCTTCCAACGGCTCAAAGATTTCTCACTCTCCGCCAAAACCTCCTCTATTCCAGAGTTTAGAGCCTTATGTAGAGGTGTCATCTCGCGCTTGATTGTCATACTACTCTCCATCATGCTTTTCATGCTTGAGCGCATATCATCACTCGACTCGCCCATCTGAGCTGCTGCGATCATCTTCTTCATCTCCTCTAGATTCACAAACTCCTCTGGATAAGATGTATAGACGTTGCCCGATCCAATTGCGAACTCAGCAAATAGCTTGCGCATTGTGCTCTTCGCCTCCTCACTCTTCACCTTACACTTTTTGATCGCCTTCTCTACATCCATTTCGAAATATCCAGTCATCGCAACAGGATCCATACTACTGCTGCCTCCTCCCATAGCACCTGGTCCTCCTTGACCTCCCATCGGGCCTCCCATTCCACCACCTGGACCTCCCATTCCGCCGCCACCAGGTTGAGCCGAAATAGTTGTCATAAATAGAGCTACACAAGCTGTAAATAGTGTTACAAATCTTTTAAGTTTCATAATGATATTTTTACGTTATAATGATGAAAAGTACTTATTTATATCGAGAAAATGGGGAATATATTTGATAAAATTGGTGAACGACACGCAAATAGTGGTGAACGACACACAAAAAGGCGTTACAAAGAGGATTAAGTCTCTGCAACGCCTAGAGAAAATAAGAATACTATCTACGGTGACTCTCCTTAGCCTCGATACACTCCGTAGCGTGTGGCACTCGCATCAATCGCTCCTTCGGGATCAATCGCCCTGTTGTTTTACAGATACCATACGTCTTATTCTCAATGCGGATTAATGCCATCTCAAGATTGCGAATAAACTTCAATTGGTGAGCTGCAAGACGAGCACTCTCCTCTTTTGAGAGGGTTGTTGCCCCCTCCTCCAACACCTTGAATGTTGGCGAAGTATCCTCTGTTCCATTACCAGCTGTATGCGTCAATGTTGCGCGTAACAACTCATAATCCTCCTTTGCACTTGCTATTTTGGATTTAATCAGCTTACGAAACTCAGCTAGATCATTATCTCCATACCTTAACATCTCTTCTGACATAACTACTCTTTTTAATCAAATATTGTCGAGCCCCCTCTTTTATAGCCTCGAAATTATCTACTATTAATAACTATTTAAACTGCACCCTCCTGCCTTATATTGAGTAAAATTAGTTATAAAAAATATCAAAACAAAATTTTCGACATATAATAATTATTAAAACTCTATGAATCGCCATTAATATGACTAAAGCGAATAAAAAAGGGGATGGTTGCAATTACATCAACCATCCCCTAAGGTATTATCTATCGAAACGTCAAACTACAAGTTCGCGCCACGCATATCCTTAATATTTGCCAACCCCTCCAATGAGCCGAACAACATCTGTTGAACCATACGTTGCTGCATTGACTCTGCTCGTACTCGCTCAGCCTCTGCTGTCTGCAACACCTCTGGTTTTGTGATCTCGCTCACCTCGAAGAGATAGATACCAGCATTACCTTGAATAGGACGAGATACGCTGCCAATTGACTCTGTCGATGTGATAGCTCCAACAACCTTAGGCTCAACACCCATTCCTGATGCGTAATATGACTCAAAGTTAACACCCGTAAACTCGCCTACCTCACCATCCATATTAGCCGAGATATCATCGAAAGTCGAACCGCTCAACTTCGAGCTCATCATTTCGAACTTCTTCTTGTTCATAAGCGTACGCTTAATTCCACCCTCGACACTCTTAAGTGGCATATGCTCACTATCATCGACATTAGTCAACATAGCAACTACATAACCATCGCTAACCTTAAAGATCTCCGACAAATCACCAACCTTTGCGCGGTGAGCCCAACGTGCAATCTCACTCGATCCATCGATCGATGTAATATTTCGACTGCTTGAGTTTATATCTGCCGAACGAGGTGAAACCTCTGAATCTGTAGCTGCCGCAACAAACTTATCGTAGTTGCCCTTCGCTGCAACTGCGAATACTCCAGCTGCATTGTGTGCTGCACGACGAGTTGCATCTGATGGCAAGATAGGGATCTCGATAGATGCTACTTTATAGTGCTTTGTACGCTTTCCTGCGTCGTAAACCTGCATCAACTGGATCATATCTCCAGATGCGATCTGAACGATATCGCCCTTTTTGGCTGGGGCTAAAGTCGCTGCAAACTCATCTACGAAGCCAGAGAATGGAATTGCTCCGATCTCTCCTCCAAGTTGCGCTGTTTGAGTATAGATTGAGTGTGTCAATGCAGCCAGAGCAAAGTCACCACCTTGACGTAGAGCTACCAATAGGCTATCTGCCAACTCTTGACTCGTATAAGGTAGAACGATGTGACGGATGTATAGTGTATCAGGAGCATCAATGCTCTCATATACGCGAGACAATCTCCATGAAGAGTCGCTACTTACTGGTCCATACATCTCACCAGAGACCAATGCCTCAGCCTCAAGGGATGGCAACATACTCTCCGTAACATAGTTATTTGCGATTGACCCATCTCTATTCTCTCTGATAAAAGCTCTAATATCTGTTGCCGAACGGAACTGCTCTCCAACCTCATTAGCCTCACTCTTCAATGTTGCAAGGTCGCTAGCCGATGGTGCTATATTGAAAGACACATATGAGATAGAGCGCGATGGCTGACGCTTGTAAGCACTAATATTTGAGTTATAATAATCCTTGATCTCCGCTGCCGAAACTGTAGCCAAAGAGTCTGAGATATCTGCATAATTCTTACGAACCCAACGACCCTGGTAGCTCTTATTTGCGCCATTAACACCATTCTCGATCTCCAAAGAGTTCAAGTTGATACCAGCCGATACAAGAGCCATATATTTGTTACCCTGACGCTCGATCATAGATTGCTCGCTCAACATAGCCCAAACCTGCTCAGACTCTGGATTGTTTTGTGATGTAAGCAGAAAGTTATTCACTGCATTGACATTGTAGACTCCAGTCGAAGGGTCGACAAAGGCGTTATACATAGCCTGAGTTGGGATCTCTCCACTAATAATCGACATACGCTCCTTATCTCCAACTGTGAGTCCCATCTCGCTCATACCTGGGCGCAATGCATACTCCGTAATCAAAGATTGCCATGTAGCAGAGTAGAGCATATTAGCCTGCTCCTCGCCCACCTCTGTAGTGCCAAGTTGACGCTGAACCTTATAATACTCATTCGAATACTCAGACATTGTTACATCTTGTCCATTGATCTGAGCTACGATTGGGTCATTACCAGAGAAACCCATCTCGCTCTTCAACGAAAAGATAAACGCCAAGAGTGCAAAGGCGATAACCGCCGAAAGTACGACACCAAAGCGGGTGCGTAACGTGTTTAATGTTGCCATTTTAATACATTAATTTATTTTGTAGCCCAAAGTTAATCATTTTTCTCAATAACCAACTATATTTTATCCATTTTTTTTAATTCTTACCAGCTCAATACGCGATCTTGTTGTCTGTAGTATCTTAATTGTGAACTC
>JBCQUC010000103.1:0-4010 GCA_047174275.1 Rikenellaceae bacterium | reverse complement strand
ACTATCAGTGCTTCAGATTTTTTGTAGAGATCCTGAAACAAGTTCAGGATGACGAAATTTTCAATTTCGTATCTCACGTTGGACTGCTAATAAGAGTAAGTTCCCATTTTATAAAACCTTTATAAGTCGCTATAATTGTGATGATTACAAAGATTAAAAGATTAAAAAAATATTTTATCGGACACTAATATAATCTAATTGAACCGTTACTCGATTTCTATGATGTTTGTTGTAATAGATCTGTTAGCACTCTTTAGCGCATTTGTGAAATCCAGGGTTCTAATCTCTCCCTCCAGAGTCCCGATTATGTAGCAATCTGCTCCAACTTTCGACAATTCAGACTCTGGGCAGTGTATATCAATAACACTCTTAACCTCCTCCGTAAGCTCTGTGAGCCCCATAATCTGCACCCTATATTTTTTATCCATCGGAAGTGGATCTCGCGCTAAGTTTCGAGACTCTCCATCTCTCCACATTACAACCTCAGGACGCTTGAACCCTTTTTGTTTGCAGAGCACTGCAGCGGCCTCCGCCTCGCTATATGTTGCATAGCCGCCACCATAATATCTCCAAAGATCCGATGATCTCTCATATGATAATGGGGATGCTCCATGGAATATCGATGGAGATTGATTTGTACTAAATGCTCCATATGCCACTCTGTATATTGTCCCTTTGTTGTAGATAGCTGTCTCTGGAATCGGGTTTGAGGCGTTGTATACGGGTGCTGTTGAGAACACAATTGGTTCATAGAGTATGAAATTGCGCTCTATAAGGACTAACTCGGGAAGTTGCTCAAGGGTTGTCATTTTAGATAGCTTTTGAGCAGCTACATTAAGAGAGTCAACAGCATTTTTGAGTTGCAATCTTTCAGCAACCAACCTCTCGATATCTACTATATTTCGTTTCTGGAGGTTATATCGAACAATGATGTTATTTTTGCTACCACTCTCGATAGTTGTGATTTGAGCCTCACACTCCCTTGCCATCTCCTCAAATTTATTGAGCATGCCTTCGTCGCCCATCACCTCCATCAACATCTTATATGCAAAATCTTTGTTGTCGTAGGCGTTGCCCCAATAGCTTTGCATTGAGTTGGCGAGTGAGTTAGTCTCCTCTAATAGGGTGTAGAACTCATCTTGATATGATATTGCTATCTCTTCGTCATCGGTCTGATTGTAGAGTTGCAACAGCTCTAACATTCGATTATAACCAGCGATATACTCTTCGTATATCTTGGCGCACTCAGCCTCTATAAGTTCAGCTCGGAGTAGATTTGAATAATCTTGCTGAGGTATGCTCTCTTGTGCAAGTCTGCTTTTTGTTATACTTTTTGCATCATCTATAGATTTTGACTCTGTAGCATTTGTTGAAGATGGTGATTTAGCTCCGCCTCTTAACTTTTCAATGCTGACAATTTGAGTATTGATGGTATTTTGTTCACTACGAGTATCAAAAAGTTCCATCTCAATACTTATAACGGCATCTTTATTCTGTGCGGTTTGAGCCTCTCCAGTGGCAAATACCTTGCGATAGGTGGCTAATAGCTTTGAGAGTGAGTCCTCTCGATTAGTTAGAATAGCTCTGCGCGAGGTTAAAGCCATATACATTGAATCAATATTTAATTCATCTGTTTGAGCCACAACATTAGATAACACAGAGTATGGACTCAGTGTGAATAGAGCAATAAAGATTACCGAGACTATATTTAGCCATCTATTTTGAAATCGCAAAGTTAACGCCACCATTTTATCAGGAATAATTGTATAAGACCAAATATTTCGAGACGCCCCAATAACATAAGTAGCGTCAGATAGTACTTAACAAAGGTTGGAATCTCAGCATAATTATTCATAGATCCAACACCGCCAAATCCTGGCCCAACATTTCCAATCGAGGCTGCCGAAGCGGTGAATGACGTGAGAATATCGAGACCAAAGATTGTGCAGACTAGCGTTCCAGAGAATATCAATAGCAGGTATATAATGATATAGATTGCAACACCATGTAGAATGCTGCGATCTTGAATGATGTTGTCGATTCTGATTCTAAAAATCGCATTTGGGTGTTGCTGTTGCTGTATCTGATTTCGAATCATCTTCATCGCTATCATCGCTCGATTCATCTTCATTCCTCCAGTTGTAGAGCCCGAACACCCACAAATTAGAGAGGCTAAAATCAGCAACATAATTGTAAATGATGGCCAAGGGTTAGTGTCAACTGTTGCAAATCCTGTTGTTGAGATCAGGGAAACAAGCTGGAATGCCCCTTGTCGCAACGACTCCCAGAATGTATTGTATGTGCCAACAATATGGAGATTGAACGCAATGAGGAGACTAAAAAGAGCTATAACGCAGATATAAACTCGCATCACCTCTGATCGAAAAATATTGTTGCGTTTTCCTGTTATAGTGGCAAATATCAATCCAAAATGGGTGCTCGCTGCTATCATTGCAAATATGATGATTGTCTCGATGAGCTGTGAATCGAAAAATGCGATGCTATTATTTTTTGTACCAAAACCACTCGTTGCAATGGTCGACATACCATGTGTCAAAGCGTCGTACCAACTCATTCCCGCTAACCTAAGCAGTATTGTTGTTAGAGCTGTAAGCCCTACATATACAACCAGCACAATCTGTGCTATCATCTGTGTGCGATAGTGGAAGTTATCTTTAGCCATCGGTGACAGCTCCACATTTGATAGTGTAAGTTTGCTACTTCCGATAGATGGCAAGATTATCAGCGCGAACATAATAACACCGATACCACCGATCCAAGTAGACAACATTCGCCAAAATAGTAACCCTTTAGGGAGAGACTCAACATCGGTTAGAATCGAAGCACCAGTTGTCGTAAGCCCCGAAACAGATTCAAACCAAGCGTTGACGAATGTAAATTCTCCACCCCACATCAAAAACGGAAACATCGTAACAACACACGTCAACAACCAAGACCCAAGCACTATCGAATACCCCTCTTTGGTTGAGATCTTGGTATCTTTGTCAACAAAGATCAATGGAAAAGCACCAAGTAGAGCAGTCAAAAGTCCAGATAGCATAAGTGCATAAAACGACGTGTCGTGGTCGCTAATAAAAGCCACGACAGCCGATGTGAACATTGCAAGTGCCAAAAACAACATCACAATACCTATGTATCTAAGTACTATACTTAATCTCATATATTACTCCTTATTGAGTTTTTTGTTCTGTGTTATTAGCGTCTCTATTCTCTCGCTAAGTTGGGCGATCTCATCTTTGTTTTGACTCTTTGGAGAGTATGGAACTTTGAATGATAGGTAATCTTTCAGAGATTGATTGATCGCTATAACTGGATTCACACAATATATAATCATGAAGTAGAAGAGCATGAGCACTGTGGCGATCATCACAACAAGTGAGATAAATACAGGGGTCATAGCTCGATACGCATTGCTCTGGAGCTGCTCTGCCCCTGGAGCTAGGGAGTTCTGCGACATGGTCATATAGTTGTCAATTAGTGTGACCATCTTCAAATATATCGGTTGATACTCTGTAAATATTGAGTATTGAAAGCTCTTCGAGAGTGAGTCCAACTGAGGAAATTCAAGCAGAAGTTTATCGTACTTTTCACCGAATGTTGGAGTCGCCATAAATCTCTCAGATGTATATCGAAGTTGTTTTGCGGTCACTATCATCGAGTCCACAATCTCTGGAGTTAGTGATCCGTTTTTAGCCTCTATTAAGACATCGTCCAATCTATCCAAAGAGCTTTCGCAGAGTGAATCTAGGCTACGATCCCCGAAGGCACTCATCTGAACAAAGGCTCTATTTTGGTTGCGAACAGCTGTAAGCATCTCACTTGCAAGCTCTCTGTTTTGTCGGTTTATGCCCAAAATATCCTCTGTATCGTTACTAAGTGTGCTGAGCTCAATAAATGACACCATTCCTGAGAGTACTAATACCCCAACAATGCTCATAAAGCCTACAGTGACACGTTTGCGTAATCCATTCATCGCGAAATATAAATTA
>JBCQUC010000035.1:0-21822 GCA_047174275.1 Rikenellaceae bacterium | reverse complement strand
TATTTTGTAGCCCAAAGTTAATCATTTTTCTCAATAACCAACTATATTTTATCCATTTTTTTTAATTCTTACCAGCTCAATACGCGATCTTGTTGTCTGTAGTATCTTAATTGTGAACTCTCCAATTGTCAAACTATCGCCCGTAGATGGTATTCCGACATGGTTATATATGATATAACCCGCCAAAGTATCATACTCATCGCTCTCCTCTATATTGAATCCAAACTGCTCATTAAGGTGACGCACCTCCAACCGACTCGACAATACATACTCGCCATCGCCGACCTCCTTTACAATCATCTCTGGCTCATCATGCTCATCCTCGATCTCACCAAAGATCTGCTCCAAGACATCCTCCAGCGAGATTACACCTGCCGTTCCTCCAAACTCATCGATCACAACCGAGATATTGCTCTTATGCTTTATTAGAGTCTGCATCAAAGAGTTCAAAGGCATAGTCTCAGGGACATAATTTACCGATTTTAGGATTGAGTGTAGACTTTTAGGGGAGTGAAAGAGCGACTTTGAGTTGACATACCCGATTATATTATCGATGCTAGATCGCCATACGAACAACCTTGAGTATTTGGTTTGAGCGAAACGAGCCGTAAGCTCTTCGATCGTGGTATTATCAATATCAACAGCCTCGATATCTACACGCGGTGTCATAGAGTCTCGCACCCTCAAATCTGCAAAATCGAGTGCATTCTGAAAGAGACGTATCTCATTTTCGCCATCCGAAGAGACCTCTGCACCTCCAACCTCGATAAGGCTCGCCAAATCTCGTCGATCGAAGCTCGCGGCATCTATATCTTCCGAGACTCTGTTTCCCATCAGGCGTAACAATCCATGAGAGAGGAGTGTTGTGAAGCTCGCCAACGGATATAAAACCAGATAAAAGAGGTAGATTACAGGGGAGAATAGTTTATAATAGAAGTTCGGATTGCTCTTAAAGATAGACTTCGGCAGAAACTCCGCAACAAAGATTATAATCACAGTCGATATGGCGGTCTCCAACAACACCGAACTAGAGGAGTACCCCAACCTCTCGATCACGATATGAATCAAACGTGACATAAAGAGCGAGTAGACAACCAACGCGATATTGTTTCCCACCAAGATAGTGGTTATAAATTGCCCTGGATGGTGTGAAAAGATATTGGCTATATAGTCGAACATCGAACTCTGTTTACGATCGATCTCCAACTTTAATCTATTCTTAGTCAAAAATGCGATCTCCATACCCGAAAAGAATGCGGACAAGAGAAGCATTATCACTATAACTAATATTACGGATGTTGTTGTCGACATAAGAATCTACTCTACTATTAATTTATCCTCTGTCGCCAAAGAGTCCACTGGTTGACGCGGCTCGACATTCATCTTCATACGCCCCGTCATCTTTCTAAAGCTCCAATCCTCCATCGCCTCGTCGGACTCGAAACCCTCACCCAAATAGACATCGCCCGTTGATCGATCCATGATCTTGGTGTCGACATTGGAGTATATGCGCTTGGTTTGAGCGTTCCAAAATAGCTGCTGCGAATAGAGCTCCTTGCCATCGGTTTTAGTCACTACAACATCTCCAACAGCCTCCCATAACTTGCGATTTTCGTAATAGATCGCATAGTTAGCTATGAGTTTGCTATCCTGCATATTCAGAGAGTCATTGGTGAAGGTTATAATCTCCACCCCTCGATTAAACTCTCGATAGGGCTCCGATGCCAACATATACCCCTCGACACTTGGCGCGGTGAATATATATGACGAACGACCATTCTCCGACATTATCATTGTGAAGTTATCACTCGACTCTGTCAAGAGTCGCTCCTTGGATTGTGTAGTTTTTTTTGACAGATTCTCTGTATCACCACAACAAACAAAGATCATGGCACTCCCAAAGATTAGGAGTGCCTTGATGCAATTATTTATGTTCGTATGGTACATTCTATGAATAGTACAGCTCTTTTTTTTAGTAAGATTAGTCGCGAGTACGAATTGTTGTTACAGTTCCAGCAGCAACTCCACAATCTACAGTATATGAGCTACCCTTTGTGATCTCATTGAAGAAGCACTCCTCCGATGTTGGGAAGTATGCTCTATATTGAGCCATCATTGTTGTTGCATGCTCTTTGTACGAAGCCTCCTCCTCTGTGAAGTTAGCAATTGCACGTTGCATTGCATCGTAAGCAGCCAAATATGCGATCTGACCCTTCAAATCTGGGCAGTTAGCAGCCGAAGCAGCATAACACTGAGCAATTACGAAGAGTGCAATTCCGTTGTCTGCGATTGTGTCATCCTCGATTGCGAGTGATGCGCGAGCAGCAGTCAAAGCCTCGCCCATACGTGAAGCAGCCATCTCGATAAGTGCGATACGAGCATAAAGAACCTCCTGTGCCTCCATATCTGTCTCCTCAGCCAAAGCGTCACGTAGATACTTCACAGCCTTATCATACTCACCATCATTCTGGAAAATCGAAGCCAATGCCATAGCAGCCTGTGATGTTGGGCTAACCTCATAATACTTCTCTGCTGTTGCAGCGTAGAATGGAGTCTTACAACCTGCACGATCCATCAAACGAACAGCCATCGCCAACATCTTCTCATCCTCTGGATTTGCCGCTAGCTTAGGCTCATAGATAGCCTCCAAGTTCTCACATGTCGCAACACCACTTGTTCCAAATGTTGTATCGAACTTAGATCCAAGATCTGCATTCTCACCCTCAAGGTTCTCGAAATATACACCCAAACGATCATACTCAGCGATCACCTCATCTGCCATAACCTCGTCGATCTGGTAATCCTCACAAAGGTTCTGGAAGTAGAGGTATACCAACGCTGGATCTGCACTCTCGCCACCAGCCTCGATAGCCGATTTAAAGACTTCGCGTAGACCTGCACGGTCGTTCTTGCTATAGTTAAAGAAGTCACGAGCCTTACTATCAAGGATATAACCCTTACCACGTGTTGCGTGAGTACCATAATGCTCAGCACGTAGATCGTGTACTACCATCAAAGAGTCGATCATTGATCGCTTATCCGCCAAACTCGTTGCACGTGAAATTTTAGCCTTATAAAGAACCACCGCACGAGCAAAAACAGCTTCAGAGGCAGCTGGACAATTTGCCATCAACTGCTGGAAATACTTAGCTGCTGAGCCATAGTCTTTCGACTCAAGTGCCTCCTTCATGTAAGTTGCCGCAAACATATTCTGCTCACGATCCTCTACGTTTTCGCCCCATTTTGCATAAGCGGGGTCGCTGAAATCTACTTGCGTTCCCTGTGCCATTGCACCAGTGATCGCAGCAAAAGTCATAATCAATAATAGTTTAACTCTTTTCATTTTAGTTATTTTAATGTTTTAAATATATTGGCTAATTAATTTGAGGACGCTGGAACCAATAATCATCACCAAAGAGTGTAAATCCAAGAGAGAACTTAATTTGGTTCTGTTTCACTAGCCCCACACTTTCGGAGTCAACGAGAATACTCTTTGTTGTGCCCATTGTTCCCCACTCAACACCAAGATCTATTTTTGAGATTCCAACAAGGTTTATTGGCAATCCTGCACCAGCCGTAATACTCAGCGTGGAGAGTTCCTCCCCTCCAAACGTATATTGATAACCGCCCATTCGAGCACCCATACGATAGTTAATTCGTCTGTAGTAGTGGCGCGAATCTGTTCGTCTTGGAGTATACTCCAGACCCATCTTGATGGTACTTACATTGTTGTAAGCAACCTCCACTCCTGTACCAGTAAACTCTATATCATCGTTATTATCGCCCCAATTCTGGAACGTATAATCTGCCGCAACAACCCACTTAGATGTAGAGTAGTTCAATCCAAGAGATAGTTGACGAGGCAACACCATCGATATGGTTGTTGTATCGCTCTGAGCATATACATCCGACGAGTAGTCGAGTGCCGTAACAACTCGCGTCGAACGAGGTGAAAGTTCCCCTCCGATATCGTATGTCGCTCCGATAGTCAACATTCGCTTTGCATCATAGATCGGACTCCACTGAACACCAGCTTGACCCTTAAGTTTTGAGACCGATATATTGTCGTCTCCCACCGTAGAGAGAGCTGTTCCCGATGTAGTTATACTTGTAATCTCAGCCGTAAAGTAGCGATCAATAGATCCCCAATAGTATTGAGCTGCAAAACCGATCGACAAGTTCTTTGCGACGATCCAACCAACGCCGAATTTAACCTCTGTAATATCTCCAGAGCCAGTATTTATCATCTTCAGGTAACCCAAACTCGGGTCGATACTCGCATAACTCTGGTAATAACCAACACTCGAATAAGGGGTTACACTAAACCCAAAACCCAAACCTTCAACAATTGGTAACTGCAACGCTATATCGTGAAAGTTAGCCGTTGTATAGGTGCTATTGCGCTCCACATCACCAACATTCTGAGTTGAGAAGTAGCTACTACCCTCCAATCCAAAATCGAATAGGACACCTCGTCTGATAGCCATGCTATAGGATGCTGGGTTGAGCAGATTGATCGATGATGGGCTACGTTGAGCCACACCAGCACCACCCATAGATCTAGTTTGTAGTGTCCCTTGAGTCTGCAACTCTCCTAAACCATACATCGTATATGGCGAGAAGGTATTTACAACTTGCAGCTGCGTCTGCGCAGAGGCAAAAGTTGGTATTAGCATCACAAAGGCAAAAACCAACAATATATAATATTTCTTATTAAGCATTATATTCTAAAATTCTATTCAAACCCACAAAAACCAACTCACTTGATGCAAATATCGTGTTTTTAATTCTATTCTCAAAGTATTTTAGGTCTCCACCTGCAAAAATAACATCAATTTTCTCAAACTTTTCTCTATTTTTTGCGATATGACCACCTATTTCGAAGAGAATACCCTCCATTACACCATGCTCGATAGCGTCGGAGGTTGTTCGAGCCACATCTATAATACTATCCGTTGCGGAGCAGAGTGGAAGTCCAGCGGTAAATTCATGCAGTGCTCGAAATCGCATCGTCACCCCTGGTGATATCACACCGCCTTCGAACCCTCCTCTTCGAGTTACAAGATCTATTGTGATCGCTGTTCCAAGGTCAATAACGAGTTGATTATCAAGATCAGACAAGACTGTCGCACCAACTGCAGCAGCCAACCTATCACGCCCCAAAGTCTCGGGGGTGGAGTAGCTATTGGGGATCGGGATCGGAGTATCAGCATCAAACACCAAACAGTGCCCAACAACCTCTCTGACAGACTCTTCGAGAGCCTCTTGCTGCCCCTTTGTTGAGCACAAAATTGCCCTTTCGAGGCTAAATTCACCGCTCAGATCTGAGAGTATGGAGTGCTCGAACCTCTCAATATTTAGAGATTTCACCACCCTACCACCCTCCATCACAGCGATTTTGGCTCGGGTATTTCCGATATCCACAATTAAATTCATAAGCTATAGAGTTAGAAGTAATTTATATGCCGCCTCAATATCGACTATCCTTCTAACGGTCATTGCTAAGCGATTATTCTGCTGACGCAGGACAAATCTCGATGGATCTGCTGTAACTCGCTGCAAGAGTGACATAAAAACTTCACTTTTATAGTATGGAGAGTTCTGCTCACCGACAAAGTTGACGATCATAAGCCCATTCTTCACCTTCACGCGCTCCATTCCCAATCGCACCGCTTCGCGTCGAAGTCTTACAACATTCAACAGCTCCTCCGCTGGTCGAGGCAACGCTCCAAACCTATCGACGAGTCGCGTTGCAAAGTCAGACAACGCCTCCTCCTCTTTGATCGAATCGAGCTCTCGATAGAGCTTCAACTTCTCGGCTGTCTGCGCAACGTAGTTGTCTGGCAGCTCCGCTGGTACATCAATATCTATTATTGAATCGGTGATATACTGCACACCCTGAACCTCTTCGTCGCTCTGTTTTGGTGCTATTCCACCCACATCGAGCCCCTCTTGACGAAGCTCTGCAACAGCCTCCTCCATGATTTTCTGGTATGTCTCGAAGCCAATATCTGCCACAAAACCGCTCTGCTCAGCACCCAACAGATTTCCAGCACCTCGAATATCGAGATCCTGCATCGCAATATTGAAGCCCGAACCCAGATCCGAGAACTCCTCAATAGCTCGCAGCCTACGACGTGCATCCGATGTCAACATCTCCTCTGGAGGCGACAACAGATAGCAATACGCCTTGCGGTCGGAGCGACCCACTCGACCTCTGAGCTGGTGAAGTGCGCTGAGTCCGAAGTGTTGAGCGTTGTTAATTATTATGGTATTTGCATTCGAGACATCGATTCCATTCTCGATAATTGTTGTCGCCAAAAGCACGTCATACTCACCATATATGAAATCCATGATGAGTGTCTCCAACTCCGCTGCTGGCATCTTTCCATGTCCAACACCGACCCTTGCTCGAGGGCAGATCCTGTGGATCATATCCTTGATAGAGCTCAGATTCTCCACCCTATTGTGGACAAAGTATACCTGACCGCCTCGCAATAACTCAGTCTCGATCGCCTCTTTGATGATCTCCTCGGAGAATACATGTGACTCCGTAAGGATCGGTTGACGATTTGGTGGCGGAGTAGATATCACCGACAAATCGCGCGAGCCCATAAGCGAGAATTGCAGGGTTCGAGGGATCGGCGTTGCGGTGAGTGTTAGGGTGTCGACCCCAACGCTAAGTGCCGTTAGCTTCTCCTTTGCCGACACTCCGAACTTCTGCTCTTCGTCGATGATTAACAGACCTAGATCTTTGAATGTCACTGACTTACCCAATATTTTGTGTGTTCCGATCAGAATATCGACCTTTCCATCCTTTAGATCCTTCAATATTCGATTTGTCTCCTTTGTCGATTTTGTGCGATTTAGGTACTCGATAGTCACAGGGAAATCCCTCAATCGAGAGCTAAACGAACGGAAATGTTGCATCGCAAGGATTGTCGTTGGAACAAGTATCGCGGTCTGCTTTCCATCTGTAGCCGCCTTAAATGCAGCGCGAATAGCGACCTCCGTCTTTCCAAATCCGACATCTCCACAGACCAGACGATCCATCGGTTGCGCCGCCTCCATATCTCGTTTCACAGCCTCCGAAGCTGCATTTTGGTCGGGGGTATCTTCATACATAAACGACGCTTCGAGCTCATGTTGAAGGTATCCATCCGCTGTAAAGGCAAATCCAGAGCTCGCTTTTCGTTTGGCGTAGAGGGCAATAAGCTCCCTTGAGATATCTTTAAGAGCCTTTTTCGTGGCATTTTTGATCTTCGACCATGCTCCACTTCCCAACTTATAGACCTTTACTGGCTCTGTGTTGTCCCCACTCTTATACTTCGCAATTCTGTGCAGTGAGTGGACATTTACAAACAACACATCGTTATCCTTATAGACAAGTTTGATAGCCTCGCGAGTTCGCCCACCCTCATTGAGCTTTACAAGACCTGCGAATTTACCCACTCCATGGTCATAATGGACAACATAATCACCCACTCGAAGTTGATTCAACTCCGCGATGGTCATCTGCTCATCGCGCTTTATTTCGCCCTTTATCTTGTATCGTTGGTATCTATCAAATATCTGATGGTCAGTATACAAACAGATCCTCTGTTTATGGTCTATAAAGCCCTCGTGGAGTGTTACAGGCAACGACTCTAGCTTCAGATTCTTATATCCTGTCTGGTAAAATATACTCTCCAACCTCTCGATTTGGGCTCGATTTCGCGATAGCAGATAACTGCTATATCCGCGATCTCCCATCGAGATAACATCGGTTGCCAACACCTCAAAGTTCTTATTGAATGATGGTTGCGGTGAGCTCTTAAACTCAATTATATTTGTCGGTTTGCGCTCTGGCAGAGTATCTCGAAGCATGAAAATAGTCTTGCCATCGAGATCCGCCAACAGTTGGTTGCGACTAGTCACCTTAAGGTCAATTGTCGATGGTTCATCCATCTCGGATAGCATCTTGCGACGCATATCATTCACCTTTTTCAAGACATAATCGGCATCATAGAACCAATATGCAGCATCCTCGCCAGCGAAGTCCACAAACGATATTCGTGTAGCGTCGCTCACACTCTCACCATCCGTCGAGCTCAAATTTGGCAAAATCTCAGCTCGATCCAACTTCAACATCGAGAGCTGACTCGATATGCTAAATCGACGTATTGAGTCGATCTCATCACCAAAAAAATCAAACCTAAATGGCTCGCTCTCCGAGTATGAGAATATATCGACAATACCACCACGCTGAGAGTAGTGCCCTGGCTCATAGACAAAGTCAACCCTCTCGAAACCAACGCTCTCCAACATCTCGATAAGGGTCGGAATCTGCACCTTATCCCCAACCTTAAGCTCTATAACTTCGCGACGCATAGCATCCACATCGACAACTCGCTCAACCAACGCCTCGGGATATGTACAGACAACCGTAAAATCTCCCTCCATTCGACGCATTGCATTCATCGCCGATGTTCGCTGCACAACACCATTTGCATCCTCCGAACCGTAGAGTATCGAACGTTTATAGGAGCTAGGCAGGAAGAAAATACTCTCCTCACCCAACAACATATAGAGGTCATTCAAGAGATATGCCGCCGAGTCTCGATCCTCTGCCACAAAGATATGCAAACCGCCAACCTCGCGGATCAACGAAGCTGCATACAACGACAAAGCACCACTCACCATCTCCGAGAGAAGGTGTGTAGTGCCTCTATCTTTGTACCCTTTTTTAAGCTCTTCGACCCCCGAAGCGGTGGCAAAGAGCGAAATAAGCGACTCCGCACCCTTAACTGCGGAGTCTGCTCGTCTGTTATGTGAGAATGTTGACTCCATTTTTATCGTAGTATCCAACATCTATAATACCCATACTCTCATCGACTGTCACCTTGATATCACATTTATATTTCCAGCCCCAGCGTCGTCGCTTCGAGAGGATGCCTTTTGTGATAAACGCCGCAACATATGGACTCACTCGAAGATCTATATACTTCACCTTGCGATCCACCGTCAAGAACGAGATCTCATTCTCGATCCCCTTATCAAGTGCCACCGTTGGTTGAATTTTGCCCGATCCATGGCAGGTAGGACATACATCCTCCACCGCCTCCACCGCAATTGGGCGAACCCTCTGACGCGTGATCTGCATAAGTCCAAATCTCGAAAGTGGCAAAACTGTATGTTTCGCCTTATCTCCAGCCATCAACTTCACCATCTCTTCGTAGAGCATCTGTCGATTTGGAGCTTTGTGTAGGTCGATAAAATCGACTATCACAATACCTCCCAAATCCCTCAATCTGAGCTGTCTAGCCACCTCAGATGCAGCTGCTAGATTCACATCCAACGCCATCTGCTCTTGGTTATCCTCCGCCTTGGTTCGATTGCCCGAATTGACATCTATAACGTGCATCGCCTCCGTATGCTCGATGATTAGGTACGCACCTCTTCTGAGCGATACATACTTCGCAAAGAGCGATTTGATCTGCTTCGTGATATCGAAATTGTCAAATATCGGAACATTTCCCTTATATAGCTTTACAATTGACTCTCTCCCCGCCTCTATGGATTTGATATAGCCACGAATATTGTCATACATAGCCTCATCATCGACCACAATCTGCGAGAAACTCAGATTCAACGTATCACGAATAATTGTATTTGCGCGACTCATCTCACTCATCAAGAGAGCTGGAGCTTCGCTCTTACGGATATTTCGTGTTAGAGTTGCCCACCTTTCGAGCAACGACTCTATATCTTGTTGAATATCTTCATCCTTCGCCGAGATCGCTGCTGTACGTATAATCACACCAAAATTTTTAGGTAATACCGCTGCTGCAATTCCTCGTAGACGCTTCTTATCCTCCGACGAACGAATCTTTTGCGATAGGAACACCTTAGACGAGAAGGGCACTAAAACAACATTGCGCCCTGCAAGAGAGATATCAGCTGTTAGACGTGGACCCTTTGTTGAGATCGCCTCTTTGGCGATTTGAACCATTATTGTTTGACCTACTTCGAGTAGATTCGATATTTTTCCTGCTCTGTCGACCTGCTCCTGCATCTTAAGGCTCTCGACCTTAATGCCACGTTTCCCAGGTTGGTAACTGCTAACCACTTTGTCGAGCGAACGAAAGTGGGTTCCAAGATCTAGGTAGTGGATAAAGGCATCGCGTTCGTGACCAATATTGACAAACGCAGCGTTGAGACCTGGCATGATCTTTCGCACACGACCTAGGTATATGTCTCCAACAGCAAAGCCGATCTGGCTCTGCTCCTTATTAAGCTCCACTAAGACCTTATCTTCGCACAATGCGATAGAGATCTCGGTTGGGGTTACATTTATTACTAACTCTCGATTCATAAAATCGAAATAAGATTAATAAGCTACAACGATCTTACAACATGCCGCTGAGCCTCTGAACTCCACTCTTCTACAATCAATTATTTGATAGAATAATCGACCCACAAAGTGGACAGAAATAATACATTCACTTTATCTTTTAACGTATTAAAGCTAAGGGTATTGCCCTTAGCTTTAATATGCTCCTGACACATAAGAGTGTCGACTAACCCACTATTTTTTCTTCTTGTGACGATTCTTGCGAAGACGTTTCTTACGCTTGTGGGTAGCCATCTTATGTCCTTTTCTCTTCTTACCGCTTGGCATAATTGTATACTTTTATTGGTTTAACATTAATTATTACTTCAAAAGCTCGGCAAAGCTCTTAGATGGCTTAAATGCAGGTATGTTGTGCTCAGGGATTGTGATTGTAGTATCCTTTGAGATGTTACGAGCAACCTTCTGTGCACGCTTCTTCACAATGAAACTACCAAATCCACGCAAATAAACGGGATTGTTAGATGCCACTGAACTCTTTACGCTCTCCATAAAAGCCTCAACGATTGTCATAACCTGAGCCTTCTCTACTCCTGTAGCTTTTGCAACTTCGCTTACAATATCTGCCTTTGTCATATCTTAATTTATATTATATATTATTATTGATTTTTCAAGCCCCTCCACTATTCACTCAAATCGAGCCCAAATATACGCTAAAATCGACATGAGACACCCATTGAGAGTGCAAATATAATCTTTATTTGGTTAATACACAATATTGTAACACTTTTTTTTATTTTTTTTACCATATCCCACCTCAAATTATAATTCACACGATAAAACTAAGTTCACAATTACAAAAAAATGAGTATCTTTGAAGAGCAATGAAGAGCAATAAGAGAAAAAATAGTTCGGGGGTTATCTGGAGTGCAGTGGAACGCTTTGCTATCCAAGGCTCGCAATTTATTGTGAGTCTGGTTGTTGCACGGCTTTTAGTGCCAGCTGACTATGGACTCATCGCTATGATGTCGATATTTATCGCTATAGCCATATCGCTCATCGATAGTGGAATGGCTCAAGCCCTTGTACAACGACAAAATCGTAGCGAAGAGGATCTATCCACAGCACTCATCTTCAACATCATTGTTGCCATAGGTTTATACGCTATCATATATGTATCAGCACCATACATAGCTCAATTCTATAACGCTCCCGAACTATGTCGAATTGCCCGCATATATACAATAACCCTCATCATCAACTCATTTTCGGTTGTTCAACAGGCACTTATAACCATCTCGTTGGACTTCAAACGACAGGCGATGGCTTCACTTACGGGAATTGTCATTGGAGGAGTTGTAGCAATTGTGATGGCATATTCGGGCTATGGGGTGTGGGCTCTGGTCGCTCAACAGTTGATTAGTGCCGTTATATTTAATACATTGCTCTGGAGGCTCTCCCCTTGGCGACCTCGCTGCGGATTCTCTTGGAGCTCATTTAAAATACTATCGAACTTTGGCTCTAAGATTATGGCTTCGGGGTTGATGCATGTGATCTACACCAATATGTACACATTAATAATCGGTAAATACTTCACTCAAAGCGACCTTGGACTATACAATAGAGCGACCACCATAGCGGCACTCCCTTCGTCAAATATCTCAACAATAGTCGAACGTGCACTCTACCCGATACTCTGCGAGGCGCAAGAGTCGGCCGAAGTGGCGGCAACAATACTCCTTAAATATCTTCGAGTTGTATGTTTTGTAGTCTTTCCAGCTATGGTTGGAATCGCTGTTATGGCAAGACCTCTGACCTTGACTCTTCTTGGCGAACAGTGGCTAGATGTTGTACCTCTGCTCCAAATTATAGCCATTGCAAATATGTGGGATCCAATCATGAAGTTTTATGGATCGTTGATCCGCTCTCAAGGGCGTTCGGCAGATTTTTTGAGGGCTGAGACCATAAAAAAGTGTTGTGGTGTGGTGATTCTCATTGCCTCTATTCCCTTTGGTGTGGTGGCGATGTGTGGCGGACTTCTGCTTTATGCCATTATCGATATGTTGATTGTAATATTTTTTGCCCGTCGAATCTCTCCTCTGTTAGGGTATTTGAACCTTGCATCGGCGATCGCCCCAACTATTTTGACTACCGCCTTGATGGGGGGTGTTGTATGGCAGATCGCACAATTTACAACTTCGCTTCCTCCGCTGATAGAGCTTTTAATCGCAGCCCTTGTTGGTGCTATTTTTACATTAGGCATATCAATTGTGATAAAAAGGGGTGAACTTCAAGAGATACTAGATATAATAAAAAGATAAGAGTGTCCGATAAAAGTTTACAATTTGTATTGGCACCTTGTTTCGACTCTGAAAGAGTCGTCATCCTGAACTTGTTTCAGGATCCCTAACCGTCCGAGTTTCAAGCCATTTGCAGAGATCCTGAAACAAGTTCAGGATGACGTTCCTTGCGGAACGTATCTCAAATGGGACTGCTAGAAAAGTTTTTTTTGATACTAATAATTAAAAAGATAAGAGAATGGAGATAAATATATACTTCGCAACAAAACAGCTTACAATAAGCGATGAGCCAACGGCTGGCTTTCTAATCGAGAGCGGATTCATCGAACGAGACTATATAATCGAGATCCTCGAACAGTTCGAGCAGGTCTCGATTGTAACCCCAAATCCAGAGGCTCTATATAGAAACTTCGCTGCTCAATTCAAAGAGGTTGTGGCGGCTGGAGGTGTAGTCTGCAACGACGACTCTCGCCTACTTATGATCCACCGCAATGGACGTTGGGATCTACCAAAAGGGCATTGGGAAGAGGGCGAGACAATCGAGGAGTGTGCCGTTCGCGAGGTCGAAGAGGAGACTGGAGTGGGTGGAATTACACTTGGCGATAAGATCTGCGAGACCCTTCATGCCTACTCTATGCGTGGAAAATGGGAGATAAAAACCACCCATTGGTATGCTATGCACAGCAGCGACACAACAGAGCTCAAACCTCAAACAGAGGAGGGTATAGATCGCGCAAAGTGGTGTAAACGCGAAAAGATCGACAAAAAACTAAAGAGCAGCTTCCCAACAATCAAAGATGTAATGAGATTGTATCTCGAAAAGAATTAGATGAGAGAAATTTAAACAGATTCTTAGAGCCCAGTAAAAAAGCGGAGACTTTATTGGCACCATGTTATCGAATCCAACGGATTCGTCATCCTGAACTTGATTCAGGATCTCCCGAATTTAGTGAAGCTAAATCTCGGGCACGAAGAGAATATGTTGAGAAAGAGAAGTTTGATAGCGTTCCCGAGATTTCGCCTTTGGCGCAATTCGGGAGATCCTGAATCAAGTTCAGGATGACGACTCTTTCAGAGTCGACACGAGATGTAAAAACAAGCCCCTGATTTTTATCGAACATTAATAATCTCAAACAATATTAAAAGTCGATACCTCGATCAATAAGTCGAAGGCTATACGAACCTGCATAGAGGTCGAGGATCGCATAGATGTTACCATATCCGCTGGGGATCAGATCGTCAGCGTAGTCTGTTGTGCTTGCTATGAACAACTCAATCTGCTCACCGTCTCGACTCTCAAGGATATGAGTTGTCGAGATTGAGCGTCCACTATCCAGATCTCGCTCACAAAAAGTCGAGCCATAAGCGGAGAGAAAACAGAGATCTTCAATAGCAATAAAACAAGAGACCAAAGAGGTGTTTAACTCCCCAATCTCAACAAAAGTTGGTTCAGGGATAGCCCCCTGTTCGACATAATAGAGGTGTGTCGAGATATCATCTTCATCGATCATATCGACAACAGAGTCACCCGTAGGCTCTTCGCCAATCACAATTGTGCCTCCGCGACTCCCCAACCACAAACCATCACAAACCAACCGCACATAACACCCCAATGGGAATTGATAGGCAATATTGTCAATATCTACGCTCACCTCAATAGCAGCTGTTGAGTCCTCCAAGATCATGGTGTAGGTAAATTCATCACGAATATCATTCGCCACAACCTGCCCCGAGATCGTCATTGACTCAGTCAACCTAACTGTAGATCCTATATATTTAGATTTTAGCGCAATAATTGAGGATGTAACCTCTGGTGCATAATCATCGGTCTCGATCTCGGGCTCATAGCTATCATCATCATCGCTATCCTCTGACTCTGGAGTCTCAATATCCTCAAACACAGAACTCGATGGTGAAGGTGAACAACCCACCGCCACCATCAATAACAGCAATATAATAGTTCGAATCATAATCAATAGATACAATCGTTCAGATCGCGCATCTTAAGCACTGGGCGATTAACGCTGCTCCCTGAGACCTCATCACTCTGCATTATGCCCACCAGAGAGCATTCGCAAAGGGGAATTTCACACATCGAAAAGTTAGAGTATGAACTGGTATAACACCACAGCTCAACATCCGACTCCCCCGAAGCATCAACAAAACAGCGATCCCCACTCCACAATCCATCATCATCGTCCTCATCGCTATAGTAGACAACGCCATCTATTCGAACCAAAGAGCCACACAACTTCTCGACAAAATCTGCCCCCTCAGCACCTGTCAACTCTTCGAGTGTAACGACACGCGGCGAGATCTCGCTGACCTTACCACTATTTGTGATGTGTTGATCCACGAGATATTCGTGCCCAAGGTAGTCAATATCATAGGAGCTACCCTGGTATGTCGCCACACCAATCTGCATCACACCTCGACTTCGCGTGATACGCAACCCTTCGAGCGATACAAAGATCTCTGCCCCCATTTGGTGACGTACATATGAATCAGTTAGCCCCTCCAAGATCTCGACTCCATAGCCATCCTCCTCGATCACAAATGTCTTATAGAAGTTTCCACTCTCATCATGGGCTGTGACACTCCCACAAATTCGCAGATCATCCTTGATATCTGTATAGCCATCCGCCGCGAGCACTTCATGCAGCATCTCCAAGGTTATATTAGAGCTTAGATCGAGACTCTCCTCCGCGGCTGATGGGTCATCAAAGGTGTCATAACACCCCACAAAGAGCGGTGCAACCAAGATCAAAAGCGACCGAAGCCCCCTCATAACTACACCTCGACCCATGAATCTTTGAGACCCACAAAGTATAAAATTCCATCCAGACCTATGGTCGAGATCGACTGTTTAGCATTCTCCTTAACCTTTGGCTTTGCGTGGAATGCGATACCTAGACCTGCAATATTCAACATCGGAAGGTCATTCGCACCATCTCCAACAGCGATCGACTGTTCAAGGTCGATATCCTCAAATTGGCACAAGAGTCGCAACAACTCCGCCTTGCGCTCACCATCAACAATCTCACCAACATAACGCCCCGTCAACTTACCATCTTCGACCTCCAACTCATTGGCATAGATATAATCAAATCCAAATTGACGCTTCAAGTGACGACCAAAGTAGGTGAATCCTCCCGACAGAATCGCAGTCTTGAATCCAACTCTTTTGAGGATCTTCATCATTCGCTCCAACCCCTCGGTGATTGGTAGATTGCGTGCTATATCCTCCATTACGCTCACATCCAACCCTTTGAGCATAGCCACTCGACGCGTGAAGCTCTCACGGAAATCTATCTCACCACGCATAGCCTGCTCCGTGATTGCGCGTACCTCATCTCCCACTCCAGCTCTCTCCGCCAACTCATCAATAACCTCGGTCTCGATAAGTGTAGAGTCCATATCAAAGCAGATCAATCTTCGACACCTACGATAGAGTGTATCCTCTTGGAACGAGACATCAATACCCTCATCCGAGAGTTCGAAGAATCGCTCTTGCAGCAGTTTTTTGTTGGGGATAGTTCCTCTCAATGAGAACTCGATACAAGATTTTGGGACACGAGCATTCTCATCCAGCGGCACACGCCCCGTAAGGCGAATGATATCATCGATATTGAGCTCCTGCTCCGCAATAGCCCCTGCAACAAGTGCGATGTTTGAGGCTGTGATCTTGCGCCCTAGGAGTGTGACGATATATCTATCTTTACCTTGCCCCTCGACCCACTCGCCATAATCCTCCTCTGCAATGGGGTTGAATCGTATGCTTACACCCAACTCTGTAGCCTTAAAGAGCAGCTCTTTCATGATATTTCCCGACTTGTCGGATGTTGTCTGGAACAAGATTCCTAAGACCAATGAGTGGTGGATATTTGATTGACCGATATCGAGGATAAAGGCATCGTATCGCCCTAAAATCTCTGTTAGCGACGATGTTACACCAGGCTTATCATCGCCTATGATATTGATCTGGATTACCTCTACTGTACTATTCATACTCTTTTTCTCTTATTTATTTTTAAGATATGCCAATATAGACGAAATTTGCCAGAAAAACAACTAATTATATACAAAAAATATTCGTATCCGATAAAAAGATGATAGTGGAAACTTTATTGGCACCATGTTATCGAATCCAACGGATTCGTCATCCTGAACTTGATTCAGGATCTCCCGAATTTAGTGAAACTAAATCTCGGGCACGAAGAGAATACATTGAGAAGTTTGATAGTGTTCCCGAGATTCCGCCTTTGGCGCAATTCGGGAGATCCTGAATCAAGTTCAGGATGACGACTCTTTCAGAGTCGAGACGTGGTGCAAAAGAAAGTCCCTAATTTTACAAACACATCATAATGTATTATATTACAGCATATTACAAAAAGTCTTTGGTTTTGTATCGGACATAATAATACAAAAAAGGTTGGAGCGCGATAAAAAACGCACTCCAACTTAGATTATATAGTCCGATTGGTTCGGTTACTCCTCTGTGCTCTCTGTAGCCTCTGGAGTCTCGATCACCTCAGTTGCAGCTTGTGGGATCTCCAACGACTGCTGCTGTTGAAGCTGCTCGATCAATGCATCTGCATCGCTGCTGATAGATGATGAACTTGAAGAGGATGCACCATCCATAACAACTGTTGCAAGTAGGCTCAACGCCAAAATAGAACCAGCCATTGCCCATGTGAACTTCTCCAAAAAGTCGCTAGTCTGACGAACTCCCATCACCTGATTAGATGCTCCGAAGTTAGCTGCCATTCCACTCTTTGGACTCTGCACCATAACTGCCAAGATCAACAAAACGCAAGCAACAAGGATCAAACCAATACAAATTGAATATAACATATCTTTAATCTATTAAATTATTTTCTTAAATTTTTAGTGCGACACTCTCAAACTAGCCTCTTCCAAGACCAACCCTACCACTTTTCGACCCCTATTCGCCCTTTTCTTCTAAAATCTTATCGATTTTCTCGATTTGTGACGCAAAGTAAACACTTTTTTCTGAATATAACAAAAATAATCTATTATAAATATCACTTGCCTCCTTGTAAAGTCTCTGTTTTAGATAGATCGCCGCCAACTCTTCGCTCGCAACATCATCCTCAGCAGTGTTTGGTTGATTGGGATCTGAACGCTCCCACATAAGATCAACCACCTCTCCATCATCATCGGATTGTGGGGTGATTCGAAGATCTTTGACCTCCAAAAATTTATCAATCAGCCCCATTGACAACTTGCCTTTTTTAACCTCTGGCTGAGGTTGCATCATCTCCAGTGCCGCAATTGCATCCACGACAGGTTTTGAAGATGGTCGAGCAGGCCTTTTTGGGGCAGGGGCAGGAGCAGGCTCTTCAACAAGGCTCATCAAGAACTCCATATCGACCTCTTCGTGCTCCACAACAGCTTCGGGGCGATTCATCACCACAAGCTCCGTAACGCCATCAACACCCTCACCTTTACAAGATCGCCAACTAGAGATATAGACTGGCAGATACCATTGATAACTCTTTAAAATATCAGTCATATCAACTACCAATTTGAAGCCGCAGCTTGGAATATATCGGTTACTATCTCATCCACAATAAGCGTAATGAGCTCACCCTCGACCTCTGTAAGGAGCTGCGAAGAGCTATAATCTTGGTATGCCGTAAAGTTCTTACTAAATGAACCCGCCTCATCTATAAGGTTGCCAAATCGAACCCTTACAGTAACCGACAGACGGTTGAGCGTACCATAGTCATTTGTTGTTCCAGCCGCCACCGACGCTGTAGTCGAGGTGTAGCTTGTAATCTCTCCCTCGAATGCGAAATCTCCTCCAGACGACACCTCAACGAGGTTCGATCGACGCAAGAAGATATCCTTCAGCGCATTGGTCAACTCCGATGATAGGACTGGTGCTACCATTGTAGCGTTGTTTGGGAAATATGCAACCGAGAAGGTCTTTGCTTCGGGAGGTATCGACGCTCCAGAGAGCGAGTACCCAACTTTGAATCCACAGCTCACAAATAGCATAGCCATCGCTGCGAATAATAATGTATTTATCCTCTTCAACTTTATCATTTTATTTTAATCACTTAAAAGCTACTTTAAACATTTCGGTATTCTTCTAGCAGTCCCACTTGAGATACGAAATTGAAAATTTCGTCATCCTGAACTTGTTTCAGGATCTCTACAAAGAATCTGAAACACTAATAGTTAGGGATCCTGAAACAAGTTCAGGATGACGACTCTTTCAGAGTCGATACGAGATGCAAAATTAAGCCTCGACCTCTCTGCAATACATAATATCACATTTCTCTGCACATTTATAGACATTAAAAACCTCTTATCAGAGGCTAAATAATACTCTCTAAATTTAATACTCCTCTAACCCTAACTCCTTAATTCTGCGATATAGTGTCCTCTCCGACATAAATAACTCAGCTGCGGCATCTTTTCGTCGTCCATTGTTTCGTTTCAAGGCACGTTTTATCAGTTCGCGCTGCATATCGGATTTTGTCCTCTCTCGTGGCTCTTCCTCTACCTCTTCGCTCACTTCGTAGAAATCGGTCGCTCCATCGGTCGATGTTATCAGATCTACGATCGATGGGTTGTGGCTTGGCAATGCCGCCTGCATCGAAGGTGGAGTTGGAGTGGTGATAGGTTGCGACGCAACACTCGAAAACCCATCTTTCGCCAACAGTTGACCAACCATTCGCTTTAGATCCCCTATCTCGGAGCGCATATCGAACAACACTTTATAGAGTAACTCCCTTTCGCTTGTAAAACTATCTTGCGAAGATGAAGATGCTCCTCCGCCTTGGGCACTTGTCAATATAGCAGGGTTCGTCCCCACCATCTCTGGCAGATATTGCGCCAAGATATCGCGCGTTATAGCTCTTGAAGCCTCCACAGCCGAGATCTGCTCCGCAATATTTTTTAGCTGTCGGATGTTACCTCGCCAATAGTAGTTTTCGAGCAGAGCTCTTGCCTCATCATCCAAAGATATGGCTGGCATTCTATACTTGGTCGCTACATCGGCACAGAATTTTCTGAAAATTAGGTATATATCCTCTTTTCGTTCGCGCAGTGCTGGGACTGCGATCGGCACAGTGTTGAGTCGATAGTAGAGATCTTCGCGAAAACGTCCATCCATAATCGCCTCCTCCAGCCTCATATTTGTCGCCGCCACAACTCGCACATTGGTCTTGAGAACCTTTGTCGATCCGACCCTCAAAAACTCACCACTCTGCAACACTCTTAGCAATCGCACCTGAGTCGGAAGTGGCAACTCTCCAACCTCGTCCAGAAAGATAGTCCCTCCATCAGCCTCCTCGAAGTAGCCTCTGCGCTGCTCCATTGCACCCGTAAAAGCACCCTTTTCGTGCCCAAAGAGCTCCGAGTCGATCGTTCCTTCGGGGATCGCACCACAGTTGACAGCTATATATTTATTGTGTTTACGCGATGAATAGGCGTGGATAACCTGCGGAAAAAACTCCTTTCCCACTCCGCTCTCGCCACTCACCAAGACTGTAAGGTCGGTCGGAGCAACGCGCAATGCAACCTCCAGAGCCCTATTCAACAGCTCCGAATGACCAATAATCCCAAAACGCTGCTTGACACTATTTATCTCCATTTTAACCTAGCCTAATATTTTAAATAGTAAATTATCAATCGTCGAACCAAAAGAGAGGTCTCCAATCTGCCACTCCACAATGATTCCGTAAAGCAGCGCGAAGAGGGCGAAAAATCCAGCTACAAGTGCCACAATTACCCATATGTCGAATTTTGCTTTTGGCTCTACCTTTGAATTTACGGATGTCGGAGTTGGTTCTTGATAGATCGGCTCTTGATAGGGTGTTGACTCTTGGTAAGATGATAGAGAGTCGAAAATATCCTCCACCATCTTATTCTGCTCTTCGATCGATAGAGTGTCATCTTCCTCCTCTTCTATCTCTATTATTGAGTTCTCAAACAAAATAGCTCCATCGACACTCTTGAATCGCCCCATCGGAGGCACTTCGTAACTCTTGTCAGACTCCAACGCCGAACGGATATCGCAAACAAACGCCTCGATTGCATCCGTCGCCTCTAACTCACTCAACCCCTGCCCCTCAATAAGCAGAGATCGCAATACACCGTCGTCACTCTTCATAAACTCCGAGAAGAGCAGCGTATCGCGACTCCCCTTTGTTAGAAAAGTTCCGAGCATCGGCACAGTTATGCGTCGATTAGACTCTAGGTATTCGTATATGACATTGGCAATTACCACCATAAGCTCACTCATTTGGCACAAAAATAACACTTTTTTCATAGATACAAACACATCTAACCATTTTTTAATTTCAGTCAAGCAAAAAAGAGCTATTAAAAATTGACAACTCGAAAATAATCCGCTAACTTTGTAGCGCAGTTGCATCTGCAATCCAAGTGAGCTACATCGTCAAAAATAAGCGAATGTAGCCGAGTTGGATTTACGAATATTTAAAAGCATTAGTGTCCGATAAAAAGATAACAGTGTAGACTTTATTGGCACCATGTTATCGAATCCAACAGATTCGTCATCCTGAACTTGATTCAGGATCTCCCGAATTTAGTAAAACTAAATCTCGGGCACAAAGAAAATATATTGAAAAAGAGAGCATTACAAAAGTTTGACAATGTTCCCGAAATTCCGCCTTTGGCGCAATTCGGGAGATCCTGAATCAAGTTCAGGATGACGACTCTTTCAGAGTCGAAACGCGGTGCAAAAGTAAGCCTCTGATTTCGCATACACATATAATGTATTATATTGCAGCACATTACAAAAATTTGTCTGATTTTTATCGGACACTAATAATTTAAAAGTTTCCAAGAAGAGAAGAGATGAAGAACAAGTATATCGACCTAATCGATCAGACATTCGACTTTCCACAAGATGAGTTTACCGTAGAGGATAACGAGCTCAACTTCCACGACATTCCACTCATGGATATCATCAAACAGTATGGTACGCCACTCAAAATCACATACCTACCAAAGATCTCACAACAGATAGGACGTGCAAAGAGGATGTTCAATGTGGCGATGGCAAAGGTCGACTACAAAGGGTCGTATAACTACTGCTACTGCTCTAAATCGAGCCACTTCTCGTTTGTGATGGAGGAGGCTCTCAAAAACGATATACACCTCGAAACATCTTCGGCATACGATATCAGATCG
>JBCQUC010000034.1:0-22100 GCA_047174275.1 Rikenellaceae bacterium | reverse complement strand
TTATCGGATGCCAATAAATTAAATATCATTAAATTTGCGAAGCAGCACCTTTCCCGACTCTCGAACGCTGCTCTTCATCCATCGGTATAGGATCTCGGATTGCTGCTCTTCGTCGATCTGCCAATTAGTCGTTGTGTTGCGAAGTCGCTCCGACAACATATATATGAGTATCGCTGCCGAAGCCGATACATTGAGACTCTCGACCATTCCACACATTGGAATCTGGAGAAACTCATCCGCCTCGTCGATTATCTGCTGCGATATTCCAGAGTGTTCTGTCCCAAAGACCAGCGCAAATTTACCCTTCGAGACATCGAATGTTTCGGGCACTGAGTCCTTTTGGTGAGGTGTTGTCGCGACAATTCGATACCCTTGATCCTTGAGTGCCTTTACAGCATCTGTGGTGTTGGTATATCGAGTGAGATCGACCCATTTATCTGTGCCTCGAACGATATCGGCATAGGTCTTAAAGTCACATAACTCCTCGATGGCGTGCATATGTTGAACTCCAAACGCCTCGCAGTGACGCATCAAAGCACTCGCATTTTGAGAGTGAAAGGTGTTCTCCGAGAGGATTGTCATCTGGTATGTACGCTTCGAAAGAGTTCGCTCCAAGGTTTCGCGACGCTCTGGTGTCATAAACTCCGCAAGGTATTCGATACGTTCGCGAAGCCACTCTATGCGTCCGTTATTTTCTGTATTTTTCATCTTCATCCATTATTTTGAGGTAGCTCTCGTAGCGCGAAAATGCAATATCGCCCATCTCGACAGCTCTACGCACAGCACACTTTGGCTCGTGGGTGTGGGTGCAGTTATAGAATTGACACTCCTCGCCAAATTTCAACATCTCGGGGTAGTAGTGCCACAACTCTGCATCATCAATATCGAGTAGTCCAAACCCCTTGATCCCAGGGGTGTCGATTATATATCCGCCCTGAGTGAGTGGGTATATTGTCGAGAATGTGGTGGTATGTTTGCCTTTGTGGTGGCTCTGCGAAATCTCGCCTGTCTTGACCTCTACGGTTGGCTCAATTGCACTTATTAGAGTCGATTTGCCCACTCCCGAATTTCCCGAAATGAGGGTTGTCTGGTTGTGTAGCAGCTCCTTGACGCGATCTATTCCGATCCCTTGTGTCGCGGAGATCTCAACCACCTCATACCCCGCTTTGTTGTATGTCTCCTTGAATAGAGCAACAGCTTCGGGGTGGCTATAGGCGAGATCTATCTTCGCAAGAAGGATCGTCGCTGGGATCTTATAAGCCTCGCATGTCACCAAGAAACGATCTATAAACTCCGTGGCAGTCTCGGGCGAAAATAGCGTCGCAACGATCATTGCACGGTCGATATTCGAGGCTATGATATGTGACTCTTTCGAGAGGTTCGAGGCTCTGCGGATTATATAGTTTCGGCGAGTTTCAACATCGCATATCACATAGCTCCCCTGCTCCTCCATCTCGCAAGTGACTCTATCTCCGACAACTACGGGTGCTGTAGATCGAGCCCCTTTGAGTCGAAGTCGACCTCTAATTCGACAACTGTGTGTCACCCCATCATGAAGCACATCGTACCAACTACCAGTGGCGCGAACCACCACTCCTGAAAATTTCTGCTCCATATGTTATATTGTTGTCTCTTGTGCTTGATTAATCTGTTCGACAGTCCAATTCCACGCTGGAGTAGCCCATTTGGTGGTATTTACTATTGGCTGATAGAGTTTTGATTTGGCAAGTGTCGTGCTATTGACCAATTCGACTTTGCTATTTATGAATCCGAATGCCGAGAGTAGTAGACTCATGATAACGACATATTTAAACAAGGATAGTGCCATTCCGAGTATCTTGTCAACAGCACTAAGTCCCGCAAAGTGCAGGATACTTCGAGCTATACGAGCCACAACTCCAACAAGCAGAATCGCGACAATTAGGGTGATGATAAAGCCCCACGTGGAGCTATAATCGCTCTCGATTTGCAGGAAGTTAGCGATCGTGTCGCCATACCTCGAACCACACCAGATACCCACCGCGATACCGACAATAGAGCAGGCTTGAACCACAATCCCTTCGCGAAACCCCTCGAAGAGTGCGTATGCCAAGATCAGGAGGATTATTATATCAATTATATTCATACAATACAAAATTATTGGCAAAGATACGTTTTTTCTCTCTTTAATTCATAAATTTTGTGTAAGTTTGTACCATATATTTATTGGCGTCCGATAAAAAAATATGGATCTTTGTAACATCTATAGACTATTATCTGCGTTATAAAAAGGGAGTTGTTTTTGCTGATAGTCCCACTTGAGATACGTTCCGCAAGGAACGTCATCCTGAACTTGTTTCAGGATCTCAGCAAACGACAACACTCTAAACGTAGATACGTTGATTGATGCTTATTGATGATAACTGGTGTGTTAATTTTTCCCGTCATCCTGAACTTGATTCAGGATCTCCCGATTTTTTCGTTAGAAAAAACTCGGGGACGAAGAGAGTATGTTGAGAATTATAAATTTACTTTAGGTAAAGTCGTTGTGCCCGAGTTTTCGTTCCGAAAATCGGGAGATCCTGAATCAAGTTCAGGATGACGAAATTTTCAATTTCGTATCTCAAATGGGACTGATTGGCGAAGTTTATCGGAGGCTAAGTAGGGTAAAATAATTATTGGTGTGTTTTTAAGAGTGCTATTGGAGATGAGATTTTTCGCTATTGAATTGAAAATATAGTGGTTCTACATTGAGATTCAATAGTGAAAAATATCGCACCAAGAGTACTTTTAAAAATATGGCGATAATTGTTTTACACTACTTAATACCAAATACTTAAGAATTGATTTAAAATAAATACCATGAAATATAGAGCTGTAATATTAACACTATTATCACTATTTTTGACGCTTACAACGCTCAATGCTCGCGAGATATATCCGTTGAATAGCGGCTGGAGAGTCTTTTCGGCAAAAGAGGGGAGTGCCGACGCTGCATATAACATCTCGTTGCCATACTGTTGGACACAATCGTTGTCGACGGCGAAGAACCTTACAACGGCAACCTATCTGCGTAACCTCTATGTTCCCGACTCTTGGCGCATGCAGAGGATCTTTGTGAAGTTCTATGGAGTGCAGAGTGTTGCGGATCTCTTTGTTAATGGTAAGTATGTCGGTGAGCATCGAGGTGGGGGGACTGCATTTGCGTTTGAGATCTCGAAATACCTCAAATATAATGATGATAATAGCCTCTCGTTGATCGTTAACTCCGCGCCTCAGAGTGATCTGTTGCCAACATCTATAGAGCATGATATCCAAGGTGGAGTATATCGCGATGTGGAGCTTATCGTGACACCTCAAATAGCGATCTCTCCGATCTTTTATGGTTCGGATGGACTCTTTGTTACAGCTCAGAGCGTCGATAGCAAGGCTGTAAGTGGAGAGGTTGAGGTGCGATTTGTAAGCGATGCAGTTGAGGAGCGACGTGTCGAACTCTCGATTGAAAATGAGAGTGGAGAGGTGCAATTTAATCGCACCATAAACAAGAGTAAGATAGATGGTAATACTCCTCTTGTGATCCCTTTCAGCATCAAAGGTGCGAAATTGTGGTCACCCGCAGAGCCTAACCTCTACCAAGTGACGGTGAGTATCTATTCGATGGAGAAGGGCGATAAACAGATCGAGGAGCAGACGGATCGAGTGAGTGTAACAACAGGTTTTAGAGCTGTTACACTAGCCGAAGAGCAGGGTGCAGATGGTGTTGTGAGGATCAATGGCGAGCCGATCTTCATGCGAGGTGTGACACTCTATCATGACCATCCAGTGGGTGGGGGTGTGCTCTCTAAACGCTCCTACAGTGAGGATTTAGAGGTGGTTAAGGAGTTAGGAGCTAACGCCATACGCTCTGCAATTCATCCGCATGATAGCTATCTATATTCGTTGTGTGACAGAGAGGGTATTGTTGCGTGGGTCGACACTCCATTTGTGAGATCGCCATACTTTAGCGATATCGCCTACTTCCCGACTCAACGCTTCGAGGAGAATGGTCTTGAGCAGTTGCGAGAGGTGATCTACCAAAATTATAACCATCCGAGTGTGGTTATGTGGGGGGTATTCTCGATGTTAAATTCGCGTGGAGATAACTTTATAAGATATCTGTCCGAACTAAATACAACAGCAAAGAGCATCGATAAGAGTCGCCTAACAGTTGCATTGAGCAACCAGAATGGAGATATGAATAATATCCCCGATCTTATTGTGTGGCGACAAGATATCGGTTGGGATAAGGGTCGCTTCAACGATATCGATGTCTGGCGAGACAAACTACACAGCGAGTGGAGTAGCTTTAGATCGGGTGTGATGTATGGCGAGGGTGGTGTTGTGGATCACCAGATCAATCGTGATGATATCGCTCTGTGTAGAACCGAGGAGCGTGTAGCGTGGTTCCCAGAGGGTCGACAGAGTGCTATGCACGAGGAGTATGCCGCGGCATTGAATGATGATCCGAAGTTTTGGGGTATCTGGATGCCTGCACTCTTCGATTTCAAATCTTCGCGTAGCCCATTGGGTGAGAAGGCGGATGGTCTGGTCTCTTTTAATCGTATAGATCGCAAAGATGCCTTCTATCTATATCGCGCACTCTGGAATAAGGAGCAGCCTACGCTTCATATTGCCGATCGACGCGCTCGACATAGTGGCACAAACAACCAAACGTTGAGGGTCTACGCCTCGGATTCTGTAGCCCCTGTAGTCTATATCGGGGATACCGTTAAGAGCATGAAGATGATAGCCCCATCACAGTTTGTGTTGGAGGATATCAAGGTAGATAATAGCCTCAATGTAGTTGTTCGGCATGGCGATATGGTTGATAGTGTGGAGCTTATCTATGACTCGCCATTAAGAGCACGCGAGCGTTAGGGCCTTCACAAAACAGCAGATCAATAATCGACAGATTAGCCTCGAAAGGCTCTCTGTCGAAGAACACTTGAATGTATGGCTCGACGCTTTTGTGAGACTCTATTGTGCCCTTTGGTCGAAGATCTATATCACCGCTCTCAGCTTTGATATAATCTTTTGAGACTTCGGGTAGAGGCAGCTGTAGAAGTTTTGTGATTAGCTTTATTAGCTCATAGTTAAACTCTGTGAGCAATCTATATTCGCGTCTGTATATCGCCTCGAAGTATGGTGCGTAGTGGTCGAAGAATGGCGATGATTTATATGCGGATAGTATTGTGATCCAGTGTTGATGTTGCCACCTCTTCGAGTAGTCGATCTCCATTGAGTGCATTGCGCTTTGAGGTCGGTTTGCCTTTTTTATGGGGATTGATAGCTCCATCACCCCTTGCGCGGTCATTATGCGCGTGCGATTGCGAGGCGAACGCTTGATGTAGTGCTCGCCAATATCTATTGTGCAGTCGCCGCTGAGTATCGCCACGAAGTAGCTGATTGCTGGCAGATATGATGATGGCAGGATTGTCATTTCTGGAGGATCTTAAATAGTTGGTTCAACCCAATCTCCACACCCCTTAATAAGCTCGACAAGTCGATCGAGAGCCTCCTCCTGAGGAATATTTCGCTCCACAACCTCGCGATTTTTATAGAGTGTGATCTTGTCACGAGCAGCCCCAACATAACCGTAATCGGCATCTGCCATCTCGCCAGGTCCATTGACAATGCAACCCATAACCCCAATCTTTAGATGTTTCAGGTGCGATGTACGAACCTTGATCTCGGCCAAAGCCCCCTCAATATCAAATAGCGTGCGACCACAGCTAGGGCATGCAATATACTCCGTCTGAGACTGTCTGACACGTGCCGATTGTAGAGTCAAAAGTTCAATCTGCTCCACCTCAGCCTCCGAAATCTCAGGAGCATCAATCCAAATACCATCCGCCAAACCATCGAGAAATAACACTCCCAAATCAGCTGCCGAACGAATTGCGACATCGGTTACATCCGATCCCAAATATCGACGTTTAACAACGATAGGTCGACCATCTGCAAGATTCAAAATTGCAGCGCGAAGCTCAGCCGTTGGGTTTTTGCTTGTGCTCTCGATTATTGTAAACTCATCGGTAATCTCACGATGGATTATAGGCTGCTGGATCTCGCTGCGTCGTCTATATTGAGTTGGTGAGTATAGCTCGCTGTTAGATATCGGGAACTCCCCTTCACGCTCCGCAAAGTAATCTACAATAGCCTGAGCAACAGGCACCTCCATCACAGGATCTTCGGTCAAAGAGACACGAATAGTATCTCCAACTCCATCCGCCAAGAGTGCCCCAATACCAACCGCACTCTTTATTCGTCCCTCAATTCCATTTCCAGCCTCAGTCACTCCAAGGTGTATCGGGAAGTCCATCGCCTCGCTCTGCATTGCCTCCACCAAGAGTCGATAAGCGTGTACCATAACGCGCGTATTGCTAGACTTCATCGAGACCACCACTTGCGAGAAATCAGCCGCTTGGCACAACCTCAGAAACTCCATCGCCGAAGCGACCATACCATCGGGTGTGTCGCCATATTTATCGAATATATGATCCGCCAACGAACCGTGGTTAACCCCAATTCGAAGTGCCACACCACGCTCTTTGCAGAGTGCAATAAGTCGCTCCAGATTCCCATCTTTGAGCGAGAAATTACCAGGGTTTATTCTAACTTTATCGACATATTGAGCCGCAATCATCGCAACTTCGGGAGTGAAGTGAATATCTGCAACCAACGCAATCTCAGAGCTACGCGAACGAAGCTCCTCTGCAATAACTCTCAGATTCTCACCCTCCTTACGCCCCTGAGCCGTAAGCCTCGCAATATGACACCCAGCCGCCTCCATTCGAAGGATCTGCTTCACGCTCGCCTCCGTATCGAGGGTCGATGTGTTGGTCATAGATTGCACCGCAATAGGGTGCTTGCCACCTATTGTGACTCCGCCGAAGCTCACCTCGTGAGTTGCGAGTCGCTCAAATTTCGATAGTGATTTCATCTTTAAATCTTTATATTAACCGTTGCGCCTCCCCAACCATTTGCGAAGTGCTCACGAGAGTAGATCTCCTCTTCATCGCGAAGTATCTTCACACGAAATGGGAATGGCGGTGTGCTCTCTGTTTTACGATCCAAGGGTAGTGTGTGTGCTATCACATATATTATTGCATGGATACTCTCCGCCTCCTCACACTCCAAAATAAGTGGCTCGGAGGGGTCGAAGTTGGCAGGTGGATTGAGTTCTATGGTAGCTCCTATCTGGTACTCTTCACTCGTTGTACGCTCACAACCAACGACATATAGCTGCTCGTCGAGGGCGTTGTAGCCTCCGCAAGTTATAACCATATTGTATCGCCAAAGCTCTTCGTATTGGCATGTGAACTCGATCCTATACATCGTCTATTTACTGAAAAATTTGCCCTGAAAGAGGATGATATATACCGCAGCAACCGATATATAGCTATCCGCAAGGTTGAATATCGCTCCAAAAAAGTAGTTGTTTCCATCGACCAAGAACGACAAGAACGACGGTACGTTATTCCACTGAAAGAGTGGAAAATAGAACATATCAACAACCTTGCCCATCATCGGTGCGGCATAGCTTCCACCCCATTGAGCAACCTCGAATGGCGTTGACTCAGAGAATATTAAGCCATAAAAGGCACTATCAATCATATTTCCTATCGCACCTGCCAACACCATCGCAAGGGCTATGATAACACCCTTTGGAGCGTGCTGTCGAACAAGTCTATAAATATAATATACAAGGAGCGCAATCATACATACCCTAAATCCACTAAGGAACATCTTGCCCCAATCCACGCCCTCACCAGAGCCAAGTTGCATTCCAAATGCCGCGCCATTATTCTCCAAGAATCGGAGCTGAAACCAGTCGGGGAATACGATGATCGCCTCACCAATAAGCATATTGGTCTTGATCCAGATCTTAAGTAGTTGATCCGCCACGATAAGTAGCAGTGTAAAGAGTGAGATAGTGCGTAGTTTCATTATATTTTATAGAGTCTTATAATCTGTTTAACATGAGTTTGATGCAAAGATAATAATTTTGTGGTGATTTCGTTAACTATCATAATAAATCTTTCTGTTTGCGATTTGTTCTTGTTCGACAAAAAATAGTAGAGGTAGAGTTATTGGTACCATGTTATCGAATCCAACGGATTCGTCATCCTGAACTTGTTTCAGGATCTCAGCAAAAGATAATTACGCGCTGATTAATAGATATTTGTTGATGGTGTAGAGATCCTGAAACAAGTTCAGGATGACGGAATTTTCAATTTCGTATCTCAAGTGGGACTGATGGAAGATTTTGTCGAACATTGGTATTTGCTGTTTGGCGATTTGTTAGATTCTGAAATTATATCTATATTTACGTGCGCATTTGGTGCGTAGTTTCAGAGGAGTGGGGGTTTGTGTGTGTGAATTTTAATTTTAATGTTGAGTGATGAAGAGATTATTTTTATATTTGGTGGCTCTAACGAGCCTATTGGCAACGAGTTGCAGTCTGTTTTCGAGTGATGAAACATCGGATTATGGTCATGTATATAAGGGTATCGTAATGTATAGCAGCGTTCAGGCAACCAACAACCTTGCAATGGATGGTGTGAATGTCGCGATGCGTTTGGCTTTGCTACTCAACGAGATGGAGGATGTTGGGTTGGAGTTCGATTCAACGAGCGACAGCGAGCCAGATTGGAGTCTACTTGGCAATATCACATATGGAGGGCTTCCATATAACAAAAAAGAGTTCCTATTCGGAAATAGCAATAACGCCAAAATTTCGAAGGATGGCGATAAATACTATATTGAGTATGGTTACAATGGTTCACACACCGCTGGAGCATACGATATGGAGTATAGAATCGGAACATATTGCGTAGATACCTCGGGTGTGACAGATATCTTAGATAGCAGTTCGAGCAGCAGGTGGAGTGTAACAATTAGTGGCGAGCAGATGACATTCTCCGCCTCGAAGAATGATGCTCATGCAATATATCTCTGTAGCGGAGTGAATGCTCAGGTGTGGAGCACATCAGACGGTGAATTTGCATACTCGGTGAGCAATCTTACAGCTCTCTATCGCGATGAGAGCGAGGATGAGGATGATTGGGATTATTGCGACTGGAGCACAGAGGGTACAGTGTCGATTCCATACTACACAGCATTCACTGTCGGAGATACCATCAATACAGATTTTAATCTAAGTGTTGTAGATGCAGGAGGTGTCGCTGTAACACTCGATATCTATGCTTATAACACATCGTCGCCTATCATCTACAACTTCCTTTCGGGTGCAAATCTCAAATATGGCGGTGTCGAAAATGTCGAGTATATGAAGAGTTCGACAAGTCTACCAAGCTCGACGGTTCTGATCGAGACAGCTTCGAATGGACTTCAGACATTCTACTATAATGGTTACTCATATATCTACGACGATGAGTACTTCTACCTCTACTACATCGACTCATTTAGAGAGGATGAGGAGGATGCAGAGGATGACTATCTCGATGCGCTGGAGGATGAAGAGGATGATGTAGTATAAGAGGCATGATCTTTGTTCGATGGTGGTTTATTTAACACTTAAAAGCAAATATCATGAACAATTATCAATGTACAGTCTGTCAGTATATCTACTCAGAGGAGAAGGGTGATCCCAATAACGGAGTTGCAGAGAACACTGCATTTGCAGCGTTGCCATCAGATTGGGTATGTCCCGTTTGTGGCGTTCCACAGAGCTCTTTCGAGGTTTTAGAGATGGTTGAGGGGTAATCTAATCTCAAAAACAGATTGATATGAATACGACTCAGATAGAGACACAATTTGGTGTCAAATCACTTCCATATGACTATACAGCCCTCTCTCCGCTGATGTCGGAGAGGACGCTGATACTCCACCACGACAAACACTATGCAGGGTATGTCGCAAATCTAAATAGACTCACCGAGGGGAGCAAATATGCAGATATGCCGCTGAGTGATGTCGTGCTCAACTCTACAGGTGCGATCTTTAATAATGCTGCTCAAGCGTGGAACCATGAGTTCTTTTTCGAGCAGTTCTCACGCTCTCCGCGATCTACACCAACACGGAATTTAGCTGCAAAGATAGATCTAAATTTTGGCTCATTCGATATGTTCAAGGGTGCTGTTGCCGACTCTGCTGCTCAACTCTTTGGCTCTGGATGGGTCTGGGTTGTTGTGGATGAGATGGGGGCTCTCTCGATTGTAAATGAGTCGAATGCGGGGAATCCCCTCACACGAGATCTACGACCTATCTTGACAATCGATGTTTGGGAACACGCCTACTATATCGATTGCGAGAATCGCCGAGCCGAATATGTCGATAACTTCTGGAAGATTGTCGATTGGGAGGTTCTGGAGTCTCGATTTTAACAATTAATTATTTTTCAAAGGAGAGTGTTACAAAGTATCTGTTTTGTGGTGCTCTTTTTTGTGTAATTATATGTGTTTGTAAAATCAGTGACTTACTTGTTCCGATAGTCCCATTTGAGATACGAAATTGAAAATTTCGTCATCCTGAACTTGTTTCAGGATCTCAGCAAATGACAATGTATCCACTGTAATATGTTAATAAACAATAGTTTAATCAATGATGTAGGGATCCTGAAACAAGTTCAGGATGACGAAATTTTCAATTTCGTATCTCACGTATGACAGCTAGAAAAATTTTGTCGGACACTACTGAACTAGATTCAGGATCTCCCGAATTTCGCCAAAGGCGGAATCTCGGGGATGACGACTCTGTTTTCGCTCTCTGTGGAGATTTTTCTTTCAAAAATCTCCTTTTTTTCAGAGAGAGCGAGGGTAACTTACGCAACTGCCTTCGGCGAGCGGAGTGCTCTCCGCGGAGCTAATTTTTATTTAGGGACTTTAATCTTTAATAGTATCGATCCTCGATAGATATGCTCGGACTCCTTAACCACTTTCGAACGAATCAAGCGACGCTTCCGATTGAGCGCAGAGTGCCACCTCAAAAATTCCCACCAAGCCCTAAATACAGCAAAAAAAGCCCCCACCTGCCCCTTCAAAAGATAACTAAAAGCGGCAGCAAGATCGAGAAGAGGTCGAATAACAGCAACCGTAATGCGCTGAGGTGTAGGGGCACACTTAAATAACATTGCAAGATTATTGCGATGGTTCAAAAATGTCTTAAAAGGGGAGAGTGCATTGAGAGTTCCTCCCCCAAGATGATAGACAACACTCTCAGGGACAATGCGAACGCGATACCCTGCAAGCTGCATCCGCCAACACAGATCAATCTCCTCCATATGCGCAAAGAAGTCGGAGTCAAAGCCCCCAAGCTCCTTAAACACCGAGCCTCGACAGACAAACGCCGCTCCGCTAACCCAAAATAGATCGCGCGAATCATCATACTGACCATTGTCAACCTCAATATCTCCCATCACTCGACCTCTGCAAAACGGATAGCCAAGGTAGTCAATATATCCACCAGCAGCCCCTGCATACTCAAACTTTTCGGGCTCAGTAACAGATCTAAGTTTCGGAGCAACAGCAGCAATATCCTCCGACGAAAGAAGATCGCGAAGAAGTGGCTCTACATAGTTTTTGGTCACCTCTACATCGGAGTTGAGGAGTATAAATATATCGTGGTTAAGCCCCTCTAAAGCAATATTATACCCTGCGGCAAACCCATAATTTTTGTCAAGAGGAAGCAGTTCGACACGTGGTGAAAATTCACGCTCTATAACCGAGCGTGATCCATCCGAAGAGCCATTATCAGCGACAATAATATCTACCCAATCTGGGGTATGCTCCACCACCGAGGGCAAAAAACGTCGAAGGTGATCCTCTCCATTAAAGTTCAAGATCACCAACGCAACACTTATAGTGCTATTTTCCATCGTTAAGCCCCCTTTTGATTCTTAGCCCAAGCTGCTTGCTCGACACTTTTGCGACTCCTCTTCCACCTCTTGTGCGACCATAACCACATATATGGAGTCTCGCGAATTGTCTGCTCCAACATCTTGACATATCGACATGTGATCTCATTTGGCTCGACACTCTCCACTCCATCCCAGAGTGGTTTTATACATAACTCGTAGCGACCAGGCGAAACTCGACGTTGATAGACAAAGTTCACAGGGATAGGTATTCGAAGTGCCATCTTCTCGCCTCCATCGAAGAAAATCGTATCTTGATTGAGGAATGTGTGCCAATAGCTATTTGGAACGAGAGGTGGATTCTGATCGGCTAGAAGTCCCATAACATAGCTCTCGCCGCGGAAACTCTCGCCATTACGCAGAGCAAATCTTAGTGACTCTTTGGCTGGCATTGTCATCACCTTATGGTGGTTACGAAGTCGCTTGAAGAGTGTGTCAAATACCCTGTTTTCGAGCGGATGGTAGACGCATATGAGTCGTCGGTCGGTGTATGTTGCCCAAAACATCTCATACTCCCATAGCCCGAAGTGAGCCGAGAGTGCGACCCAACTATGCTCTTGAGTCATCGCTTTGAAGCTCTCAAGTGAACTCTCCTTTTGAGGGTCGAGGTTTGTCATTATCTCTCTATTGGCATCTTTTCGAGTGAGTGTTGTATAGCTAATAAAGATCTCCGAAAGATAGGTGTAGAAGCCATCGCGGATCGCTGCTCGCTCCTCGTCGCTCCTCTCTGGAAAGCTAGATAACAGATTCTTATCCACAACCTTAACTCTATATCTAAGGAGTCGATATACGATAAATCGAACCATCGGGGCTAAGAAGTAGAACTGAAAGTAGTGGGGTAGATGCCCCACAAAATAGCAGAGTGCCCACAATAACTCCAGTGCGACCCTCTCCAATATGGTTAATCTGTTACTACTCATCCGTCTCTCTTTTTATGCCATACTTCTCAGCATTTGTCATCTTCGCTCTCTTTTCGGGTTTCGCAGCCCCCTCTACCACCATTACAAACTCACCCTTTGGTTCATGCTCCTTGAAGTGTGCAATCACCTCGCTTATTGTGCCACGCACCGTCTGCTCGAACTTCTTTGATAGCTCGCGTGTTAGGGAGACCTTTCTCTCCTCTCCAAATACCTCGGCAAACTGCTCGAGGCTCTTAACTATACGATACGGTGACTCGTAAAATATCATTGTTCGCTCCTCTGTCGAAAGAGCTGCAAGGTGTTTCGCGCGTCCCTTTTTTTGAGGCAGAAAGCCCTCGAAGCAGAAGCGATCACAAGGAAATCCGCTCTGAATCAGGGCTGGAATACAAGCTGTAGCTCCAGGGAGGGTCTCAACCTCAATCCCTTCGTCGATACATGTGCGAACCAAGAAGAATCCAGGGTCTGATATACCAGGCGTTCCAGCATCCGAGACCAAAGCGACGCTCTGACCAGCCGATATACGCTCTGCAATCATCGTGCTAGTTGCATGCTCGTTGAATTTATGGTGCGACAACATCCGCTTCTCGATACCCAGGTGTTTGAGTAGAAAGGCGGTGGTTCGAGTATCCTCGGCTAGAATCAGATCGACCTCTTTGAGCACATTGATCGCTCGTAGGGTGATATCCTCTAAGTTCCCGACTGGAGTGGGTACAATATATAGTTTTGACACAGTTATTATCGGTTCAGTTATACTATTGGTGTATTATTTTCTAGCAGTCCCATTTTGAGATACGAAATTGAAAATTTCGTATCTCAAAATGGGAATATCGGTAAAGTTATAGAAAACGATTTTGAAGTAGGGTGAAGAGTAGTTTCGCTCCATCGCTATCACCACCCCAGTTGTAGTTCTCCGCGATGTAGACCATCACATCGTCGATATTTGTGAAACTATCGAACATCAAAAGGGCATCGCTAAGTGCCGACATATCACCGCCAAAGAGATCATTAGCAAGTAGAAAACGGTCGTTGATTCCTAGCTGCGACGAGATTTTGTATAGCTCAGTGTTGTTGCCTGTCGAAGCTGTAGTCTTGATCGTTGTTGTGGTTGTTGTGGTCACCTCCTCTACCACCTGATTTGGGGCTGCTTTCTGCTCCTCGGTGATGATTGGCTCTTGAGTCTCAAGGTCGCAATATAAAGATAGGATTTTGTTGTATCGCTCTTTGCTTGCGCTCTTTAGAGTGTCGATATCTAGAATCATCTCCTCTTCCTCCTCTTCAACCTCCTCTTCGGTCTCCGCTGCCTCATTAATTATCGGCTCTTGAATAGATTCTTGAATCGGCTCTAACACCTCTTTATGCTCTACTCTCTCTACCTCAACCTCTACCTGCTCCTCTGTTGGCTCTTCGAATGTTGGGAAGCGAAGTAGTTCATAGATCTTTTTTATGCGATCTAGAGCGATATCTTTATCTAGTTGCGATGGGGTAGTACCGTCCCAACCACCGACAATGACTCTCAGCTCATCAATTTTATTTAGAAGGTTCTTGTAACTCATTATAGTTTAGTTTTTTAGAATTGCAAATTGTCGTTATTCCACTCGTCGCCACCCTCCAGATATATAATCGGCAGATCTCCGCCGAGGTTCTTTAACTTCAGGTAACTTTCGTAGAGGTTATACCCATTGAGCGACTTGGAGGCGATAGCAAACGCTATCACAGATGGATGTAATTTCGCAGCGTGATAGGCGTTGATCGCTCTGTTGGTATACTGCGGAAGCCACTCTGGATTATTCGTTAAATTCCCATCTACCATTATGTTATCTCCCGATCGGCTGCTATTGATCGGAGCGGTTATAATGGCGTAGAGCCCCACTCTGTCGCACATATCAAGCAGCTCGCGCGAGTGCTCTCCAGCTGCAAAGTGGAGTGTGTTGTAGCCTCGCTTTTTGAGGCTTTCCATCTCTGATTTTGTGATCTCGCTACCTGCTTTAGCCACTTTTAGTGTTGTGTTTGTGTCGTTGATCGAGAGCTCTCCATCGGGTGCTACCTCGATCTTTAGAAGCCCAATCTCCTTTTTTACATACTCCACAAATCGACCTTCGTGTTGTAGACTCAACTCCAAGGTGTATAGCTCAGGGTTCTTTTCGCTCCAGAGTGTCGAGTCGGGAAGTATCGTCGAGATGTTTACTGTATCTTCGCCACGCATACGAAGTTTCAGAGTCTCATTGCCATATGCAACCACCTTGCCGTTATCTGTGAGTAGTTTATAGTGTAGTGTGGATACTCTATCGTTGAGGTTGTAACTCTTGAGAATCACATCGATACGAGAGCGAAATACCCCATTCGAACTTGTCGTGTGGGTCGAAATATCGCGAATTGTCATTGGTGCTGGAACGAGAACCATACCTCCTCTGATTGGGGCGTTGCCTCTTACTCTGTTCGATGATCTCCACCCCTCTAGTTGTCGCATCTCGGAGTTCGGATTTAGTCGTATTCCGACGATGTTGATATCTTCGGCTGTTGCGAGGGTCAAATTTATCTCGGTTGGGGTGTTGCCATTTTCGACATGTGCTACGACCTCTCCGTTGAGCTCCACGCTGTATGGTGCATCTGCATACCCTATGCGAAGCAGCACCTCGCGATTGAGCCACTCCATTGGGAATGTATATTTTGCGGTGTAGAGGGTGTCGCAGAATGGATCTTTGACCCACTCTTTGAGGGGCACCATATATCGCGATCTTGATGGGTCGTTGTGGATGTATAGCGAGTCGCTATTGTAGGTAAGTATCTCACTTCGAGCGGGTTCGATGATTGATCGTTGCTCCCACGCAAAGAGATTTGATATGTTGAGTACGACAGCTATTGTCGCTATAAAGGTTAAAATTCGCATTTAGGGTATTGATATTCTACTTTTGCTTCGTATATTTGTGTGTAAATATACGACTTTTTTTACGAAATAATATGCAATTACCCCACCCCAAGCTCAAATTTCCTCCAATAAATCTTCGAGTAAAGCCCTCTAAGGGTTCGATTATGGTTTGGGACTCCTTGCGACGTAGCTATATTGTGCTCACTCCCGAGGAGTGGGTGCGTCGTCATGTGGTCTCTTTTTTGATGGAGGAGCTTTTGATTCCTGCTGCTCAGATTGTGCAGGAGTACCCTGTTGTTCTCAATGCTCAGCGTCAACGAGCCGATGTTGTTGTGTTGTCGCGTCAAGGCGAACCTGCTATGATGGTGGAGTGTAAGGCGTATGATGTTAAGATTTCGCAGAGCACTTTGGATCAAGCTGTTAGGTATAATTCGGTGCTTCGGGCTCGATATGTTATGCTTACGAATGGATTCTCGCATCACCTCTATGAGTGTCTGGATTGTGAGGGCTCTTACTGCCCATTAAGATCATTCTCAGAATTGGAACTATCTAATAGTTAGCTCCGCGGAGAGCACTCCGCCCGCCGGAGGCAGTTCCCAAAGTTACCCTCGCTCTCTCTGAAAAAAAAGGAGATTTTCAAAGAAAAATCTCCACAGAGAGCGAAAAGACACAAAATTGAAAATTTATTCATCCTCAACGACATTATCAATCAGAGCCTTAGCACTCTGCTGCCTCTTTGTTGGAAGCCCTAACTTTCGCAACTTCTCACCATTTCGAATGATGTTGTCATTACCTGTACAGAGTCGTTTGTAGGCATCGTCATACTTCGATTTCGCTCCATCAAGAGCCACTCCAACCCCCTCTAGAGAGCCGACAAAATTTACCAATTGGTCATATAGCTTCGTTCCACGTGTGACAATCTCGGCGGTGTTCTTGCTCTGTGCATTTCGCTTCCAGAGATCATCAACGAGCTTTAAGAGAGCAAATAGATTGGTAGGCGACGAGATTATAACACGCCTCTCGTATGCCTCTCCCCAAAGCGAACTTTCGGCCTGTAGAGCCGCCAAAAATGCTGGTTCACTAGGGATAAACATAATCACAAAATCGGGTGAGTTGACCAATTTTTGATACTCTTTATTTGCGAGCTCCTTGATATGCTGACGCACCGAAACTATGTGAGCATCAAGTGCTTGTCGACGTTGGGTAGGCTCTTCGGAGTTGACATAATTTACAAATGCAGTGAGCGAAGTCTTGGAGTCTATGATGATCTGCTTACCCTCTGGGAGGTTCAATACAACATCGGGACGAAGGTTGTTCCCAGCCTCATCCTTGAAGTTCGTTTGGGTCGAATAGTGTGTTCCACGGACGAGGTTTGAGCTCTGGAGAATAGTCTCCAAAATCATCTCGCCCCAATCTCCCTGCACCTTCGAATTTCCGCGCAGCGCATTTGTCAGGTTCGAGGTCTCGACCGTGATCTTGCGATTGAGCTCCATAAGCCTCTCCAACTCATTTTTGAGAGCTCCGCGCTGTTGATTCTCGAAGTTGTAGATCGTCTCTACACGCTCTCGAAACGATGTGATATTCTCCTTGAATGGTTTGAGCATCGTGTCGATCGACTCGCGGCTGCTCTCCTTGAATTGACGTGAGTGGTCGGTGAAGATCTCGGTTGCAATATTCTTGAATTGATCGCGCAGTTGCTCTTCGCGTCTGGTCTGCTCCATCGCGCGCTCTTTTGATAACTCTCTTTGTCGCTGTTCGCTCTCGCGTGCCGCCTCTAACTGCACCTTTAGGGTGTGCAGATCTAGCTGATTTTTAGCGAGTTGATCGCGGCTCTCTATGTTTTGAGAGGTGGCTATGTCGAGCTCCTCTTTAATTAGTGTGTTCTTCTCTCGCAGAGTGCGAATCATCATCCAGAGTGCCACAATGACCATCGCCAAAACTACACTCAATATAATAAATATGGTTTGCATAGAGCAAAGGTATGGAAAATCCCGAAAAAAATGAGTATCTTTGACCACATAAATTTATAAAACAGTTAATTTATAAAAACAGTTAACGCAATGCGTATTATATCTCCGTCGTTGCTCGCAGCCGATTTTGGCAACCTTGAGCGTGACACCAAAATGGTTCATAATAGTGATGCACAGTGGGTCCACATAGATGTGATGGATGGATGTTTTGTGCCAAATATTTCATATGGCTTCCCAATTTTGGAGGCTGTGAGAAAGTATACAGATAAGGTTGTCGATGTGCACCTGATGATCGTAGAGCCTGAGAGATACCTCACAAGATTTGTTGAGGCGGGAGCAGATATCGTTACATTCCATATTGAGGCGACTGAGCAGCCATTAGCGTGTATTGAGTTGATTAAGAAGGCTGGAGCAAAGGTTGGTATATCGATCAAACCTAACACCCCTGTTGAGGTGCTCGATGGATTGTTGAATCAGATTGATTTGGTCTTGGTTATGAGCGTTGAGCCTGGTTTTGGAGGGCAGAAGTTTATCCCAGAGTCGACCGCTAAGGTTGCAGAGTTGCGTCAGATGATCGATAGGGTAGCTGGGTCTCCATTGATCGAGGTCGATGGCGGAATCTCCGTGTCAAATGCGTTGGAGTTATTCACAGCAGGGGCAGATGCCGTTGTTGTTGGAAGTTCGGTATTCTCGAAAGATGACCCGACAGCGGAGATTAAAAAAATTATGAATGTGTAATTAGTAGTATTTAAGCTAATCGGTGTTTATATTGCTGATAGTCCCACTTGAGATACGTTCCGCAAGGAACGTCATCCTGAACTTGTTTCAGGATCTCAGCAGACGATAATGTTGGAAATATAGATATTTATTGACAATGCAGAGATCCTGAAACAAGTTCAGGATGACGAAATTGAAAATTTCGTATCTCAAATAGGACTGCTAGAAAAGTGTAATTTGTAAAAAGTAATAGATAAGGTGATTTCTCTCGATAATCTCACGGTAAGCTACGGAGGGTGGACGCTCTTCGATGGTATCTCATTTTTGATTAATCCCAAAGATCGTATAGGTCTTGTGGGTCGAAATGGTGCAGGTAAAAGTACCCTCTTCAAGATAATTATAGGTGAGCAGAATCCGACCTCGGGTGGTGTGTCGCAAAATGGCGACTGCACAATCGGATACCTACCTCAGCAGATGAGGGTGGCAGATACCACAACCCTTGTGATGGAGACGGGAAAGGCGTTTGCAGAGGTGAATAGAATCGAGGCTCAGATCGAAAAATATACCACAGAGATCGCCGAGCGAACAGATTATGAGAGCGATAGTTACCAAGATCTGATCCACAAACTCACTGATGCTCAAGATAGATTCCATATTCTGGGAGGTGAGACAAGAGAGGCAGATATCGAAAAGACGCTGCTAGGTTTGGGATTCAAACGCACAGATTTCGAGCGAGGAACAAGCGAATTTTCGGGCGGATGGAGAATGCGTATCGAGCTTGCGAAGTTGCTGCTTCGTCGCCCATCGATATTTCTGCTCGATGAGCCGACGAACCACCTCGATATCGAGAGTATACAGTGGTTGGAGGAGTACCTCAAAAATTATAATGGGGCGGTGCTTCTGATCTCGCACGACCGTATGTTCCTCGATGCGGTGACCAATCGCACGGTGGAGCTCTCGTTGGGAAAGGCATATGACTATAAAGTGGGCTATTCGAAGTTTGTTGAGCTACGTGCCGAGCGTCGCGAACAGCAGATGGCGGCATATGAGAATCAACAGCGACTAATCGAGAAGAATGAGGAGTTTATTGAGAAGTTCAGATATAAACCAACCAAGAGCAATCAGGTACAGTCGAGAATTAAGCAGCTCGAAAAGATCGATCGTATAGAGATCGAGCAGGAGGATATGGCTCGAATGAGGATTAAATTTCCACCAGCCCCTCGTTCGGGAGATATCGTAGCGACAATCGATGAGGTTGGAAAGTCGTTCGAAAATAAACATGTATTTAGCGGTGCAAACTTCACAATCGAGAGGGGGCAGAAGATCGCCCTTGTGGGTCGAAATGGAGAGGGTAAGACCACGCTAGCTAGAATCTTGCATGGCGAAATTGCCGCCACAGAGGGGCATATAAAGCTAGGTGCAAATGTAAATATCGGATATTTTGCCCAAAACCAAGACGATCTGATGGATGGAGATTTCACTGTCTTTGACACCTTGGATCGTGTGGCGGTGGGCGATATAAGAACACGTCTTCGCGATATCTTGGGCGCATTTCTCTTCCAAGGTGACGATATCGAGAAGAAGGTTAAGGTGCTTTCGGGAGGTGAGAGGTCGCGTCTGGCGATGGCTCGTCTGATGCTCGAACCCTATAACCTATTGATCCTCGATGAGCCTACTAATCATATGGATATGCGCTCGAAAGATATTCTAAAACAGGCACTTATCGCCTTTGATGGCACGGTGGTTTTGGTGTCGCACGATCGTGACTTCTTGGATGGCGTTGTGGATCGTATCTATGAGTTCCGCGATGGTGGGGTGAAGGAGTATCTGGGGGGAATTCACTACTTCTTGGAGAAGCGAAAGGTGGAGTCGATGCGAGATATCGAACGCGCTGCACCAACCGCAAAAAAAGAGTCGACAAATGGTGGGGCTTCGGTGGCTGGAAAATTGAGCTACGAACAGCAAAAAGAGCAGGAGAAGTTGATTCGCAAGGCTCGCAAGGCGGTCGAGGCGGTCGAAAAGGAGCTGGAGCAGATCGAAAAGATGATGGCGGAGCTAGATCAAAAGATGGCGGCGGAGTATAACGAGGCTGACTATAAAGAGTATAATGAGTTGAAGGGTAGGCAGGAGAAGAGGATGCACGATTGGGAGATGCTTAGCTATGAACTCGAATTAATTGAAGAAAAATAGAAGTAGATATGAGTAATAGAATTTTTGGAATCCGCCCAGTTGTAGAGGCGATTCAAGCACGTAAGCAGATCGAAAAGGTATACCTCAAAAAGGGTGCTGAGGGACAATTAATGATGGAGCTTCGAGATATCTGTCATCGCCACCGTATTCGCGTTCAAGAGGTGCCAATCGAGAAGTTGAATAGACTCATCAAGGGTAACCATCAGGGTGTCGTGGCTCAGATCTCGGAGATCGAGTATGTCGATGTGCAGGATATTTTGGAGCGCGTTCCCGAAGATGAGACCCCACTTATTGTGGTCTTTGATGGAGTGACCGATGTGCGTAACTTCGGAGGTATCGCTCGTAGCGCAGAGTGTGCAGGGGCTCATGGACTTATCGCTCCATTGAAGAACTCCGCACCAGTGAATGCAGAGGCTATCAAGGCTTCGGCAGGTGCTTTGACCTCGATCCCTGTTGCGCGTGTAGGGTCGATCCGCACAACTCTTATGACCCTTCAAGCCGAAGGTTATCAGATCGTTGCAGCTACGGAGAAGAGTCGCAAACTCCTCTACGATGCAGACCTAAAAAAACCAACGGTTATTGTGATGGGCTCCGAAGAGACTGGTATCTCGCGTGAGGTGCTCAAACTCTGCGATGAGCAGTTGGCAATTCCACTTATCGGACATATCGAGTCGTTGAATGTCTCGGCTGCGGCTGCAATTTTGTTGTTCGAGGTTGTTCGTCAGAGGATCGGCGATGCAATGGCAGAGTAGATTTCAACACTCTCAATTGGGCGATATTACGCTCAATCGAAGTGCTCGCGCCAAACGAATCTCTATCAGTGTAACCCCTTCGGGGGAGGTGAGATTGACGCTACCCATAAAGGGTAGCGAGGCTGAGGCGCGCAAATTCCTCGATAGTAAAGTTGATTGGATACTAGCCGCAAAGGCAAAAGTTGCGGCACGTCCAACTATCGAGAGCTCTACACTCGAAGAGATGCAGAGCTACTATATCAAGGCGATGAGCTACCTGCCCGATCGCACCGCTGCATTAGCCAAGCAGTTTGGTTTCAAATATGGTTGTGTCTCGATCCGTGCCACTCGTTCGAAGTGGGGGTCGTGCTCTGGCGACAATAGAATCTCATTGACAATATTTCTGATGAAGCTACCGCGCGAGCTTATCGACTTTGTCATCATCCATGAGCTCTGCCACACCATCCACCACAACCACTCCAAGGAGTTTCACGAACTTGTCAACCGATGCACAAATGGTCGCGAAAAGGAGTTCCACAATGCTCTTAAGGGGTATCACTGTCGATAAAACTTTCCTAGCAGTCCCATTTGAGATACGTTCCTTTAGGAACGTCATCCTGAACTTGTTTCAGGATCTCAGCAAACGTCAATACAACCTATAATTAGTCGACCCTTAGAAACAGCAATATTCGATTTCAGTATATATCTGAGGTCGGATGTTTTTTCTGATATATCCAATAATATATGTCCACAAAAAAGCCATAGCTCTTTTGAAATTGAATGCAGCAGCTGATAGCATCACATTTATCA
>JBCQUC010000033.1:0-22356 GCA_047174275.1 Rikenellaceae bacterium | reverse complement strand
TTAACTAAAAATTAAAATTCAGGAGAAAATAGATCTCCCCTATAATTTTATGTGTGCAAATATAGTGAGAATTTATTTATGGGAGGTATATAGTTATTAAAAAATATCTAAAACAGGTTCTAAAAACTACGCTCAAGGAGTTTTTCGACCCTTGCTGCTGCTTGATCCACAGTTTTGCGATCGATCTCTCCGCTCTTTACACCATCAACGACAGTCTTTATAAAGCGATCTGTGATGCTAAAATCCTCCTCGCGGATATTACTGCTAATGATGAATAGATCGACACCAGCATTGAGCGCAAGCACTACCCCCTGCTCGAAACCATAGTGGTCTGTTATCGCCTTCATCTGCATATCATCCGACACCACAACGCCCCTCCAACCCAATACATCACGCAAAAGTGAGTCGATAGTGGGTTTCGATAGGGTAGCAGGGTATTTATCATCGAATTTTGAGTTGTAGAGGTGGCTTACCATAACCATGTCGCAGAGTCCACTCTCGATTAATCGGCGATATGGCACTAGCTCCTTTTGTTGCCAACTCTTTGTTATATCGGTAAATCCAAGGTGGCTATCCATGATTGAGTTTCCGTGACCTGGGAAGTGCTTTACAGAGGTTAGAACTCCCTTTTTGTGGTGCTCCTCAACGTAGATCGACGCTAGTTCTGCAACTCTATTCTCATCGGCTGAGAATGAGCGGTTAACACCTCCGATAACTGGACATGCAGGGTTGATGTCGACATCGACACATGGCGCAAAGTTGACATTGATCCCCACCGATGCCACCTCTGAGGCTATTATTGCGCCATTTGTGCGTGCAAGAGTGTTGCCATTTGCCTCTCCAACCTCTTTGTGCGATAGCATCTCTTTGAAGCCATATTTGCTCTTCATGCGATTCACTTTGCCACCCTCTTGGTCGATTGCGATGAGTATTGGCTCTTTGCGTAGACCTTTTAGATCGGTAACAAACTCCGTTAATCTTGCTTTCGAATCTATACCCGACTCAACTGGTTCAATATTATGCTCGAAGAGTATGATTCCCGAGACCCCACTCTCCACGACATCGTGTATAACTGGATTTTTGTCATTAAGTGTTGTCCCCTTAACTCCAATCATAAGTAACTTTGCAGCCTGTTTTTCGAGTGGGATGGTGCTCTGTGCTATTGCGCTTAGCGATATTGTGAGTGATAGTATTGTGGTTAAAATTCTCTTCATTGTTCTAATTGGTTTATCTCTTTATTCGTGTAAAATTAATTAAGCAGTCCCACTTGAGATACGAAATTGAAAATTTCGTCATCCTGAACTTGTTTCAGGATCTCTGCATTATCAATAAAATATATCCTATTTGTCGTTGTTGTTCGCTGAGATCCTGAAACAAGTTCAGGATGACGTTCCTTTCGGAACGTATCTCAAGTGGGACTACCAGCAAAGGTAAGCCCCTGTGATATTTTTAATTATTTATAGATGCAGCAACACAATTCGCAACGATAGATCGTAGGCGAATCATATGTTTAGATTCGTACCCTTCTGCATGTATGCCATTCGTAAGTAGGATCACCGCCATGTTACTCTCTCTATCCAAAGTTATAGAGCAGCCAGTAAATCCAGTGTGTCCGATCGCCTCGTCTCCGAATAGATCTCCTAAATTCGAAGAGTATGGTGAACTTACATCCCACCCCAAAGCTCTACCATAAGATGCTACGTCGTCGGGGATTTTACACATCGCATTTACAGTGATTGGACTCAATAGACGCTTCCCATTATGGCTGCCACCATTGAGTATTGCAGAGGCAAATATCGCCAAATCTGACGCTGTGGAGAATACTCCTGAGTTTCCAGATATGCCGCTGTTTACATGGTATGCTAGTGGATCATGAACCACTCCTCGAATAACGCTATCTTGCTTGATAACCTCTGTTGGTGCGATATCCATTTTGCTTGCCCAAGAGAGAGGTTGATAGTCGGTTCTATTCATCTCAAGCGGGTCGAATATATTCTCATTTGCAAACTCTCTAAGGCTCTGCTGAGTGATCTGCTCGATTATATATTGGAGTAGTATGTAGTTTAGGCAGCTATACTTAAACCCTTTGCCAGTCTCGCAAGTTAGATCGGCAACCTTTGTATACTCCACAATTGTATTTATATCAAGTTTGTGGCTCGTAGCTTCAAGCGTCTTGACCGATACATATGGTGTTATTCCAGATGTGTGGGTCAATAGGTTGCCTATCTTTATTGTGCACTTCTTGCCTCCATATTTTTTGTTTCGGTTGAAGCCAGGGATATAGAGGTCAATGTTGTCTCTTAAGGATAGCTCTCCACGCTCGACAAGTATCATCGCACATATCGCGGTTGACACAGATTTGGAGCACGATGCTATATCGAATATGGTATTCACGCTCATTGGCTCGACTGTTGGGGTGGTGCTTTTATTGCCATACGCTTTGATATATGGCATTGTGCCATCCTTTACAACCGCTAGTACAGCTCCTGGGATATAACCCCCTTCGATCTCTCTTTCGATCGCTTTGTCGGCGTATTGTAGGTGGATGCTAGAGAGCCCTACGCTCTCGGGTGATACTATTTTTAGGGGTTGCGCACAGAGTGTTGAGTGTGCAAATATTAGAGTTAGAATAGTTGTTAAATATCTCATTCTGAATAGTCGTTGTATAGTAAATATCTCCCTCTCATTGCTCTGTATTCGTCAAGATCCTCCTGCCAAGTCGCCTTTATCTGCTCCTCGCTCTTACCTTCGCATAACATCTCTCGAACCTTGCTATCCCCAACAAGTCGATCGAATAGGCTGTTGCTAGAGATAAATTTAGCACCCTGTCCCGAGAGTTGCATAAAATGGATGAAATAGCTGAGTGTTAACCCTTTTGGGGGGGTAACCTTGCGAAGATCTAATCCATAACACTTCACCCCATTCTGAAGTGGATGTTTCTCGAAGCCGACCAATGGTTTTGGGGTAAATGTATACTCTCCAAATTTGGGATTAGGGTATCCAACTATCTGGAATGGGTCGTATGTTCCTCTTCCGATACTCATCTTTGTCGCCTCGAATAGGCACAACGATGGATAGAGTGCAATTGCTTGGTCATTTGGGAGGTTTGGCGATGGCTTGATCGGTAGAGAGTAGTGGTCACCATGCTTCCAACCAGAGATAGGGATAACTGTAAGGTCGACCTTTTTCTCTCCAGACCACCCCTCGCCATTTATCATCTGTGCCAACTCTCCAACTGTTAGTCCATGTAGAATCGGAATTGGAAGAGCTCCGACAAAGGAGATATTTTCGGGTGTGATGATTGGACCATCAATATAATCATTTGGATTTGGACGATCTAATACAATGAGTTCGATCCCCTCTGTTGAGCAGCTCTGCATAATGTAGTAGAGGGTACTTATGTAGGTGTAGAATCTCGCTCCAACATCTTGAATATCGAAGATCAATAGATCAATATCTTTGAGTTGTTCGCTCGATGGTCGGCGATTTGAACCATAGAGCGATACAATCGGAAGACCGCTCTTGCTATCTCTCTCGTCATCTACATGTTCACCTGCATCGGCATCGCCTCTAAAACCATGTTCGGGAGTAAATATCTTTTGAATATCGACCTTTAAAGAGAGCAGCGTATCGAGTAGATGTTGCTGTTGTTGCCCCACTCTAGAGGTCTGATTTACAATAATTCCAACACGTTTCCCATCCAAGAGTTGGATATATTTGTCAATTTGATCTGCGCCATTTTCGATACAATAGGCTACGTTGCACACGAAAAATAGTGCGACTGTAAGTATAACTCTTCTAACCATTATTTTCTGATTTTATAACCAATAAATCCATAATAAAATATAAATACAAAGCATGGCACTGCGAGCCAATATGCCTGCTGCATCGGAAGGATATCCTTTAGTGCGCCAAAGAGTGGCGGGATCACCGCACCACCTGCAATTGCCATTGTCAATAATCCGCTACCTCGTTTTGTGAATCTTCCCAGATCCGCCATCGCCAATGGCCATAACGCTGGCCACATTAACGAGCAGCCTAGCGATATTGGCAGAATCATCCATATCGAGATCTCAGCTGGAGAGAGCACCAATATTAACGACCCCAAAACTCCAATCGAGGCACATATGCGCATAGCAAGATCTTGACTCAGATACTTTGGGATGAATAGGATTCCGCAAATATACCCAATAACCATACCTACGCTCGGAATCCAAGCATACATATCGGGATTATCCAGCCCTAGTGATATTGCATAGTCAACCACCGTGCTGAGCGATAGTGTCTCGACTCCAACATATATAAATAGGGTCACAGCCCCCAAAATAAGGTGTGGGAATTGCCAGATCGATGTTTTACCCAGAGAGTAGTCGTTGTTTGAATCCACCACCTCATCATCATCAGACTCTCCCATTGCTGTAACTTCGGGGAGTGGTGCAAGCAGAGAGACAATACTCAAAATGAAAAATATAGAGATAATTATATAGAATGGGAGGTATAGATCCTCAATCGTTACGTTTGCTGTATTTGCAACCAATATGGAGAAAAATAGAGGTGCAATAGGCCAAGCTAGTTTATTGCATATTCCCATTATGCTCATCCTCTTCGCGGCACTCTCCATCGGGCCTAGAATCGTGATATAGGGGTTTATCGCCGTCTGGAGTATTGAGTTAGCCGAACCACTCACAAAAGAGGCTAATAAAAATAGTGCAAAACTCTCCACTCGAGCCGAAGCAACAAAGAGCCCAAAGGCGCACGAAAAGATCAAAAATGCAAGAGCCATCGTGCGTTGATATCCTATCTTCGAGATCAACATTGAGGCGGGTATACCCCAAATAAGAAATGGTGTGAATGTAGCTGCAAGGAGTAGATACGCCACTCCAGATGAAAGATTGAGGCTAGCCTGAAGTGTTGGAATTAGGAATGAGTTTATGCCCATCGCAAAGCCAACAGAGAAGAACATAAGCCCAATAAATGATAACGCAATAGCGATATTTTCTCTCTTCATTGTTTAGTATTTATATATGTTTTTAGGTTCATACAAAAGAGCGAATTTTTATTGAAATATCCAAATGTTTTCTGTTTTTTTACACTTTTAACACCTATTACCGTTATATTTAATTTATAATCATTAAATTTGTGTAGAATTAAAATAGGGTAGTCCCATATAATAATTAACCAACAATGAACAACAACCATCTCAAAATTGGAGTTGCAGCTCTCTCTTTAGCTGGAGCAGCCTGTTCAACATCTCCAAAAGTACCTCAGCCCAATATCCTATATATCATGGCTGACGACCACACCTCTCAAGCGATAGGTGTCTACGAGAGTATTCTTACTCCGCTTAATCCAACCCCCAACATCGACGAGATGGCTAGAGGAGGAGTTGTTTTCGACAACTGTTTCTGTACAAACTCTATCTCAACGCCAAGTCGCGCATGTATAATCTCGGGACAGTACTCCCAAACAAATGGCGCGCTCGATCTCTACGACACACTAAATGTCGCTAAGCAGTACCTTCCGATGGAGCTCAAAAAGTTGGGATACCAAACTGCAATGGTCGGCAAGTGGCACTTAAAGAGTGAGCCTGCGGCTTTTGACTACTATGAGGTGTTGCCTCTTCAGGGAAAATACTTCAATCCAACATTTCGCGTGCGAGGCGAAGGTGAGTGGGAGGAGAATGAGAATAAGTATGAGGGTTATGTGACCGACATCGTAACAGATATCTCTCTTGATTGGCTTAAAAATCGTGATAAGACAAAGCCATTCTTCTTGATGCACCACTTTAAAGCACCACACGATAACTTCGAGTTTGCTCCTCGATACAAAGATTATCTGGAGGATGTAGAGATCCCAGAGCCACATAGTCTATATGGGCAACCTGCCGAAGGGTATGGATCAGAGGCGACTCGCGGTCGCAATGACTCACTTATCCACCTTATCGGATCTTCTGTGTCAAAGAGAAATCATGATCGAGACCAAGGACGTGCACTCAAGATCGACCAGAGTCTGGAGGGGGATGAGTATACACACCTAAGCTATCAAACCTACCTAAAACACTATCTACGATGTGTAAAGGGTGTAGATGATAATATGGCTCGTATTATTCAGTACCTCAAAGATGAGGGAATCTACGACAATACGATTATAGTATATACGGGAGATCAGGGTATGTTTCTCGGAGAGCATGACTATATCGACAAGAGATGGATGTATGACCCATCTATGCGTATGCCATTCATCGTTCGCTATCCACCTGCAATAAAAGCGGACACCAGAAGTGATTTGTTGATTAATAATACAGATTTTGCTCCAACTCTTATCGAGATGGCAGGTGGCGAAGCTCCCGATTATATGCAGGGAAAGAGCTTTGCAAAGCAGCTTAAAGGGTTGTCGGATGAAGAGCTACGTGAGGCTACTTACTACAGATATTGGATGCATATGGCATCTATGCACTGCAATCCAGCGCACTTTGGAGTTCGCACCAAGAGGTATAAATTGATGTTCTTCTATGGCGTAGATTATGTTCCAGGAGGACGTAATCTGTGGGGTGGTCGCAATGGTTTAGTTACCCCTGCTGCATGGGAGTTCTATGATTTGGAGAGTGATCCAGATGAGATGCGTAACGAGTATAAGAATCCTAAGTATGCTAAGATAATCGCCGATCTAAAGGAGGAGATCCTACGTCAACGTAAGGAGCTAAACGAGGGTGATGAGAAGTTTCCTCATATCCAAAAGATTATCGACGAACATTGGAACGATTAGATTGAGAAAGTTTATTGAGAGATTTTTAAAATAAAATACCGCAGAGTTATCATGCTAAATGAAAAGACTCTGCGGTATTTTATTGTTTATTATTAGTGTTCGATAAAAATCTAACAAACTTTTGTAATGCGTTGTAATATAATAGATTATATATGTTTATAAAATCAGGGGCTTACTTTTACCGATAGTCCCACTTGAGATACGAAATTGAAAATTTCGTATCTCAAGTGGGACTGCTAGAAAAGTTTTATCGGACACTAATAATTGTTTATATGGGGTTCTATAACTCGCGGACTAACTCAAAGCCATTTAACCACACTCCAGTGTTGTTGTCGTTGCTCTTGTAGTTTAGTTTGATTGTACCATTGTCGTCGCTTCCAATAACAAACGTAACAGTTGATGTTCCTGCGTTACTGTATTGACGCTCCTTGCCCGATGTTACAGCAATGTTTCGAAGGGTTCGTTTACCGTTCACCTCGACACTTAACATACTGCTATATGGAAGTTTATGAATGCTCTCGCTCTTCAACCTCTCCAGATTAGGATCCATGCTATTTGTGTTAGATGATGGTGCATGGTGGTACGCCTTAAGGCTATATGAACCCACTGGAAGCCCCTCAATAGTGAGATCAACACCCCCCTTATCAATCGAGAGTACACCATCGCCATATGTGAAGCCATCCCGACCAATCACATTCATCTCTCCAAGCCATCTGAGGATTCCATCTTTGCCTGCTGGTGCAATTGTAAATGTATATGCACCTGGAGTTGAAGGGTCAACAATCTTTGCTGCATCAATATCTGCTGGTGTATCTCCAGCCACTAGATCTCCAAGTCTATTTTGAAGTACGGTTATTGATGAGCTATTTTGGTCGAGTGTTGTCCACTCTGTCCAGCCAAATTGAACCAATTGTCCATCTCCTCCCATATCAATTAACATTGTCTCACGATCCTTAATAGGGTAGGCGTTAGCGAGCATCATATCGGTTTGAGGTGCGACACTTTCAACTTCGATAGTGTCGGATGATAATCCACTACAGCTTGCTGTGATTTTTATCTTACCTGTGCTCTTTCCAGCACGAATTAGAGCACTACCTTTACCGAGCTTTGTTGGTACAGGGTTGGCTTTGATATCTATCTCGTCTCCGATAACAGAGGCATCACCTACGACGGTGAATTTGATCTCACCCTCATAATCCTTGATCTTCGTTCCGTTGTTATCAACCACCTCTGCATGAACAACCAATATATCATTGCCATCGGCTGTGAAATCAACTCCCATCTGATCTGCAAATAGGCGAAGTTTTGTAGCCTTTTCAGGTGTGAATAGACTCTTGTGGAAGATCTCCTCACCATCACGATACCCCTTTATTTCGAGCTCGTTGCTTAAATATGGCAACCTCTCCAATAGGTATGGTGCAGCTGAGAGTCCATCATAAACAATACTGCGCGAAGGGGTGAATCGCCCCATGCTCTCGCCATTCTGAATAAGCTCTAACTCTGTGGCGTTGCTATATATTGTAAGGAGTGGAAGATCCTCCTCCCAATCATCTATTACGCTGATATATGGCTTTGTAAGTAGTTCTGATTTGTACCATTGCAACCTATCATCTTTTGGGTAGCGGAAGCAATCCATCGCGCCACTGCGAGTTCTATCCTCCCAATTGCCAATATCATGGAATGTGTAGTATGCGTGGGCTGTCCACGAGATAATACCTGGCATTTTAGGGTCGCGGATATACTCAGCCAATGTCTCCGCCCCATAACGACCCTCCATCGCAAATAGAGGCTCTGCTCGATCCCATATTCCTGGGCCATAGGTCATATTGGCGTAGATGTCTGTCCATCCACTAGTCTGCCAACCTGTCCAACGGCTAGCTTGTGACCCTGTTAGTCGAGTTGGATCCTCTTGTTTAACGGTAAATTGAACCTCTGGAACTGGACCTCGATGGTTTATTCCTCCACCCCATATAATGACCGATGGCGAGTTTTTGTGGTTGCGGATCATAACTCTCGCAGCTTGTAACATATTTTCGAACCACTCTGTCTCTTTTGAGATGGCGATCCATGTCGGAGCCTCTTCGTAGACCAAGATTCCTAGCTCGTCGCACGCCTTGATGATCTCGTCATCGTGTGGGTAGTGCGCTGTACGCATACAGTTAAAACCATACTCCTTGAATTGGATCATGTCGCGATAGTGGAGTGAGTTTGGCATTGCATCGCCAATATAGCTAAAGTGTTGATGACGATTGAACCCTATAAGCTCTGTCGGTTTGCCATTAATAATAAAACCTCTCTCATGGTCATACTCCACCTTGCGAAGCCCCAAACGATTATCAACGACATCGATTGTCTCTCCTGAGTTGTCGATCAAAATTGTATTTACTTTGTAGAGGTATGGATAGTCGGGTGACCAGAATTTAACATCATCTTCGACTCCTCCAGTCTGAACAAAGCGACAGGACTCATTTGGCGCGATTGTGGCACTCTTCTCCATCTTGAGGACAACCTTACCTGTGGCATCTACCACGCGTTGCACCAATGTTGCCTGTTGGGTTTTGTTGCTCTCGTTGCGGACTTGTGTGCGAATATCAATCGTTGCATTTCCATTTACATAATCTACCGATGGAGTGGTGATTGTAACTCCACTCTCCATAGACTCCAGATTTGATGTGATGTGCATTTGAGGAGTCTCCACAAGGTATACATCTCGATAGAGTCCGCTAAATTTAACATAGTCGAACATTCCAGGGTCGGGTGGCGTAACTTGACTCACTCTGTTATCTGCCAGAACGGTGATTTGGTTCTTAACTCCGCGCTTTACATAATCCGTGATGTCGAACTCAAAAGGGGTATATCCGCCAACTTTATGAACTCCCACCTCTTTGCCATTTACCCAAAGTGTGGTGATTTGATGCACACCCTCGAAGTGGAGAACGACACGTTTTGTGCTCTTGGATGGTGTGATATCACGGCGATACCAACCAACTTCGCGGTGGAATGTTGGTTGAGTCTTGTCATCCAACACTCCATCAAGATTTATCGATGTTAGTTTTAGCGTGTGGGGGATTGTGACATCTGTCCACGATGAGTCATCTAATGATGGTAGATAGTTTCGATCGTCGGCATCTCCGAGGTGAAATTTCCACCCATCGTTGATCGAGATCTTTGTTCTCTCTGTTACGGGATACCCTTGTGGTAGCTCCGCAGAAGCCGACATTGCAGGCTGTAGAAGTGCCGCGAATGCGACAGCTAATAAGAATACTCTTCTCTTCATTTGTTATCTGTTTAGGTTAAAAATCAATCAGCACAAGGTACTGTTTTTTTGTGTAACAATCAAAATATAGAGAAGAAAAAACCTCCGATTCACGTGATATCGGAGGTTATAAGTAGTGTAAAACAATTGTTGCCATATTTTTAAAAGCACTCTTGAAGCGATATTTTTCACTATTAAATCTCAGTATAGAACCACTATATTTTCGATTCAATAGCAAAAAATCTCATCTCCAATAGTACTCTTAAAAACATGGCAATAATTATTTTACCCTACTTAGTAATTATCGAATAGTAAAAGAGATGCCTCCTGATGCCCAGATCGGTGGCATCACAAGACCTCCATAGTCGAAGTACTCGGTTGAGGTTATATTGGTAGCATCGATATATATGCGTATGTTGCCCCTCTCCCATGTTAATCTACTATCGAGCAAGAAGTATGGCTCATACGCGACAACCTCTCCCGATGCATCGTTGTAGTTGCCCATGCGATCGAACAGAGATCCAGTGATAACAAGCGATACATTGCGAATTGGTTTTAGAGTAACCGATAGAGCCGCTTTGTTATGCATGTAGTTTTGAGCATATAGCGAGATCATATCTCCAGAGCTTTTGTCTTGAGTGATATAACCGTAGCTCGCTGTTACTCGATCTATGATCCCTTGTGGAGAGTATGTTCCGCTCCATTCAACTCCAAATGTGCTGAGTTCTGTGATCTGACGTGAGTAGTATACATCCTCGTCGGGAGCTTGCGTCCAGTCGATTATATTGCTTCCATCGCGCAGGTATATCTGTGCATTTGTGCTCCAGTCTCCTCTTTTATAACCACTCGTAAGTCGATAGGTTATAGCCTTTTCAGGTTGCAGATTTGGATCTGGAATGTTGACTGCCGAGGTGTAGTATAGATCGGTGAATGTTGGGAGTCGCATAGATTCGTTTGCTCCAATCTCAACAACGAAACCCTCTATTGGACGATAATTTCCCGAGATGCTCCAGATTGGCGATGTGCCGTATGGAGTGGTGCTTAATCCTGCCGATCCCGACACCGTGAATTGACTCCAACTCTTTATGTGGCGTATGTAGAAGTTGCCAATGTTGCGACTATCTTCGTGGGTATATTTACCGTTCGGGCTCTCTGCAACCTCACCTAGATTTGTGCTCCAGATATGGTTGTAGGTGTAGTCCGCTCCAAGGGTTGTGATACCTGCGCTTGTCCACTTATAGTCGGCGTAGATTTCAGCCCCTACGTTGTCTGTATTGTGAAAGTTCTCCCCCACATCGCTATAGCGAATCCACTCATAATTGTCGAGGTTTTTGCGGTAGCTCACGCTGCTATTGAGTGTGATATTGCCTGCAAGATCTTTGACCCATCGGAGTGATCCGAGTGCAGTGTCGGTATTCTCATATTGATTTGGATTTGAGAGCGAGTAGAATCCATTTGCGCCGTAATCTCGCTTTTGATAGCCAATTTGCGCATCGAAGAATCCCCAATTTTCGCTATCGTAGGTGGAGCGAAGGTAGGCATTGATATTCTCAAATCCTGTATTCTCGGTGTAACCATCAGATCGACGATATGATCCCGCTCCAAAGATGTTGAAACGCCCTTTGGTGTAGCCTCCCGAGAGGTTTCCGTAACCATAGCCATAAGCTCCTCCGCTTAGGTCGATCTTCATGTAGTTTGATTCGAGAGGTGCTGTGCGGATGTTGATCGCTCCTGCATATGCACCTACGCCAGATACTCCATCTATGAGCTCAATCCCTGCGATTGATTCGATGTCGATTGGTAAAGAGTGGGTTTGATGTCCTGTTCGGGCATCTGTGAAGTTTATGCCGTTGAGCATAACTTGAGTTTGATCGAATGATCCTCCTCGAATTGATAGGTCAGCTTGAATACCCTTGCCACCTCTCTCCCTAACGTCAATCGCTGGGCTAAGGCGCAACGCAGACTCCAAAGTTTGGAGTGGGGCATCGGCCTCAGCTGTACGGCTGAAGATTGGGGTAGGTAGTGATGCGCTTCGTGTAGGGTTACCCTTTATGTGGGTTACCCCGACATCCTCCAGTTCGATCGCACGATAGATATCGAGTGAATCGGCTGGTGATGCGTAAGCGGCATTTGCAGCAAGGGAGATCAGCGACATACCAACCCAGAGAACTCCGATAGTTACGCATCGATTTAGTGAGGCAAAAACAGAGTAGTTTTTGCGACTCCAACGTCGAAAACACGCAACAGAATCTGTTCTGTGAATTTGTGTCATCTCTCTTAAAGTTTTTAGATGAATTAATAAAAAAATTGGCGATCCCACGTGAAGATCGCCGCAAATATAGATTATTTTTTCTAAATCATGCTATTGTTGTCCAATAAAATTACCGTTGTTTTGCGAACTTTACAACTAATTTACTGGTTCTAAGTAGTGGAAAATAATTATTGGTGTGTTTTTAAGAGTGCTATTGGAGATGAGATTTTTTGCTATTGAATTGAAAATATAGTGGTTCTACATTGAGATTTAATAGTGAAAAATATCACTCCAAGAGTGCTTTTAAAAATATGGCAATAATTGTTTTTCACTACTTAAAATAGATATCGAACCATCATATTTATACGTTGGGCATTGGCTTGTGTTGAGTCGTAGTTTGAGCGACTGCCATTCAGATATTCGATACCTGTGATGATGCTCTTTGTTGGGTAGTAGAAGAGTGTCGCTGAGTTATATCTGCCCGATTTGTAGGTGTTGGCAATATTCGAATAATCGGTGTCAATATCAATATATGCTTTTGAGAAGTTTGTTGTCAATGCAAATTTATCACTCAATTTAAACTTCGCTCCCACTGCCCATCCATACATTGGGGTGGAGTCGTATATATCTCCGTTGGAGTCCTCAATTATATCGTAACCAAGAGTTTGAAAATCATTTATATACTTTGTTATGCTGTGTCCGTATATACCAAGTGAGTATATAGTAAGTCGACTAGAGAAGCTAATAGAGCCTGAGAGCTGTGCTCCCCAACCTGTCGATATTTTTACATCATCGCCACTGCTATATGCCATATTGCGCCACACTCCTGTTACCTTTATTCGACCAAGTTTTCCACTCTTTTCGAGATATGCTATCATGTCAGGGATACGAATGTCGGGTGATGTTGAGTTGGCGTAGGTCGCATTAACTGTTGGGTACTCAGCCGATGCACCTAATGTCAATGCCTTATCAAATTTGTAACGATATGCGACCATCTGAGTGCGGAAGAATGTACGAGCTACAGAGTTTGGTAGGTCGATTGTCGGAGCAACCGCTTTGCTGTCGGTCATTAGACTCCAATCTTGACCAATCGTGAAGCCCTTCATCTGGATTGTCGCGATACGCAGAACAAGCAAACTACTTCCAGAGCCTCTAAAATCTGTCTCAACATATAGCTTTACATCGCCTAGAGTCTCTGTTTTTTGTGTAATGGATAGTGAGAGTCGAGTGCTTGTTGGATCCATAATTAGGCGATTCTCATCTTGTTGATCCTGATCCATATCTATCGAATAGACGGCAAAATCTTTGCCTACACTCGTTCCACCCTCAATATAGCTACCCATTGTCATTGTGACAAAACCACCAATCTTGGCTGTTGTATTACCCTTTGTGAAGGTTAATGGGTCACTATTTTCAGATGCTTTTGTGATGTGTGTTGCACCAACTACCATTGCCATACTAATGGCTACATGTAATAATCTCTTCATTTTATTCTCTTTTATTGGGTTATTGAGAAAGTCAACTCGTAAGCTGACTTCTTAAATATTATTATTATGTAGGCTGTAATTTCAAATAGTATGCCAAAACGTCTGTAATTATATCGGAAAGAGTCAAAAAGCCTGTTGTGTGTCGTGTGATAGGGTTTTTGTTGATAGTTTATTGTTTTGGATTGTAAAATAAGATATGAAAATATCGACTAAATCGACATCTAGGTAGCCTATACCTACGAAAATGTATCAAAATGGTCTCTGCTTATGATAGGTCTATTCTGTTGGTTATATTTTTACAGTAACTTGAGGGTTTTTTTAAAATTTTATATTAAATTACCTGTTGTTGAATTATATTACACGACTGTTTGACATCTGAATAATTATATGTACCTTTGAAGCAAACCACTACAAAAATTAATGAAATAACCATGAAGAGAGCTATTTATACTTTAATATTAATATTGACAACAATTCATATCTCGATGGCGATGAGTGAGCAGGAGGAGATTGAATTAATCAAGAGTCGATACCGCAATTTCCATATGCAGAAAGCTCTTAGTGAGGAGATTATCAAACAATATATAGATAGTATAGATCTCTCGACAGGTGGCTGGTCTGATATTGACTATGAGAGTATGATAGGTTCTGATTGGCGGACTAAGGAGCATACGCGTCGCACAATGCGCATGGCGCAGTTTCATGCACTGGGGGATGATGTGCAGACAACACTGTTCACTCGCAGAGAACTGTCTGATGCGATACATAGTGCGTGGGATTATTGGTTTCGAGAGCAGCCATATTGCACAACTAATTGGTATCCCAATAGGCTGTCGTGTCCTCATGAATTGGGTATATCATTCATGTTAATGCAGGAGGAGATGTCGGAGGAGGAGTCCATTAATGCCGTTAAGCTAGTGTTTAATAAGTCGAAGCTCGAAAAGACGGGGTCAAATCTGATATATGTGGCAAACACAGCCCTTATGCAGGGTATATTTCAGAGAGATGTAGAGTTGATACATCGTGCAATTGATGCCATATCTAGCACCATATGTATAGCAAAAGAGGGTGAAGAGGGTATTCAAAGTGATTTTAGTTACCACCTTCATGGCTCTCAACAGCAGATGGGTAACTATGGAAGAGAGGCGATAATAGTATTAGCTCCATTTTGTGAGATTTTGGCAGGTACATCTTTCGATTTTAGTGTTGAGCAGAAAGAGATTTTGTTAAATCTGATAACGGAGGGATTTCGTTGGTTTATGTGGCGAGGATATTTGGATATGAATGGTTCGGGAAGGCAATATGGGCCAGATATGTTTAAATTTAAGGGCGGCACTATATTAACATCAGCTGCCCAGATGGCAAGTGCAGCCACTCCAGAGCAGAGAGTTAAAGTGGCAGAGATGATTAAAGAGAATGACACAACGAGTCCAACAACACTAACTGGTCAGAAATTTTTCGATAAATCGGACTGTTTTATACATCGTAGTAGCGATTGGACAACATCGTTGAGAATGCACTCTACGCGAGTAAAGGCAACCGAGATGTCATCAAGCGATAATCGACGTGGCTTTTTTGCTCCAGATGGCTCATTGTTTACCTATATCGACGGTGGCGATTATGAAAATGCCGCAGCATTATGGGATTGGTGCAAAGTGCCAGGCACAACCTGTTACGAAACAGATGACAAATTAATTGCAAGTCCATTTGCCACCAATAGCACAGCCAATAGAGATATAAATAATAGCAGCGGTTTTGTAGGGGCGTGTAGCGATGGAACGCAAGGTATTGCATCGATGATACTAGAGAAGGATGGGCAATTTTACCGTAAAAGTTGGATTATGACACCCGAATTTATTCTGTGCTTGGGTAGTGATCTGCATGATAAGAGTGGTGTAGCTCCTCTCACTACATCTGTTGAGCAACGTTTTTTGGAGGGCAGTTTGTCTATGCTTCAAGATGGGGAGTGGCGTAATATCGACGATAAAATCGTAATAAGTGAGGAGGGATTGCGACTGCATCACCACAAAAGTGGATATATCATCCTCGATGATAATGAGTGTGAGGCATCTGTTGAAGATCGCGTAGGTGATTGGACAGATATAACAATTGGTCTTGACCCAACAAGCGTAAGAGGTGATATGGTATCAATATTTGTTCGTCACAAGAGACAATCTGGAGATTATAAATATCTTATTTTGCCAAACAAAAGCAGGGATTGCGTGGCTAAGTTTGATACTGACGAGATCAATATTATAGCCAATGATAGGGATATTCAGTTGGTATGTAGTGGTGGTCAATATTACGCAACGGTATACACTCCAGATGTTTATGAGATAGATGGTGAGATCTCGATAGATGTTAAACAGGCTGGAATATTTATGTTTAAGCGCGATGGAGGGCTATGGAGCGTTATAGCTCACGACCCTACAAAACAGATATCTAACTTGGAGATGGAGTCGAAGATAGAGGTAAAAGAGTAGTTGCGGCATGAAAAATATTACATTTGTTAAAATGTTAGCAATAACTAAATAAAAATCATTATATTTGCGCTAATTGGATTCTGGAGGGAGGATTCTGTCTGGAACAATAAAAAAATTAAAATTAGAGAGAGTTCGTTTGTGAGCTTCCATTTATTTTTATGCGCAAAAATATGAAATCAAAAATAGCCTCGCTGGTTCTATTGGGTGCAATAGCCACTCCAAATAGTGGGCTGTATGCAGCTTCGCACTATGAGCGAGGTCGTGAGTTGTATAGTATGGGTCGATGGATCGACGCATATAAAGAGTTTAATTATGCCCTTGATGAGGTTAGTTTGTCAGATAGGTTGCAGCGACAAAGTATCGAGTATGCTATTGCGATGTGTGCGGTCAAACTTGATTTGAATGAGGCTGATAATCTTATGCTTCAATTCGAACGAGACTCTCCTCAAGCACCATACAAAAACGATATACTCTTTGTTCGAGGTTTATATCAAGCCTCAAATGACAATATAGAGCTAGCAACAGAGCTCTTGAGTGGTGTCGACCCGAAGCAATTAAACGTTGAGGATAGAGAGGAGTATAATATCCGAATGGGATATATGTTATTCTCGAATGGTGAATATATTGGGGCAAAACCATATCTCGATCAGGTAGACGTCGATAGTGAGTACTATCCACATGCTCTATACTGTAGCTCATATATCTCCTATACAGAGGGTGACTATCCAACAGCAAAGGCTGGTTTCGAGTCGCTTCTTTCGAATGAGGCGTATGAACCAGTTGTGCCGTTCTATCTTGTACAGCTTGAGTTCTTGATGAAAAACTATGATCGAGCAATTGAGTATGGCAAACAACTTCTCGAATCATCGCTCGATCAGAAGCAGATGGCTATTGTAAGAACTCTGGCTGAGTCATATTTCAGACTAGAGGAGTATGAGAAGGCGTTGTCTCTTATTGACCGTTATGTTAGTGTTGGAGGTGAGATTGGACGCGAGGAGAGCTATATTGAGGGCTTCTCTCTGCACCAATTGGGGCGTTATCAAGAGGCTATTGAGCCGCTTAGAGCTGTGTGTGGTGCGGATGATGAGATGACTCAAAATGCGTCGTTCCACCTTGCCAATTGTTACATCCGAATAGGGGATAAAAAGGAGGCTTTAAAGGCATTTTCGTTGGCTGCTAATAGCGGATTCAATGAGGATATTACAGAGGAGGCTCTCTTTAACTATGCTAAATTACAGTATGAGTTGGGTGGTGAGCTATTCAACAAGACTATCAATGTGCTTACTCGCTACATAAATACATACGATAATCCAGAGCGACTAGCTGTGGCACAGACGCTATTGGTTGCAGCATACTACAATACCAGAGACTACTCAACAGCGTATGATGCTATAGCGCAGATCAAAAATCCAGACTCTGAGATATTGGCAGCAAAGCAGAAGATCGCATATCTGAGGGGATTAGAAAAGTTTATTGAGGGTGATTATAAGCAGGCAAGAGAGTATCTGGATGAGTCTGTCAAGATAAATGTTGCGCCAAAGCAGGTCGCTCTTGCAAACTATTGGCTTGGAGAGATAAGTTACTTGGAGGGTGATAATAGTGGTGCGATATCGAGGTATAACTACTTTGCAGCTCGTGCACCAAAGGGAGATCCGACAACTACCGAGGTGTTGTATAGCACTGCATATGCACTTCTAAAACAGAATAATACAAACTCTGCAATTCAATATTTCCAACGATATGTAGCTGCTGCAAACACCGAGAAGAGGTTGGTTGTAGACTCCTATAATCGTATTGGAGATATCTATTACGGAATGCGAAATTTCACCTCAGCAACAAGAAATTACGATAGTGCAATTAAAGCAACTGTTGAGGGTAATAACTATGCGACATACCAAAAGGCAATCATCAAGGGTATTCAAGGAGATCAATCTGCGAAGATCGAAGAGTTGCTCACAATTAAGAGTGCTGCGGCGGGTGATGAGTATCTGGATGATGCTCTATATGAGTTAGGTCGTACCTACACCAATACAAGTCAATACCCAAAGGCGATCTCGACCTTTAAAGAGTTTATAGAGGAGTATCCATCGTCGCTTCTCTATGCTTCGGCACTCTCGGAGCTAGGTGTTGCGTATATCAACAACGGAGACTCTAAAAGTGCATTGGAGTATTACGATAAGGCTATAAACGCAGCCCCTCAATCTCAGGTGGCAAAGGATGCTATGCAGGGAATCCGCGAGATTTATGTTAGTGAGGGTAAGGCTCAATCTTACTTCGAGTATGCTGAGTCGATCGGTATGGAGGGTGATCTAAATGCAGTTTCTAGAGACTCTCTATCATTTGCATCGGCTAGAGGTCTCTACTTTGCGAGCGACGACTCTAAGAGCAAACAGAAGAGTGCAGCGACCGCTCTAGAGGTGTATATTGACGACTATCCTAAGGGGTACTATATGAGCGATGCGTTATTCTTGTTGAGCGACTGTTATATCAAGATGGGCAGCAACAAAGATGCTATAAAGAGTCTAACAACACTTGCTCAAAGAGGTAACAATCAATATAGCGAGCGAGTATATGACCGTCTTTCTCAGATGACATACAAAGAGGGTATGTATCGAGAGTCGGCAGAGGCGAGTCGTAAACTTTTCGATATAGCTAAGGATGATGAGACTCGAAAGGGTGCAATGTCTCGATATGTCGACGCTACAATACTCTATGGAGATCAGGACGAGATCCGTAAGATGTGTGATGAGATTTTATCTTTAGGTGAATCTAAGGTGGGAGATTATGCAACTTTGGAGGCGAAGTATGCCTTGGCATCTATGCGTCGTGTTCGAGGAGAGTGGACTCAAGCGTTGGAGTTGTATAACGATCTGGCTGCTAGCGGTTCAAAACATAGCGGAGAGGCTAACTACTATATAATTGAGAGCCTATATCGTCAATCAAAGTATGACGATGCAGAGAAGAGAGTCTTTGAGTTTGCAGATCAACCATCTGCCGATGGCTATTGGTTAGCTAAGAGTTTTATTATGTTGGGTGATATCTATAAATCACAGGGGGATAGCTTCCAAGCACGTGCAACATACCAAAGTATTGTCGATGGTTACACAAACCAGAGCGATGGTGTTGTGGAGGATGCAAAGGCTAAAATTAGTGAGTTAAAATAGAAGAGTATAGAGTATAATATAATGAAGAGAGATAAAATAATATGTGCTATTGCGCTAGCTGCGTTATCACTACAGACGGTATCTGCCGAGGTGTTGGATAAAGAGGTTACAGTAACGAGAGCCTATACACCAACAGTGGGGGAGGCGACAAAGTTAACGTTGACACCTGATACCTCTGACAACACATACATCAAACCAGATATCGACTACTCGATAACACCGATCTCGATTGGTACAACATTCAATAACGATCTATACTCACCAACACAGATGAGTTTTGGTAAGTATGATCCTTACGATCCATTTTATGTGAAACTGGGTGTTGGATTGCCTCTAAACTCGGTTGTAGATCTATATGCATCATCGGTTGATGCGAGCAATGGTTATATAATGGGTTATGTGAATCAAGATGGTCGCTTTGCAAAGATCGAGAATGATTATGGTGAGAAGAGTGGATCTTCACAAAACCATATGAGAGTTGGGGTAGCAGGTGGACTGTATCGAGGTAATAAAACGTTGGATGGAGCTCTTAACTACAACTATGATAGATGGAGCCGATATGCAACGTCGACACTATATGATACGAACCCTTTGTACCAAGATATTGAGTTTAGAGGTCGCTATGGAGATAACTTCCTTAATCTCGAGAGATTTAATTTTGCGATAGAGGCTGATGCTAAGTATTTCTGGAGTCGCTCCGATGTTAATAGTATGACACTTGGTGCATCTGGTAGCTTCGGATATAGAATCTTAAATGGGGATGTGGTGTTCTCGTTGGGGTACAATAATATCAGCGGAAGTGACGACTATAACAATGACACATTTATGGCGGCTCTTTCATATGGCTATAGCAACGATAAATTGGCACTTGGTCTCGGATTTAGATTCTATAGCGATAATGTGGATCTAGGTGAGGATAAAACAGTCGATGGTCTTGATAAAATCACAAACTACTTCCTTCCAGTTGTTAATCTAGATTACAAGGTGAATGATGATAAGGTGACTTTGTATTTTGCAGCTGATGGAGAGTTTAGATACAATGATTTTGCAACATTGAGTGGTATTAATCCATACCTTTCACCTGAATTAATCGTTCCAAAGAGCAGTTTAGAGAGTGATATTGATCTTGGATTGAAGGGTCGTGCTGCGGGAGATAAATTTGGGTATAATATCCATGTAGGCTTCACATACATTAAAAATAACCTCTATTGGGCATACTATCAGATGACCGACACAGACTCTACAGAGAATATGTTCTTGGCGAGCTATTCGGATCAGCATAACATAAATGTAAACGTTGATCTGGAGTATAAGCCTCTATCTGATCTGTTGTTGCAGTTTGGTATCTCACACGCTAACTATACCAATGATAGAGATCAGCAATATGCAGATGGAGTTGCAAATACAAAGTTGCGATTTGCAGGAGAGTACAATCTATCAAAGTTAAGTTTTGGACTCAATGCTCAGCTGTTGAGCAGTCGTGAGTGTGGGCAGATCATAGATGCTAACTACTCGACAGTGGAGATTCCAACCACTTTTGATATGGGGGCATCTGTAGATTATAGGTATAAGGATAACTTTGTGATCTTTGCCGATGTTAATAATATCTTTAATAGCGACATCTACAATTGGGTGTACTATCGCGAATATGGTATTAACTTTGTTGCAGGTGTAAAGATTAAGTTTTAGGGAGGATGTTGAGGTTGAGTATAGGGCAAAAAAAGTGGGTAAGCTACTTATATCGCACCGCTCAACCACATACCCTTGCTTGATTCCTCACCTGGGGGATTAGTAGGAGCTGGTCGTATAAGACTTACCCGCGACAAAAGTAGATAAAAATTGTTAAAATACAAATAAACTTGAAGAAATTTTTCATATTACTAACTCTATTACTGCTTATTTGTGGAGGTGCAGCCGCCTATATGTGGAGACAATTCTATGGTGATGCTGTTGTTGAGGATCGATTGATATATTTGAGTGGCAATAGTTTAGGTGGTGATGTTGTAGACTCCTTGATCCTTCCAAATGTGGAGAATCACCTTGCATTTAATTTTTATAGAAAAAGGCTAAATTTGGATAATACAATCAAACCAGGGCGATATGAGTTGCGTCGAGGTATGAGCGTAATAGATGTTGTGAGGATGTTTAAGCTAGGTTTGCAGTCTCCTGTGGTTGTAACATTCAATAATGCACGAACTGCGGAGACACTTGCAGGAAAGATCGCACCGCAGATCGAAGCAGACTCAGTATCTATTTTACAAGCGATAACCTCGATAGATCTTGCAAAGGAGATGGGGTTAGAGCTCGAAGAGATGTTAGCGATATTTATCCCAAATAGTTATGAGATGTGGTGGACAACAACTCCAGAGGCTTTGATTGAGAGGATGAAGTTGGAGTATGATAGATTCTGGACACCTCAGCGAGAGGCAGCCCGTAAAGAGTTGGGGTTGAGTAGGGTAGAGGTCTCTACTTTGGCATCTATAGTGTATGAGGAGAGTGCAAAGGAGGATGAGATGGCACGCATTGGAGGTGTGTATGTAAACAGATTGAAGAGAGGGATGTTGCTACAGGCCGACCCAACTGTAAAGTTTGCCGTTGGAGATTTCACTCTTCAACGTATTCTCTATAAACATTTGGAGTGTGATTCACCTTATAACACATACAAATATGCAGGACTCCCACCTGGGCCAATTGCTGTTCCAAGCATATCGGCTCTCGATGGAGTCCTATTTTATGAGAGGCATAACTATCTCTATTTCTGTGCTCGACCTGAGATGGATGGCTACCATAATTTTGCTGCAACATATTCGCAGCATCTGGCAAATGCTCGAAAATACTCCGCAGAGCTCAATAGATTGGGAATACGATAGAATAATTGTTTTTCACTACTTAAGTTCTGGTTTTTTCATAAAAAAATGCGGAATTACACAAAAAAGAGCAGAATATTGTA
>JBCQUC010000102.1:0-4199 GCA_047174275.1 Rikenellaceae bacterium | reverse complement strand
TACTGCCATCTTTTACCCTTAGCTCTTAGTCGTGGTTGCAAATTAAAGGTGGTGTATTTCTCCTCTCCTTGTGGGCAAATTGATATGCCGTTATTGTTGATTGTGTTCATCGTTGTTGTATTTGATTTATATTATTGTTTACGAGGTTGATAATTTGCGGTTGCTGTGCCACCTGCTCATTGCATACTCCTCTGCACTACACCACTTTGAGCGTGTCGAGGGATATTTCGATGGTTGCTACTCGTGCGCCATCTATCGTGGCGGATAGGATAAGGCTCTTCTCTTTGCTGTGGTAGCTACCTACGCAATGGTGCATCACTCGACCCTCCTCTATGTGTTCCAATACGCTCTCTAACACTCTCACCTGCAACGCTCCATCGGAGAACATCAGACCAAAGAATTTCGCCTTTAGCTCCTTGAATTTATCCTCGTCCTTGAGTGCATTGAGCCTATCTTTCTCGGCTCGCTCCTGCTCTCGTTGCTCCTCCCTACGCTTGACAAGTCGGTCGTGTTCCGCTATTAGGTTGGTGGGGCAAACATATTTGGGGCTGTTGGTGTCTTTGCCAAAGTGTTGGAGTAGGTCGATGTAGTCGCACCACGTTGTGCCATCGGTGATGGTGTAGTTGTTACGCACCGCTATCTTGATAGATGCCCAATACCTCTCGATGTCGTTCATACCTCTCTTTACGAAGTGGCGGAATAGTCCAATCTGCCCAATCTTATATAGTGTCTCGGCTCTGTTGCTTGTGAGTAGTGAACGGAATAGGTCAAGCGGTGTGAGGCTCAGAAACTTCCCCTTAAAACCATTTCGTTTGAGTTGTGGTAGCACTCTCATTCTTGGATATACTCCGCTCGGTGTGGCATTATAAAAATTGTTGTAGGGTCTTAGCTCTAACTCGGAGTTAGACAACCACGAATAGTTATACCAATAATTCAAACACCTCTGCACTGCAAATGTTGCGAACTTGCCATCGGGTGCTATCCAATGTTGTACCACCTCACGATGAAAATAGCGTGCAGGTCTGAGAACTTCATAGCGTGCGTTAATCTCCACGAACCGAACCACTTGAAACCCTCTGTGGGTCGTTGGAATACATAGGTACTCCATCTGCTCAAACTTCTGCTTTATTGATAGCTTGATGTTGAGTTTTGTGTTGCAGTGTGGGCAACGTGTGGTCTCTGTGATTAGTGCATCATAGAGGGGCGTTGCAGGTACTAAATCCTTGTCGTGCCACTCTCCTCCGCACTCTAAACAAGTAGCTTTACCGCCTTTGGTCACTCATGCAAAGTGGTTGAATAGGTGCTTTTCTGCCCACGCTCTTTGCATTGGGGTTATCTTGGGTAGCGACTTGCTCTGCGCTACGATATTGGCTTGGAACTTATTACGTGGTTTCATAACTCTTAAAAATCAAATAGTGATGGTGTGTTAGTTGGTTGCTCTTGTTTCTTTGGCTTGGGGGTCTTGGTGGTCATCTTCTTATAATGCTCCTGCTCGATGCGCTTGATTGCATCTCTGCGTGCCTTATCTTTCTCCTCCTCCGTTAGCTCGACAACGTGGTTTACTACAACATTGCAGTTGGCAGGTGAACCACTTCAATATCATCTTCATCGAAGTAATGCACCGCCATCGAGAATATCTCCTCGTCGCAAAATCCTCCGCAACCACTCCTCTGCACCTCGCTTAGGATATAGGTTATACACTCATCAATACTCTTGTTTATCTTGGCAAACGATACTGCAAATAGCTCGTCTACCTCTGCCCTTAGCTCCAAATAGGATTGGATTGCACTCTTGAAATTATCTGTTCCCATCGTTATAGTTGGTTTAGTTTGGTGTAATAGATATCATATAGCTCATTGAAAACATCTTGGTACTCCTCGATGTAGCTGTTGGTCTGCTCGTTCAACACCTCTGTCGGGCGGAGGTTATAACGCTCGACAAGGTCATAGAGGGCAAGTTTACACGATAGCTCATTGATTGTGTCGTTACTGCTTGGGGCTACATATCCGACCCTCTGCTCATACTTTAGCATCTGCGCTGTCACCATTTGGCAAAAGGTCTCAGCATCCTTGCTGTCTGTTCCGTAGTAAGACATCATCTTCATAAACTTACACTCGGCAGGGTATCCCCACTTTTCGTAGTAGTGTCTGCCCATTCGCTCACCGAAAAACTCTGTAAATGACTCTATTGATAGTCGCTCACGAGAGGAGTAGTTGTTGTTCCACATTGCAACTCTTAGCATTAGACTGCTGCTTATTATCTTTTTCATTTTGACTTTGATTTGTGGGTAGGCTTTTGCACCTACCCTTGATTACTAACTAAATATCTTACCACTCTCTAAATACTCCCATTCGTTGTTCTCGCTCTCCTCGATGAAGTACTCCATCTTCTCAGTGTACTCCATATCGTCTCGGCAATACTTGAAGAAACTATCCAAACAACTATCCATCAAGTCATAGTAGGTCGTCTGCTCATTGGGTCGCTCCAAAAACTTGTAGATTGGCTCTAACACTGCACAATCGGCACAATAGCCTGTTAGGGTGCAATCTGTGGTGACAAACACTCGGCTCTTACGGCTCTTGCCACTTCGCCAATAGCTCTTGGGGGTGAATAGCCTATGCCAATGGTTATTGATTATGTAAGTTGCTAATCGTGCGCCCTGCATCTCCTCTATCTCGCCTCTTAGGTCGGTGAAAAAGCTATAATTGTATGAGCAACTATCATAGCTCCAATCACGAATGGATAGGTTAAAGGAGTTCTCAAATTCTGTTAGAGTTGCTCGGTTATCGCTACTATATACATACTCTTTATCTCTTAGCCACTCTTGGTGCGCTACCTCTTGTGACTTAGTTGTCAATTCGCTGACTGGGTATAGGTTGTATTCTCTTGATATTGTTCTCATAACTCTTGCTGTTAAATGATTTTCAAAATGATTTCTTCTCTGTACTCTGGGTTCATCTCTGTAAAACAGTACTCTATAAACAACTTCTTGGAGTCTCTGTTTAGCTCCTTGTAAAGCTCCTTTAGGTGGCTTACGTTGCCATTGATATATGTTTCAAACATATAGTCAAAGATGTTCTCTACCTCGTAATGCTTACACTGCTGTGCGACTGTTTTTGCTCGTCTTTTGCTCATAACTTATCTATCTATTAAATTAAAATCCAAACTATTGTGGCTACTATCAATGCGTAGAATAGGATATATAATGCAATCCCTATCACTACCGACATTACAAACTGAATGATGCCCTGCGCTATCACTAATGGCACTCTACTAATGCCCCAAACTATGCTTAATAAACTCTTCATCGTTGCTCCTTTTTCTGATTTATATGTGGATTTTTGGAGGTGAGGGAGTTTTCGTTTAAGCCTTCGGCTTTTCTTCCTTCTTGCTCGGCAATTCGAGTGAACTCGATTGCGCTCGCTTCGGGCGTCAGTTCAACAATTTCTATCTTTTATGAATCCAACATTTTTTTATATGCGTCTTTCCCATCGGATCGGTCGTTTTCGTTTCAGGGGCATAGATGGTGTAGCTCTTAGGATCTGCAAGGTTAGCGCACCAAATACTACCTCCGCTAAGGAGCGTGGAGATTTTGTGCGCTACGGCTCGCCGCCCACCTTGCATATCCGTCCAAAGAGCGTCAATACCTTTGCCTCTGTAACGAAATCACCGACTTCGACGGACGAAATACATAGCCTATTGTGGCGGATGAATGAGAAAGAGATAGATTGAATTTAGAAGTAGGAAGAATGGAATTTTAATCAATATAGATGCGAAAACATCTATCATAGATAGAACAAAAAATCCCTACAAGCAATAATTACCTGTAAGGATTAGACTTAGAATCACCTTTTGAAAGAGGTGTTGGCAACACTAAAAATGGGTTACGAAAAATATATTTAGAAGATATTTTGCAGAGTAAAAAAAGATGGCTACCTTTGTGAAAGAGTTGTTTGATATACGCAAACCATAGAGGTTCTATACATCAGTTGCATAACTAATTCGTAACCTATTGCGCTATGTCCCAACATTCACTTACTGAGGTTTAACGACTTAAACCTTTTTTGTAGATTCTAAATACAAAGATAGTATAAAAATGTTAAATTTAGAAATCGTCTGCCATCGGCAACAAAGTTATGAACAATTATGTTGATAAACAATATTCACCTCCGATAAAAAGCTAACAGTGGAGACTTTAT
>JBCQUC010000101.1:0-4213 GCA_047174275.1 Rikenellaceae bacterium | reverse complement strand
CTCATTCGAGGATATCCTATTTTTGGAACTCATCTCGCATTCCGACTCTCTATGCTATCAACTTCTTCGAAGCAGGCTAGAGCCCGAGCAGCTACAACTAATTGAGATCCAAATAAGACGTATCACATCGGCAGCACACACTCCAACAGAGCTGTCTCTGACGGGCATGACTCCAGAGCACTTCTATCGCGATATGTTGAACGCGATGGTGGTAAACTATCCCGAGGCGAGACGCATATCGACAATTCATGCCCTGCACTTTATTGTGAGTGACGCTCGAACAGCGACATCTCGAATTTTAGCGATGTTTGGATTGACTCTGCCTATCCTCAATAAATATATTGTAGAGTATGGTTCACACAACGCTCTAAGCCCAATACTTGGATTGGCAAATCAACCACAGATTCAAGAGAGCAGCAGAGTTGCACCTCTTGGTGATGGCCCACCACACCCACTCTCGAAGTTTGGTGTGGAGCTTACGGCGATGGCTAAACGAGGTGAGATAGATCCTGTAATTGGGCGCGATGCAGAGACTCAAAGAGTTGTCGAAATCCTGTCGCGTCGCAAAAAGAATAATCCTATACTCGTCGGAGAGGCTGGAGTTGGAAAGAGTGCGATTGTTGAGGGGCTCGCAATCAGAATTGCGGAGGGGAGCGTTCCGCATACGATACAAAACAAAAAGCTCTTCTCGATTGATATCTCGGCACTGGTGGCAGGTACAAAGTTTCGAGGTGAGTTCGAGGAGCGTATGCAGCAGCTCATAACCACTCTGCGATCATCTCGCGATGCAATTGTATTTATAGATGAGATCCACACAATTGTTGGGGCTGGATCGACTCAAGGAAGTCTCGACACTGCGAATATCTTGAAGCCAGCATTGGCAAGAGGTGAGATTCAAGCTATCGGAGCGACAACAATCGATGAGTATCGAAAAAATATCGAGAGTGATTCGGCTCTAGATCGTCGCTTTCAACGAATTATGGTCGAGCCGACAACCGTAGAGCAGAGCATCGAGATATTACAACGTATCGCCCCAAGCTACGAAGAGCACCACCGTGTGATATATCATCAAGATGCTATCGAGGCGTGCGTGACACTCTCGAATAGATATATCACCGATCGACATCTACCCGATAAGGCGATCGATCTGCTCGATGAGGCTGGAGCGCGAGCTGCGATATTAGCTCAAAACGAGGTGGTTCAGATCCACCGATCAGACATAGAGCAGATAATCACCGCAGCGACAAAGATACCGATCGAGAAGATTGCAGGGGATGAGCTTCGTAGACTTCGCAATCTAGAGAAGCACCTCCAGAGTCAAGTTATTGGGCAGACGCGTGCTATTGAGAGTCTATCTCACACAATTCGAAGATCTAGAGCTGGTATTGCAGACTCTTCGCGACCAATTGGGGTCTTTATGTTTGTTGGGCCGACAGGTGTTGGAAAGACTCTGCTTGCAAAGGAGCTCTCAAAGTGGATGTTTGGAGCTGAGCGATCTCTCATTCGACTCGATATGAGTGAGTATGGTCAGAGTCACACCTCGGCGCGACTCTTTGGATCACCTCCAGGGTATGTTGGGTATGGAGAGAGTGGAGAGTTGGCGGAGGCTGTGCGTCGCAATCCATACTCGGTGGTTCTGCTCGATGAGATCGAGAAGGCTCACCCCGATATCTTCAATGTGATGTTGCAGATATTTGATGAAGGACATTTGACAGATGGTACAGGACGCAAGATTGATTTTCGAAATACGATTATAATTATGACATCTAATGTCGGATCGCGAAATATCGCTGAACGACCAAATCTGATGGGATATGCAACAACCTCGAAGGCAGAGGCGATCAAATCAGACTCCCAAAATGGTTATCGCGAAGCTTTAGAGCAGCAATTTGCCCCTGAGTTTTTGAATCGAATCGATGATATATTGATATTCAATAGACTCGACGAGGCTGATATTGAGAGGATCGTAGCTTTGGAGTTGGAGCGAATTTTTGATCGAGCAAGGGGTTTGGGTTACGAGGTTCGAATCACATCCTCTGCACGCAAAGAGCTAGCGTCGCTTGGCTATGAGTCGAAATATGGAGCGCGAGCACTTCGTCGAACCCTAATTGAGAGGGTCGAAGAGCCAATCTCAGATCTGATTATTGATGGAGGATTGAATCACGGAAATGAGATCGTCATAGAGAGAATTAGAGGCGGACGAGGTGTTAAACTAAGGGTCGCATAGTCAGCAAATTTGAATTTTTGAGGATATAAATAGTTTTTATAATCAAAAAACACTATTTTTGTCCTCGAATTTTAATGTTGTATAATGAAGGAGATCACAATAAACACCCTTGCAGAACTTCGTCAAGTCGCAGAGGCTATTTTGGAGTCGTTAGATGGACGTACTGTTGTATTGTTGCATGGTTCTATGGGGGCTGGTAAGACCACATTGGTGCGTGAAATTGCAGCGGTGTTAGGCTCTGAGGATAGCGTCTCAAGCCCTACCTTTGCAATTGTAAATGAGTATATTGATAGAGACAACAACTCTATCTACCACTTCGATATGTATCGTATAGAGCGTATCGAGGAGGCGATAGATTTGGGGTTTGAGGAGTATATCACTTCGGGAAATTTGTGCCTTATTGAGTGGGCTGAGAGGGTCGAAGAGCTCCTTCCCGAAGATGCAATGCTAGTGAGAATCGAAGCTCCAACAGCAACTGAGAGAAGATTTATAATCGAGTAAATATAGAATAGATGAAACAATACGAGTCAAAACAGCACCAAATCATGCTCCCTGCCGAGCAGATATTCACCCTAATAAGTGACTTTAGAAACCTGACACCAGCCGTAGCCGAAAAAGTCGAGAATTGGGAGGCTAGCGATGATCGTTGCTCTTTTAAGGCAAAGGGCTTTACGGTCAATCTGTTGATGGAGGAGAAGATGCCAGCAAAGCATGTCAAGATTGTACCCGATGGAAGCGGTGTTCCGATGGATTTTGCATTTTGGATTCAGCTACAGAGCGTAGCACCTTACGATACGCGTTTTCGTCTGGTATTGAAGGCGGAGCTAAATATGATGATGAAGATGATGATCGGAAAGAAGATTCAAGGTGCATTAGATCAGGTGGCGGAGCAGATTGCAATGGCGTTTGCACAGGCGCAAGCTGGAGTTAGACCATAATCCACAATCCGATGTTGGACTCAGCATGTATAAAGAGGCTCGCTTCAGAGGCGGGCTTCGATCTTTGTGGAGTAACTAAAGCTGAGTATCTGCCACATGCAGAGTTGCGATTTTCTGAGTGGTTGGCAAGTGGTTATGGTGAGGGGTTAGAGTACCTCTATCGCAATCAAGAGTTGCGTTTCGATGCATCGAAGTTGATGGATGGAGCAAAGACGGTTGTTGTCTGCGGAGTCAATTATAAGAGTGATCTTTCGCTGACTCAAGATCTGGAGAGTGGAGTAGGTATTGCATCGTATGCCTTGATGCGAGACTACCATAAGACGATAAAAAAACGGCTGAAGTCTGTTTTTAAGGGGTTGCAACTTATAACTCCAGAGTTAAATGGCAGAGTCTTTACCGACTCTGCACCACTCTTAGAGAAGCATTTGGCGGTGAAGGCTGGACTTGGTTGGATAGGTCGGCAGTCGCTGCTTATAACTCCCAAATATGGATCGTTTGTGCTTCTTGGTGAGATTCTTTTGGATAGGGAGGTCGATATCTATGATTTTGAGCAGAGTGGCGATGGGTGTGGTTCGTGCCGCAGATGTATAGAGGCGTGTCCAGCGTCGGCGATAAATAACAATCGAACCCTAGATACAAGACTGTGTATTGCGTGTCGTACAATAGAGCTCGAAGACTCAGGAGACAAACCACTCGCTGGTTGGATCTTCGGGTGTGATATTTGTCAACGCTGCTGTCCGCATAATCAGCGATCTCCGTTGGCAACAAATCTAGATATGAGGCGTACCCTGACACCTCCGACTCGCGAGTCATGGATGCAGATGGATGATAAGGATTTCGAGACCTTTGCGCAAGGGACACCAATAAAGAGATCATCTTTGCAGCGCGTAAAGCATAATATTAAAATCAACGAATAAAATTATTCGTGTTCGATAAAAAAATAGTGGCGACTTTATTGGTATCTTGTCTCGAATCCAACGGATTCGTCATCCTGAACTAAGTTTATTAGTGTCCGATAAAATATTTTTAATCTTTGTAATCATCACAA
>JBCQUC010000032.1:0-24535 GCA_047174275.1 Rikenellaceae bacterium | reverse complement strand
TAATGTTCCATTTAACGTTGAGTCTTTAGATGCAGGAGAGTATCAAGTGGTAGCTACATTTAATGGTAAAAGTGCCAAACAAAAGATCAAGATCGTTCGTTAAAATTAAAACCAATTATGTTAAAAGTAAATAGAATGGGCATTATCGCAGCACTATGCGCTTTTGCCGTTAGTTGCGCTGCACCAGAGCAGCCAAAGGGGGAGCTGGACTTCACCAAGATATTGCCGACTGTTTTTGATAAGAGTAATGTCGTTGAGTTTGATGATTACAATATCTGGGGAACAAATATCGTGAAGGGCAAAGATGGCAAATATCACGCGATATACTCTCGATGGGCGAAGAGTCGAGGACACTTGGCGTGGGTGACACACTCGGAGATTGCACATGCTACTGCCGATAAACTTACTGGTCCATACACATTCCAGAACCTTGTACTCCCTCCAAGAGGTCGAGAGTTTTGGGATGGCGATGTAACACACAATCCACACCTACTAGAGTATAATGGTAAATATTACCTATATCATATGGGTAACTATGGAAGTGGATATTGGGATGAAACGCCAGATACATTGATGCCAAAGCCTAAAGATGATGAGTGGTGGGTCAATCGAAATAATCAGCGCGTAGGTTTGGCAATAGCCGATGATATCAACGGAGAGTGGAAGCGTTTCCCCAAACCATTGATCGATATTGATTCAACGCAGGTTATGACCTCGACACCTACAATCTCAATTCGTCCAGATGGAAAGTTCCTATTGGCGTATAAATATGTTGAGAAGAGCGACAATAAACTAAAGGGTGGTCGAGTGATCCACGTTACAGCACTTTCAGACTCTCCAGAGGGTCCATTTGTCAAGACTGGGCGACCATTCATAACACATCCAACGGCTAGTTTTGCAATTGATGACCACGTGGAGTGGTTTCAAGATGGTAGATATTACTGTATCGCGAAGGACTCACGAGGCGTTATGTCTGAGTATGGTGAGGGTGCAACACTGCTCTTTGTCTCAGATGAGGAGGGGTTAGATTGGAGAGCATCGGAGAACTTTTTGGTCTTAAGTCCAGGTGTGCTTAACTATGATGATGACTCAACAGTATTGTGTGATCGTACTGCCGATATGCCAAAGCTATATATGGAGGATGGAAAGTTGAAGGCGTTGATCTTCGCAACACTCCCTAAAGATGGTGATGATTCATTTGTTACAATCACTCCCGTTGATACCGATTTGGGTTACGATAACAACTAATACAAAAAAGATGGTCTCTTAAACTTTTCAGCTTAAGAGACCATCTTTTTTATTGTTTTATATTAGTGTCCGATAAAAGTTTACAATTTGTATTGGCACCTCGTCTCGACTCTGAAAGAGTCGTCATCCTGAACTTGTTTCAGGATCCCTAACTATCAGTGTTTCAGATTCTTTGTAGAGATCCTGAAACAAGTTCAGGATGACGAAATTTTCAATTTCGTATCTCAAGTGGGACTGCTAATAAAAGTAAGCCCCCATTTTATAAAACCTTTATAAGTCGCTATAATTGTGATGATTACAAAGATTGAAAAATATTTTATCGGACACTAATAATTGTTTTATAAACTACTCTTCGTCTGTATCTGTGTACTCTTTGAGTAGCTTCTCTTGAACATCGCCTGGAACTTGCTCATATGATGCGAACTTCATAGAGTATGTTGCAGCTCCCGATGTTAAAGATGATAGAGATGTAGAGTAGCGATAGAGCTCAGCAAGTGGTACGCGTGCTATCAATCTATCGAAGCCTTTGTCAGACTCCATTCCTAAAATCATTGCGCGACGGTTCTGTAGATCGCTCATTACAGATCCCATATGCTCATTTGGTGTCAACACCTCTACATCATATATCGGCTCCATAATCTTTGGAGCAGCATTTCGGAACGCCTCCTTAAAGGCATTTCGAGCCGCTAGTTTAAACGAAATCTCATTTGAGTCAACTGGGTGCATCTTTCCATCGTATACCACCACTCGAATATCACGTGCATAAGAGCCCGTAAGTGGACCTTCATCCATCTTCTCCATGATACCTTTGAGAATAGCAGGCATAAATCGAGAATCTATCGCACCTCCAACAATAGCTGTCTGGAACTGTAGCTTTCCGCCCCACGCCAAATCTTGCTCTTCGCGACTCTTGATGTTGACTGTGATATCTCGACCATCTACGCGATAGCTCTTTGCCTCTCCAATACCATCAAAATATGGTTCAATAACGATATGTACCTCACCAAATTGACCAGATCCTCCCGACTGTTTCTTGTGACGGTATGATGCCTGCGCAACCTTGGTGATTGTCTCGCGATATGGGATCTTTGGAGCGACATACTCAAATGTCACCTTCGATTCAGCCTCTATCTTCTTCTTTAAGATGTTGAGGTGGTGCTCACCCTGTCCTTGAACGATCGTCTGCTTCAACTCCTTCGAGTAGTCGATAATAAGTGTTGGATCTTCGAACTTAGCCTCGTTTAGTAGTTTTCCGATCTTCTCCACAACGCCATCTGCCGCTTTGATTGCAGCGCGATAACGTGGCTCTGGGAATACGATTGGGTCGATAGAGACAACCTCGCTTGGCGCACATAGAGTGTCGTTAGTGCGTGTAGCTTTGAGTTTTATGGTACATCCGATGTCTCCTGCTACAAGTTCAGTAACCTTCACTCTATTCTTTCCAGCTACGGAGAATAGTTGCGAGATCTTCTCTTTGTTGCCAGTTCTAGAGTTAATCACCTCTTGTCCCTCGGTGATACGACCTCTAATTACACGCATATAGCTAATCTCTCCGATATGTTGCTCCAATTGACTCTTGAATACAAATGCCACTGTCGATTGCTCTGGATCAGCCTCCATCTCCTCAGCCTCGGTTGTTAGGAAGTTTGGAGCAGCGATAGGACCTGGTGCGACATTTATTATGAACTCCATAAGTCGTTTCGTTCCGATGTCGTTTTTACCACTTGTTACAAATATTGGCATCAAGGCACGAGCCGAAAGACCATACTTTAACCCCATGCGGATATCATCCTGAGTAAGCGTTCCCTTGTCGAAGTATAGCTCCATCAAAGCCTCATCATTCTCCGCTGCGATCTCAACTAGCTCTTTGTGTAGCTCTGTTGCTCGTTCGATCTCAGAGTCAGGTATTGGGAGCTCCTCTCTGTTTCCATTTGTATCGGTGAAGCGATACATCTTCATCATCAGAACATCAATGAATGAGTCGAATGCAGCACCTTGGTTAATTGGATACTGCACGATAACGGGTTTTAGTCCAGCTGCCGCCTTGATACTATCTACTGCTGCGTCAAAGTTAGCTTTTTCGGAGTCTAATTGGCTAATTACACCAATAACAGGTTTTTTCAATATTCGAGCATATCGAGCTTGAGTCTCTGAGCCAACTTCCCAGCCATTCTGAGCACTAAAGAGAAAAACTCCGATATCACCAACCTTGAATGCTGAGAATAGATTACCACAGAAGTCATCCGATCCAGGGCAGTCTATTATATTGAGCTTACGCCCCATAAACTCAGTGAAGAGTATTGTTGAGTAGATTGAACGTTTATAATCGCGCTCTATATCGGTGTTGTCGGATAGTGTAGTTCCAGCCTCGATGCTTCCTCGGCGGCTTATCACCTTGCCTTCGAATGCCATTGCTTCGGCAAGTGTACTCTTTCCTGTGCCTGGAGCTCCAATGAGAACAACATTTTTAATCTCTTTCGTGGTGTAATTTTTCATATCTTAATTAGTTGTTTTGGTTAAACTTTGTCTATTGAATCATAATATTACAAAATTATTTTCTTAATCACAACTATATTGCTAAAATTATGCGTAATTTCTTAATTTGATCGCTTTTTGAAAAAATGCTCTGTCCAATATTGCCTTTGACACTATTTTTGTAGGGCTGTTCTTCGAACAATAAATTAAATAATAATGAAAATAGAGAAGATTGTGGCTCGTGAAATTATCGATTCGCGAGGAAATCCAACTGTCGAGGTCGATGTGGTGTTGGAGTCTGGTGTTTGGGGAAGAGCCTCTGTGCCATCGGGGGCATCGACGGGAGAGAATGAGGCTTTGGAGCTTAGAGATGGTGATAAGGCTCGATATTGTGGAAGGGGTGTAAAGAAGGCGGTTGAGAGTGTTAATCAAATTATCGCTCCAACTCTGGTGGGTAGTTCGGCTTTAGAGCAGCGAGCAATTGATTATATGATGTTGAATCTAGATGGTACAAAGACAAAGTTTAATCTTGGTGCAAATGCCATTCTTGGAGTCTCGTTGGCTGTTGCTAAGGCGGCTGCAAACTACCTTAAGATACCTCTGTATAGATATATAGGTGGTGTGAATGCCTTTACGTTGCCTATCCCTATGATGAATATCATTAATGGTGGTTCACACTCGGACTCACCGATCGCCTTTCAGGAGTTTATGATACGCCCCGTTGGTGCATCCTCTTTTAGCGAGGGTTTGCGAATGGGGGCTGAGGTCTTTCACTCTCTGAAGAGCGTTCTTCATGATCGGGGGTTGAGCACATCGGTGGGTGATGAGGGTGGTTTCGCTCCACACCTTAGTGGAACAGAGGATGCTTTGGAGTCGATTATTGAGGCTATCCAGAGGGCTGGGTATAGAGCTGGAGAGGATGTTACAATCGCTTTGGATTGCGCAGCTTCGGAGTTCTATAAAGATGGAATCTATGACTATACAATCTTCGAGGGCGATGCAGCGGCAAAGCGAACATCTGACGAACAGATCGATTATATCGAGGAGTTGATATCGAAGTATCCAATTGATTCGGTCGAGGATGCTATGGATCAGAGCGACTGGGAGGGTTGGCAGAGTCTCACCGCTCGGCTCTCTGATCGATGTCAATTGGTTGGTGATGATTTATTTGTGACCAATGTCGAGTATCTGGAAAAGGGTATAGAGATGGGTTGTGCGAACTCTATCCTTATAAAGGTGAATCAGATTGGCACGTTGAGTGAGACCTTGGATGCAATAGAGATGGCACATCGACATGGTTATACAAGCGTAACATCGCACCGCTCGGGAGAGACCGAGGACTCTACGATCGCCGATATTGCCGTTGCGACGAATAGTGGTCAGATAAAGACAGGTTCAATGAGTCGTTCGGATAGAATGGCTAAATATAATCAGCTGCTCCGTATCGAGGAGGAGTTGGGTGAAAGAGCGGTGTATGGATACAAAAGGGCAAATCAATAAAATCATAATATCATGGAGACAATAATAAATACAGAGATTGCCGATTTTAAGGTTCAAGCGTTTCATAATGGAGAGTTTATAACAATTTCAAAGGAGGATGTAGTTGGGCGATGGGCGATCTTCTTCTTCTATCCAGCTGATTTTACATTTGTCTGCCCAACGGAACTAGTCGATATGGCAGATAAGTATGGCGAGTTTCAACAGATGGGTGTAGAGGTCTATGCCGTAAGCACCGACTCGCATTTTGTCCATAAAGCGTGGTGGGACGCATCGGAGTCGATTCAAAATGTTAACTATCCAATGTTGGCAGATCCAACGGGGCAGCTTTCGCGCAGCTTTGGAGTGATGGAGGAGGCATCTGGAATGGCATATCGCGGTACATTTGTGGTAAACCCCGAAGGTCTGATAAAGTTGGCGGAGATTCATGATAACTCGATTGGAAGAAGTGCTGCGGAGGTTATGCGCAAGGTTCAAGCGGCTCAATATGTTGCTACTCACGATGGTGAGGTGTGTCCCGCAAAATGGAACATCGGGGCTGATACAATCAAACCCAGTTATTAGTGTCCGATAAAAGTTTGCGATTTATGTTGGCACCTCGTTTCGACTCACCAGAGTCGTCATCCTGAACTTGATTCAGGATCCCTAACCATCAGGGTCTCAGATTCTTTGTAGAGATCCTGAAACAAGTTCAGGATGACGAAATTGAAAATTTCGTATCTCACGTGGGACTGCTAATAAAAGTAAGCCTCCATTTTGTAAAACTTTTATAAGTCGCTATAATTGTGATGATTACAAAGATTAAAAAAAATATTTTATCGGATACTAAGTAGTGTAAAACAATTATTGCCATGTTTTTAACAGCACTCTTGGAGCGATATTTTTCACTATTAAATCTCAATATAGAATAGCTATATTTTCGATTCAATAGCAAAAAATCTCATCTCCAATAGCACTCTTAAAACACACCAATAATTATTTTACCCTACTTAATCAAACCCAATATATCACTTATAGGTAAAATATAGGACGTATGGTTTTGTCGTTTGCTTTTTTTGTGTTACTTTTGTATAAAATTTATTAATGTAAAAATTAGCAGATGTTACTAGATTTACTAAATTACTCCTATTTCTCACTATTCTTGATTGTCGCTCTTGGGTTTATATTGGGTCGTATACAGATCAAGGGTCTATCATTGGATGTCTCTGCGGTGATCTTTATCGCCCTACTATTCGGACACTTTGGTGTTATTATCCCAAAAGAGCTGGGAAATTTTGGACTTGTCCTCTTTATCTTTACGATTGGTATTCAGGCTGGCCCAGGATTCTTCGACTCGTTCAAAAGTAAGGGTAAGACGCTGATAATCATAACATTGCTAATTATATCTTCGGCGGCGTTGACAGCACTTGGCATGAAGTATCTGTTTGGTATCGACACACCAAGTGTTGTTGGACTTATGGCTGGAGCACTGACAAGTACACCTGGATTGGCTGTTGCGATTGATAGTACAAACTCACCGATGGCATCTATCGCCTATGGTATCGCCTATCCATTTGGTGTGATTGGTGTGATTCTGTTTGTGAAACTGCTTCCAAAGATCTTGAGGGTCGATCTTCAAGCCGAGGCAACAAGATTGGAGAAGGAGCGTCGCGGAGCATATCCAGAGCTTCAAACATGTATCTTTAGAGTCTCGAATCCAGCAGCTTTTGGTAAGACATTGGCACAGATGCAGGTGCGTACAGCGACGGGTGTTATCGTATCTCGTATTCGCCATGGTAACGACATTTTGATGCCAAAGTCAGATTCAACACTCGCGGAGAATGACTATGTACAGGCTGTGGGAAGCAATGAGGCGTTGGAGAGATTTGCGATTCTTATTGGAGAGCGCGAAGAGGGAGAGTTACCTTTGCATCATTCTCAAGTTGTTGAGTCGCTGCTGCTTACAAAGCAATCTATGGTCAATAAAAGGTTGGGAGATCTGCATCTGCAACGTAACTTTGGATGTACGGTAACACGTGTTCGACGAAGCGGTATCGTTATCTCGCCATCTTCAGATTTGGCTTTGAAGTTTGGAGATAAGTTGATGTGTGTTGGTGAGCGAAATGCACTAGAGAATATGGCGCGTCTCTTTGGTAACGATGCAAAACGACTATCAGATACAGATTTCTTCCCAATAGCTATGGGTATTGTCCTTGGAGTGTTGTTCGGAAAGCTCAATATTTCATTCCCTGGTGGTTTCGAATTTTCTCCAGGTCTTACAGGAGGAGTCTTGATGGCGGCGTTGATTTTGAGTGCTGTTGGTAAGACCGGCCCAATATTGTGGTCAATGTCTGGCCCAGCCAACCAGTTGCTTCGTCAGTTGGGTCTATTGTTGTTCTTGGCTGAGGTTGGAACATCTGCTGGTCGAAATCTTGTCTCGACATTCCAAGAGAGTGGTCTGTTGCTCTTTGGTGTTGGAGCAGCAATTACAATGGTGCCGATGATTATCGCGGTTGCTGTGGGTTATGGGGTCTTTAAAATTAGCCTACTCGATCTTTTAGGAACAATCACTGGAGGTATGACAAGTACACCAGGTTTGGCTGCTGCGGACTCTATGGCTGATAGCAATATCCCAAGTGTCGCTTACGCTACAGTATATCCGATCGCAATGGTTATTCTGATTCTATTTATCCAGATGATTTCGACATATAGTTAAAAAATGGGCTAAAAGATTCTTGGTTGCGTGTCTCTTCTGTCTGTTTTGACTCATAATTTATAAAGCAGGGAGCAGGGACTGGCTATTGTACTCGTCTGGAGTTGTGTGCAGTGAAGAAAGACACGTTTTTCGATGCCTCGGATGTTGGTAGGTTTTTTAGAAACTTAAATAGTTTTTAATATTCGATTTTGTCATCAATCTGATCCCATATTTCAAATGCACGAATAGCCTCATCGGGGAGTAGTACCTCGGATTCTAGTTCGCGCTCTGCGGGAGATAGTGCCATCTCGTCATAGATAAATGAGTCGTCGAAGTTTATGGCTTTTGCATCCTCTTTGCTATTTCCATAGTATAATTTATCTAGGTGTGCCCAATAGATTGCCCCTAAACACATTGGGCAGGGCTCACATGAGCTGTAGATTTCGCATCCACTCAAGTCAAATCTACTTAACTTCTTACTCGCTGCACGTATCGCTGCAATCTCAGCGTGAGCCGTTGGATCGCACGATGCAGTAACGCGGTTGACACCTGTAGCTACAATCTCGCCATTGCAGGCGATAATAGCTCCAAAAGGTCCACCTCCATTCTCGATGTTTTTCTCTGATAGCTCTATCGCTACCCTCATTAATTCCTTCTCTGTCATAATTCTCTACTTTTTACAAAAATAATAAAAAATAGATATTTATCCATATGAATATCATAAAAATATAGATTTATTCGTTACCAATACATATGAACTAATATGTTAAGTAGTGTAAAACAATTATCGCAATATTTTTAAAAGTACTCTTGGAGCGATATTTTTCACTATTGAATCTCAATGTAGAACCACTATATTTTCAATTCAATAGCAAAAAATCTCATCTCCAATAGCACTCTCAAAAACACACCAATAATTATTTTACCCTACTTAATTATAAATAATATAAAGATGAAAAGAACAGTTTTGTTAATTTTGTCACTACTTTTTATGGTGGTGGCGAGTAGTGAATTTACCTATGCTAAGAGTTCCAAGCAACCTTCTCAGTCAAAACCTCAGACTACACAAAGTTACAAAGGAAAGCCTGTAACTGTTGTGAAGAGCTCGAAGCCAAAGAGTGTGGCTAAGTTGCCAGCGACCAAGTACCCAATAAAGCATAATGGAGTAGAGTATTATAGAAGTGGATCTAAGTTCTATAAGAATGTCAATGGTAGATTTGTGTTGACTGTATTGCCATTTGGCTTGAGAGTGCCGATCATCCCTGCTGTGCACACCATATTCAGATTTAACAATATAAACTATTATAGCTCCGAGGGTGTGATATACCAAGAGGCTGGAAATAATGAGTATGTAGTTGTTGAGCCTCAGGTTGGTATGGTTGTACCAGAACTTCCGATGGTCAATGTTAGTGAGGTTAGTATTGATAATATGATCTATTTCGAGTTCGATGGAATACTCTATAAGCAGATCCCAACGGTCAGCGGTTTGCAATATGAGGTTGTAGGAACTTTGTCGAGATAGTAGGAGCGGTAGATTTGCGCATTTTATAAAAGAGAGGTTGTTCAAAATTACAATGACGTGATTTTGAACAACCTCAATGTTTTTTATCCGTAATTTGAGTTCATTAAGCTGGATGCTTATATTTTACTGATAGTCACACTTGAGATACGTTCCGCAAGGAACGTCATCCTGAACTTGTTTCAGGATCTCTGTAAGTGATAATATGACCACTTTAATGTGTTAATAAAGAATAGTTTAGTTGATGGTGTAGGGATCCTGAAACAAGTTCAGGATGACGAAATTTTCAATTTCGTATCTCAAAAGGAACTTCTAGAAAAGAGTTGTCGGGCACGAATAATTCTATTTTTTTATTGATGATTGAGAAAAATCATTACCTTTGCCAATGTTGTATGGAGCAGTTGTTGATGTAGCTATACAAAATTAAAACTAAGATGGAAAAGATTGCAAATAAATTGACCGACTTGGTCGGAAATACTCCGCTTTTGGAGTTGGAGAATTATCAGAGAATAAATAGTGTTGATGCCCATATTATTGCGAAGTTGGAGTATTTTAATCCAGCTGGAAGTGTTAAGGATCGTGTAGCGTTGTCGATGATCCGCAGCGCAGAGCAGGCAGGCACTCTTAAAGCAGGTGGCACAGTGATCGAGCCAACGAGTGGAAACACAGGAGTTGGATTGGCATTTGTTGCAGCGTCGAATGGATATCGCTTGATCCTTACGATGCCCGAGACAATGAGCATTGAGCGTCGTAGATTGCTCGCTGCATTGGGTGCAGAGCTTCACCTTACGCCTGGAGCAGAGGGTATGAAGGGTGCGATAAAAAAGGCATATGAGCTACACGATCAGATCGAGGGTTCTGTGATATTGAATCAGTTTGAGAATGGTGCAAATCCAGTAGCCCACTATAACACTACATCGGAGGAGATTTGGCGAGATATGGATGGGCGAATCGACATCTTTATCAGTTGTGTTGGAACAGGTGGTACAGTCAGCGGTGTTGGAAAACGCCTCAAGGAGTTAGACCCCAATATAACTGTTATCGCTGTTGAGCCATCATCATCGCCAGTGCTCTCGGGAGGAGCTCCTGGCCCACACAAAATACAAGGTATTGGAGCTGGATTTATCCCTCGAAACTACGATGCAGAGGTTGTTGACCGCATAATCCAGGTGAGTAATGATGATGCCTTTGCAGCATCTCGATCTGTTGCGACACAGGAGGGATTGCTTGTCGGAATCTCTTCGGGAGCAGCTCTATTTGCAGCTACGCAGGTCGCATCGGAGGCAGAGAATCAAGGAAAGCGTATTGTGGTAATATTGCCAGATAGTGGCGAGAGATATTTATCAACGGAACTATATATTTAATAATGGGGCTATTAAGAGCCCCTAAAATAGGATGATGAAGAGCATAAGTGAAGTAATTGAAAAGAATGCAAAGGCACTATCGACCCATAATAGTGACTATATCAAGAGAAGAAATTGTGCGCCTCCAACCGTTGAGCCTATTAGCGAAGTTGTGAAGTTGGTCTCGGAGGTTATATTCCCAGAGTATCTGGGGGAGCAGATCGCTACCTATGATGTTATTAAGGGGCAAGTGGCTACAGATCTATATCGTATATATACACTCCTATGCGATCAGATAGATCGTGCACTTCGTTTTGAGAACGATTGTGCTGTGGCGAAGAACTCGGAGCAGAAGGCGGCGGAGTTTGTCGACTCGATTAATGATTTGAGGACACTTCTTTTGTCTGATGTTGATGCTATCTTCAAGGCTGACCCTGCGGCATCGAGTAACACAGAGATTATTTTATGTTATCCGTCGATTGTGGCGATGATTCACCATCGAGTGGCGCATAGACTTCTTGAGTTAGAGGTGCCGATTATCCCTCGTATAATATCAGAGATTGCCCACTCAAAGACAGGTATAGATATCCATCCAGGAGCAACTATAGGTCAGTACTTCGCAATTGACCATGGTACGGGCGTTGTAATTGGAGAGACCTCGATAATTGGTGAGAATGTTGTGATATATCAGGGTGTGACGCTTGGTGCGAAGGGCTTTAGATATGACGATAATGGTAATGCGATCAATATCCCTCGTCACCCGATCATTGAGGATAATGTTAAAATCTACTCAAACTCCTCTATTTTGGGTCGTATCACCATTGGTCACGATGCAATTATTGGTGGAAATATGTGGATCGATCAAGATGTTGAGCCCTATTCAAAGATGATTCAGCAGAGGTAGAATCTTACTTTTGCACCTTGTGTTGACTCTGAAAGAGTCGTCATCCTGAACTTGATTCAGGATCTCCCGATTTTTTCGTTAGAAAAAACTCGGGAATGAAGGAGTGTATTAAGAGTTAGTAGTTTATGAAGGTAGAGTCGTTGTGCCCGAGTTTTCGTTCCGAAAATCGGGAGATCCTGAATCAAGTTCAGGATGACGAATCCGTTGGATTCGACAACATGGTGCCAATAAAGTCTTTACTATTACTGGACACTAATAAATATCTACCTAGATTTTCGTTTGATTAGAGTGGTGGAGTGTCGACTTGGTTAATCTGAGTGATGTGATCTCCTCCACTCTAATGTCATTAATGGGGCAGATCATTGCAAGGTCATTCGCGGAATCTCCAGACCCAAAGTCAAAACCATTGTATGCCTCGAATGTTGTGGGAATAGAGGCGGTAAATCCAAATCGAGAGTAGTAACCTTTGAGCCACTCCTCGCTAGGGATCAATATAGCAGCATCAAATCCACGCTCCTTGATTAGCTCCATCGCGGAATTCATCAATTTTGTGGCATACCCCATTTCGCGACACGATGGATGTGTCGCAACACCATAAATATAGGCAACACGCCCCACCTCACACTCGAAAGGTATGATATGCACCATCGAGAGGTATCTATTTTGGGGATCTGTTATGCGTAGCATCGAGTGTTGAGAGTAGTGGTTAATCAAAAACTCATCAATAAAACTATCCTCATCTCCAAAGACCTCGCGCCAGAGTTTTTTGCACTCTTTTTCATCGTGATGCAGATATATTCCTGTATACTTTTCAAGTTTTAGAGTCGGGTAGTAGGATAGCTTCGCACGCCTTAGCCCCTCTATTCCAAGATCCTCTTCGCGATTGATGTATTTGAAATTGTCGGGCAGAGACTCTGCAAATAGCTTGTTTATAAGGGTGTAGCATCCAATAATATTGGTGTCGCCCTTCTCGATGTGTGTGCAGAATGTGTCGGAGTTGATGGCTGATCCATAGGTGAATGCCACCATCTGCTCGTCAACATACAGAGTTCCACCTCGAAATCCCAACTCTTCGAAGTTCTCGAAAGCCTTAAGCATAGCCTCTCGCTCTGGATTCATATCATCGCAGATATCGCCATGCGCTGCACGCCACTTGCAATCAAGGGCTAAGCACTCATCGAAAATATCTGGCGTTAATTCACAATAGCGATAGTTGCTATACCTCTTGAGAAATTGATTTATATGGTTGCGTTTGGGTTGCAATCGCTTGCCAGATAGAGAGCATAGAGACTCTCGAAGATAGATATAATCTTCAAGGTTAGGGTCGGAGTAGAGTGCGAAGTCTCCACCATACAACCCATTCAAATTGATACAGTTCTCCTCTGTAAGCCCAATTATTCGAAGTCTATTTCCGTGAGAGTGGGCATCCTTTGCAAGCTCAGGAATTATGTGAGAGAATGATTGAGAGCCATCGAGACCAATTGGCTGCATATACCCTAACTTGTTGCCACCATCAATCAAAAAACGTATAATCAGATACCCATCAACAATAGCCCATGAGCTCTTATATGTCGGTTGCCAACAATACATATTCGCAAACGAGAGGTCGCAGTTGCGTATTGAACTTTGCAATGTATAGCTCTCTATCAGGGGCTTATCGGCGATTGTGATGGGTCTAAAATCTATCATTAAGTAGGGTAAAATAATTATTGGTATGTTTTTAAGAGTACTATTGGAGGTGAGATTTTTTGCTGTTGAATCGAAAATATAGTGGTTCTATACTGAGATTTAATAGTGAAAAATATCGCTCCAAGAGTGCTTTTAAAAATATGGCGATAATTGTTTTACACTACTTACTCTCTGTTGGGTACTACATATGAGCTATTGATAATATGCTCAAAGTATTGTTGTTCATACGCTTTCAATAGATCACTCTCCTCGACCTTTATCACTCCATCGTTGCTGTATGCCGTTGTTTGACCATCATAGGTTACCGACCATTTAGGGCGATCATCCTCATTGAAAATATCACGTCCATAGGCGAAGTATGGTTTGTCGTATCCCAATAAACCCAGCACCGTAGGCATTATATCTGTCTGCTGTGTGACATCGTAGATATCCCCTTTGAGTGAACCGTCGGGTGTATATATTGCTCCGACAATATGGTGGTTGCCAGGGTAGGTGAGGGTTCTCTCTGCAAATTTCTCAGATGAGACATGATCTGCCACAAAGATAAATATTGTGCGGTTAAACCACTCCTCGTTGCTGAATTTTTCGAAGAAGTTCTTTATCGCAAGATCTGTGTAGGCTGTGACGGGCTGAATCTTGGTTCTGCCCTCTGGAAGGATCTCTTCATACCCTTCGGGGATTGTGAATGGATGGTGCGATGTAATGGTGAATTGAGTAGCCCAGAATGGCTTTTGAGTTTGGCTCAACACCTCGCCAACATACTCCATAAATGGAATATCCAAGATACCCCATGACCCGTCGTAACCCCCATGTCCATGTACTTTTTCATAATCTTCGAGTCCATAGTAGTTCTCGATACCTGCCGATTTGGCATAGGCTGCAAAGCCCATTGTATTGCGTACCGATCCACAAAAGAACGATGTTGCGTACCCCTCGTCGCTCAATATTTTCGGCATTTGAGAACTCTCTCCGATAGATTGAGGGATCAAAACAAATGGGGTTTTGAGCGATGGTAGGCTTCCGATAATAGCTGGAGTGCCGCAGATTGATCGACCTCCATTTGCATACATATTGCGAAGTGTCACACCATTGCGCATCAAAGAGTCGAGAAATGGCATATACCCCAACTCCCCATCATTGTAGAGATCTGGAGCAAGGTGAGCTGAATTTTCCGCCGAGAAGCTCTCCAATATAAAGATCATCATATTGTAATCCTTGTGTGTCGCTTTTGTAGCTACCTCCTTGTCTGGATAGTGATACGGAGTGTAGAGAGAGTCCAAGATCGACTTCTCGAAGTAGTTTGGAGATTGGAGCTTCTCCCCATTTAGAGTTCTGATTATGCAAAATGGATTGCTTAGAATCATATAAGCCTTCGCATTGCTATTGACATATTGCGATGCATGCGAGAGTGTCAAGGGGCGTATAGCGCGACCAAATCCACCTCGAATACCACCTATCGCAAGCGTAAGGGTTGCAAGTAGGATAGATATGTGAATAGGGTAGTATGCCCATCCGCGCTTTGGGCTATCCTCGACTTTGACACCCAACCTATAGCTATATCCAACTATTGTCAAAATAAGTGCTGCTAGGGGGATCATCCACCAATTCTCTAGCATAAACTCCAATGCTAGATTTGTGTTGTTGCCATTATCCGAAAATACAAACTCGTCGCCAGTAAATCGTTTCTGAGCATAGTGGAAGTATATTGTATCGGCAAAGTTGCTTACAACAATAAGAAGAGCACCAAGGCTCATGTAGATCCAAAAGAGCATCCTCTGAAACCACAATTTAGTGCGAGATCGAATAGGTAGCAGTGACAATACCAACCACAACCCCGAAGTGTAGATAATGGATACTGTATCAAATGTCAATGAGCCCTGTATAATTTCCAAAAACTCACTTGGCGATATCTCCTCGATCAACTCACTGTTGTAGATATAGAATATGAAACGTAGCAGAGCAAGGAGCAGATACAAAAGAGCTACACGCCACGCAACAAGCGCGGTGTAGCTCCTTTGTATCTTTCCAAGAATCCCCTCAGAACTCCAAATCCCCATTACTCAACAGCTTTGAGGGACATATCTAGAGATTTGATCTGGTGTGTTAATGCTCCAATAGAGATGAAATCTACGCCACACTCAGCATAAGCACGCATTGTATCGTAGTTGATTCCTCCACTTGATTCAGTCTCGCAACGTCCAGCGACCTTTTTGATCCCCTCCACTGTGAGTGCTGGCGAGAAGTTATCGAACATGATACGGTCAACTCCACCTGCTGCGAATACCTCGTCGATATCCTCCAATGAACGAACCTCACACTCGATTGGAATGTTTTTGCCTTTGGCAGCAAGATACGCCTTTGCGCCGCTCACTGCCTTGCCAACGCCACATGCGAAGTCGATATGGTTATCTTTAAGAAGAATCATATCGAATAGTCCCATACGGTGGTTCTCTCCACCTCCGATTTTAACCGCCATCTTATCCAAGACTCTCATTCCTGGAGTTGTTTTGCGAGTGTCAAGCACCTTAGTATTGAGACCCTCCAAGCGTTTTACATACTTCGCTGTCTCTGTTGCTACGCCACTCATGCGCTGCATTGTATTGAGAAGTATTCGCTCCGCTTGAAGCAGAGATTGCAATCTTCCCGATACGAAGAACGCTACATCGCCTGGTTTTACAATATCGCCATCATTCAATATCTGCTCGAACTTCATCTCTGGATCAAGACGTTTAAGGATCAATTCAGCGATCTCGATACCTGCAATTACACCATCCTGCTTACACAACAGGCGCATTTTACCCTGCTCAGTGGCTGGGATGCAACATAGCGATGTGTGATCGCCATCACCGATATCCTCTTTGATACATAGCTCAATAAGCTCCTCTACAAATGGTAGGTACTCTGCTTTAATCATACTGTTTTCTATTTTTGTTTGGTGCAAATATAACGATTTTATAATAAAAAGGAGATCAATCTCCTAAGAAATTGATCTCCAAAATGTATGATATGTGTTCGAAATTACTGCTTAACTCCAGTGTACTCAACATAACAAACTAAATCACCCATAGATGTGGTTGAGATAGTACACTCATATGAGATGTCAATTGTGTTGTCATCTGTATTTATTGTTATCTCTACATTGTCAAGCGAAACAAGTATCGAAGTGTCATAAGGCTCTCCGTCCACTGTTGTTGGTGTCACAGTGTCAATATAGTAGACGTATGAGTCATCAGCGATCTCAGGGATGTTCGGAAGAACGATATCCAACGCTGGCATGCTACTTACGAATTGGATTCCATTCATTGTGACAGTTATAGAGCTATCATTTATAACTGTGCTGTATGATACATCCTCAGACTCCGAAAGTACAGTCGATACGTCATACATATATTTGCTAACGACCATATCGCCAGAGTAATCGCCCGAATAATCTACACTCTCATCTGGTGTTACCTCTACTTGGGGGTCATCATCGTTGTCATCTTTCTCACAAGAGATAAATCCAACAGTTGTTGCTGCAATAAGAGCAAGATAAAGTAATTTTTTCATGTTTTTTTGTTTTTTATAGTGTTATATTTATTGTTGCGCCAAAACTAATAGGTCTGCCTTGTTGCATAAATTCACAATCCATCGACTCGAAGTAGAATGTGTCGTATGATTTGTTCGTGAGGTTACGTCCCCAAAGCGATAGTGAATAGTTGTCGTTTGTAAATCTCAGAGCTGCACCGAGTAGAGCGTATAGAGGCTGCTTGATCGAGTTTGACTCATTCCAATATATCGCACCAGCTCCATTTGTATTAGCTTCGATCTCGATCTTTTCTAGCCAATTTTGATTTGTTGGGATCGCATATATCGCAGCTCCATAGAGTGTGTGTTGTGGTGCATACGGGACAAAATTACCTGCGTAATCCTCCTCGTTGTCATCATACTCCACGAACTTTGCATTTGTATATCCATATGATCCATTAAGCCTCAATCGTCCGAAGTTAGCTACAGCCGAAAACTCTGCGCCATAGCTGCGAGAGCGACCTGCATTTGTCATCATACGACCAGTTACCATCCCCTCTGGAAATACAGTGAGTTGTTGATCGCGACAATCTATATAGAATAGAGCGATGTCTGCCATTATGGTGCGTTTGCCATTGGTGAAGTGACCTCCAACCTCATAGTTCCAGCTATACTCTGGTTTGTATGAGATGATCTCTTCGGCTGAGTAGAGTGTGCTGAGTCCGAACTTCGCCATCAACTCTTGCTGCAATATATCCGAGAACATCTGGGTGTTGAAGCCTCCAGCTTTGTAACCCTTTGATACTGTTGCGTATATTGAGTGAACGGCATCTATCCTATACGATGCACTGAATTTAGGGAGCACCTCGAAGAAATCCTTTGATGGAGTGCCCGATAGGTCAATCTCAAGGGGTTTTACCCACACCAACTCACCATCGGAGTTATATCGTTTACACCCAGTCGATGTAAAACTATGATAGTCTAACTTCGCCTTCTCGTAATCGAGGCGGATAGCGGCAGAGATATTCCATCCGCCACTTTTGTACGATGACTCGTGGTATATTGCCGTTCCAAAGGTTTGATTTGTGAAGTCGCTATCGAGCAAAAAGCTATCGCTATCCCAAATATAGTAGTCGTTGCCATTGATGTTTTCGAGAATCAGACTCTCAATACCAGCCTCTTTGAATGTTACAGGGGCATCCATCTTCTGATTTTTATAGAATCCAAATGCTCCGAAGAGATAGTTGTAACCACCTTTGTCGACGCTTCGAAGGACAATATCCTCTGTAATTGAGTGTTCGTTTGTCGCCTGTGTCAAGGTAAATATCGACTCTGGCGAGAAGTCCTGATCGAGGGTCATCGAGTCATCGAGGTATTGATACCCTGTGACACTTGTGAGCTGGAATCTCTCTGCTTGATGATTTACCGTAAGTCCATTGCTCACCATCGTGCGATCGTAGCTACATGGATCATTGTAGCTTATGTCGCCTCTCTCCAACGAGCGGTAGGCATATCCACCCTGATCCAGTGTTGACATCGAAAATGTATTATCGATAAAGGTTCTTCTGGATGCTCTGTATTGTAGTCTGAATCTTCCGCCAACCTCTTGCTCTGTGTCGCAGCTCTCTCCACTGTACTCATTTGTGAAAAATCCATCGGTTGAGTTGTAGTATGCTCCGAGGCTAAAAGCCAAACGATCGGACAGAGTCTCGTAAACGGATGCTCTGAATTTTTGTGTATTGCCACTCGAATACTCTGCCCCGATCTTCACACCTTGGTAGTTGAATGGCGACACAGTATAGATATTTACCACACCACACATCGTGTTTCGTCCATATAGTGTCGATTGAGGCCCGCGTAGAATCTCCATACGTGCGATATCCATCACATCGGTGTCGAAGGCGTTTTTGTTGAGATATGGGACATTGTCGATATTGAGACCCACAACAGGTTGGTCAATTCTCGCTCCAAGTCCACGAACATAGATCGACGATGTGATTCGTGAACCATAATCGGGGATGTAGAAGTTTGGAACAACCTCACTTACACTCTTCATAGTCTCGATCTGATTATCTTCAACGAACCCTTCGTTGAGGATTGTCGATGCTAAGGGCTGGTGACGTAGATTAATACCCTGCTTTGCCGAAGAGACATTCACCTGCTCAACCATATATGTTGAGTCGCTCATGTTTCTCGCTGAGTAGCCAAAAAAAGGTATTGCAATAAGAAGTAGTGTAAATGTTTTTTTCATCGGGGACAAAAGTACCACTTTTTTATAATCTGTGCAATCCTCATTTATGAGGGTTCTGCTATGCATAGATAAGTGCAAATATGGCAAATATAGCAAATATGCAGCTGGCGATACCATTTAACGTTCCAAAAGCAATCCCAATATTGCGAACTCTAGTTGGAGTGACAACCATGTGTTGAGCAACTAAAAGCGCAGTAAATATCCCGACTCCAACCCAAATCCAATTTGCCGCATACAACATAGATGCAAATGCAAAGAGCGCAATAGTTGTTATTATATGCAGTCCAATGCTAATATTCAAAGCCCCACGAACCGAGAATCGAGACGGAATAGAGTGAAGACCATTCTCGCGATCAAACTCTCTATCCTGAAGAGCGTAGATAATATCAAACCCCGAACACCATGTAAGAACCACAAGAGACAAGAGACAAGGGGCTAATGCAAATTCGCCAGTGACAGCAATATAAGCACCAACGGGTGCAATCGCAAGCCCCAATCCAAGCACCAAGTGGGCAGCAGCTGTAAATCTTTTGCAGTAACTATACACCAGAATTACCGCCAAGGCGACAGGGGACAACACCGCAGTTAATGGGTTGATTGAGCAGGCAACACCAATAAACAGAAGCGAATTGATAATCACAAACGCTAAAGCCGAACGAGCCGATATAACTCCAGCTGGAATCTCACGGTTGGCAGTTCGAGGATTTGCCGCATCTACATCTCGATCAGCCCAACGATTAAATCCCATTGCGCTGTTGCGAGCAAATACCATACAGAGTAATACCTGAGCAAATGTCAACCACTCAAACGAACTATCGGTCGATGTTACGCCATAGGTATATCCAATAAGGGCAAATGGAAGTGCGAAAATAGTGTGAGAGAGCTTTACAAGCTCACTAAATCTCTTTATCATTATAACAAAAATTTCATTGTGTCGATTCCGTCGGCGTAGTCATTGAGTGTCGGATATTGAGCTGCGCCAAAGTTTACTCTTCGAGGGTGGTCTATTGTCTCTTTGTTGGCAACAATACACTGTATCTTGTGATCGTGCTCTTCTACCCATCCCTCTACCTCGTCGATGTCGGTATAGCGTGCGATTGAGATCGTGCTTATCTGCGAAGGTAGCTCATAAGACTCCACCAAACAAGAGATTCCACTATCTGTAAAATCAACCTCGTTCAGTTTGAGTAGAGCTCTGTTCTGTAGATAGTTATTGTTGTACTTCTGATTGGTTGTCGATTGAGGGATTAGAGTGATGTCATAACCCTCTGGCGCAAAAATCATCGAGACATTTCGACATCCAAGACCAGAGTACAAATATATATCCCGCTCTAAACCATCCAACATCTCATCTTCAGATCTGATAATAGCCACCGAGTGACGAGAGCCACGAAGTAGGGTAGGTGTCGAGTTGTATCTCTCACGAAAGTACCTCACAGCACTCTCCCCTCCAGTTGCAATTACGCGATCGGGAGTTACGGAGTCATCGTAACATATATATATCGGTATCATCGGCTCGATAAATTGCATCTCACCAATGATCCACTCCATCAGAACTCTATCTTTGTGCGAAGGCTTTACGATTGCCCTATCTCCAGCCATAATAACGCATAGTAGATCGAAGAATCCAACCAGAGGGATATTCCCCGCCATTACGATCAATGTACTTTTTGGCTCTTTCGATGGTAGTTCGGGGTAGTTTAACATCCACTCTTCGAGAGCCTTGCGTGTAAGCATGGTACGACATATTGCATCTATAGCGTTGCGAATCTCGATGGTTGAAAACCAACTATTCTCCCTCACCGCATTGTGTAAAATATCTAGTGGTAGATTGCCCGAAATACGGTTTTTAAGCTCTATAAATATATCAATTGCACTTTTCACGCTGCAAATATAGCTAAAAAAAGCTCTATTGACGAAATAATTGTGTGTTATTTTGTTTAATTCAAAAAAACTCCTTACCTTTGCGAGCCCGTGTAGTGCGGGAGTTGGATTACAATTTTTATAGTATTAACAAAAACAAATCAAGAGAAGTGGATTCATTAAGCTACAAGACTATCTCGGTAAACGATGCTACGGTCACTAAAGAGTGGGTCATCATCGATGCACAGGATGAGGTACTTGGTCGCCTTGCTTCGCAGGTTGCAAAGATCTTGCGCGGTAAGAACAAGCCATGTTACACACCACACGTGGATTGCGGTGACAACGTTATCATCATCAATGCCGACAAAGTGAAGCTCACTGGTAAGAAGATGACCGATAAGGTCTATGTTCGCCACACAGGTTATCCAGGAGGACAGCGTTTCGCTACCCCAGCAGATTACCTTGCAAAGCGTCCTACATTCGTGCTAGAGAAAGCTATTAAGGGTATGTTACCCAAAACTCGCCTAGGTGAGAAAATGTTGAAAAACCTTCGTGTTTATGCAGGAAGTGAGCACCCTCACGCTGCACAAGAGCCAAAGGTAATTAAGTTAAACGAGATTAAGTAAGAAGAAAATGGAAGTTGTAAACACCGTCGGTCGTCGTAAGGCTGCTGTAGCACGCGTATACGTTAAACCAGGCAATGGTACTATTACAATCAACCACAAGGAGCTTGCTGTTTATTTCCCATTGGAGATTCTTCAGTTCCAGGTAAAGCAACCATTCATGGTTACTGGAACAGAGGGTTCTTATGATGTTACTATCAACCTAGATGGTGGTGGTATCAAGGGTCAAGCAGAGGCTGCTCGTTTGGGTATCGCTCGCGCATTGTGCGAGATCGACGCAGAGTTCCGTCCAGCTTTGAAGAAGAGCGGATTCCTAACTCGCGACCCACGTGAAGTTGAGCGTAAGAAGCCAGGTCAGCCAGGAGCACGTGCGAAGTTCCAGTTCAGCAAGCGTTAATATTACGCATTCGCGAACCGACAACGGCAAAGCACAACTTGGGTTCTCAAACTTTGTGGACTGCTATGTAGCGAAGAGCTATTGTGGTATTACCAATTTAGTTGCCTGAGTTGCGGAAAACATCTGGGATTGAATAACTCACTACCCCGATGTTGATGAAGAGAGAGTTAAAATTTTAAGAACAAAAATTAAAATGTCACGTACAGATTTTAATACACTATTGGAGGCTGGTGCACATTTCGGTCACCTAAAGCGTAAGTGGAACCCTAAGATGGCCCCTTACATCTTTATGGAGAAGAATGGAATCCATATCATCGACTTGCACAAGACTGTGATTAAGGTTGATGAGGCTGCTGCTGCGATCAAAAGCATCGCAAAGAGTGGTCGTCGCATTCTATTCGTAGCCACCAAGAAACAAGCAAAAGAGGTAGTTGCCGAAAAGGTGGCAGCCGTATCTATGCCATACGTTACAGAGCGTTGGGCGGGCGGTATGCTTACAAACTTCCCTACAATACGTAAGGCCGTTAAGAAGATGGCAACCATCGATAAGATGAATGCTGACGGAACTTACGACAATTTTTCAAAGCGCGAGAGACTTCAGGTATCTCGCCAACGTGCTAAGCTAGAGAAGAACCTTGGTTCTATCGCAGATCTTACACGTCTTCCAGCAGCACTTTTCGTAGTAGACGTACAGAAGGAGTCTAATGCGGTTAAGGAGGCTAAGCGTTTGAACATCCCAGTTTTTGCAATTGTAGATACTTGTTGTGATCCAACCAACATTGATTTTGTAATTCCTGCAAATGATGATGCTTCAAAGTCTGTTGCCGCTATCCTTGACGTAATGTGTGCAGCTATCGCAGAGGGTCTTGAGGAGCGCAAGCTAGAGAAAGATAAAGATTCATCTGACGAGGAGGGCGCAGAGGATGCACCAAAGCAGTCTAAGCCACGTATCAAGAAGATGGTAAAGAGCGACGATGAGGCAGCTGTAGCAGCTATCGTTGACGCTCCAGCAGTTGAGGAGACAGTTGAGACTCCAGCAGCTGAGTAATTAAGTTTATTATTTAACAGAATAATACCAAGTTAAAATGGAAATCAAAGCAGCAGATGTAATGAAGCTCCGTAAGATGACTGGTGCTGGTATGATGGATTGCAAGAAGGCTCTAATCGAGGCTGAGGGCGATTTCGCACGTGCACAGGATGTTCTTCGAGAGAGAGGTAAGCAACTCGTAGCTAAGCGTGCAGATCGTACAGCTTCAGAGGGTGTTGTAGTTACCAAGATCGTAGGTACAAAGGCATATATCCTTTGTATGGCTTGTGAGACAGATTTCGTGGCTCAGAATGCAGAGTACTCAGTAACAGCTAACGAGCTTCTTGAGATCGCAGTAGCTAACGACGCAGCTGATATGGAGGCGTTGATGTCTTGCAAGAGCGCGGCTGGTGTATCGGTTGAGGAGATCACAACTGAGAAGACAGCTCAGACAGGAGAGAAGATTGAGTTGCCATTCTACGCTCGCGTAGAGGCTCCTTATTGTGTAGCTTACGTTCACTTCAACAAGAAGTTGGGTACAGTTCTAGGTTTCAACAAGGAGATCGATGCTACTGTAGCACGTCAGATCGCAATGCAGGCAACTGCAATGGCTCCTATCGCTATTAGCGCAGCTGATTGCGACCCAGCAGTTGTAGCTCACGAGCGTGCAATCGCAGTTGAGGCTATGAAGCAGGATCCAAAGAATGCAAACAAGCCAGATGCTATCCTTGAGAAGATCGCTGAGGGTAAGATGCGTAAGTTCTTCGAGGAGAATACTCTTCTAGACCAGGCAGTAGTTGGAGAGAAGCGTTCAATCGCAGATCTTATCGCTGAGACAGACAAAGAGGCTACAGTTGTAGCTTACAAGCGTTTCGCATTGGAGGCATAATCCAAAGATTCGAAAATATTTAAGAGGGGGCAGCTGTAAAGGTTGTCCCCTCTTTTTGTGGTTATTACTCTAAGAATCTAATCTTAAACAGATTTTAAAACTTTATGCAAGATATATCTAAAATATGGTGGAGGATAACCTTCCATTGTGAGGATGCTTATTATTATCTGATTTGCGTATTTTGGATCTTGATTATTGGTGATGATTTCATATATATCAACCTCCGATTCATCTCCTATTCCGATTATACAATCTGTGAATATCTCAATTTTCAATCTATTTTCGGAGGTATTATATGAGTAAGCTAGCTCTTTGGTGGTATTTGCAGTGCTCTCGATAATACAACCGATAACTTTGTTTTTGCCAAAGTATTGAGGGTGAAATGTCCATGTCATTCCCTCTACGTAGTTGCTACATGGTTGCCATTTATTATTATGATATCTCTCTGCTCCAATAAATAACCATTTGCCAATTAATTTGATATCCATTTTAGTATTTTTGTTTTGTGTGATGATCTTGTAGAGGGTGTAAAAAAAGAACGCCCCGACAAGCTACACATCAGGGAATCGGCAAAGACCCTACAAGACAGCAAGCCGAGACGTATTGTATCAATTGGATACAATTCATCT
>JBCQUC010000031.1:0-25085 GCA_047174275.1 Rikenellaceae bacterium | reverse complement strand
TTTAAATTTCATAATAACTCACTATTATTCAACACATTAAAGATGCGAATAATTGTGGAATAATGCAAATTATTGGGTGCAAAAAAGACTGTCCTAAACTTTCGTTTTTGGACAGCCTCATCTCAAGTGGGACTGCTATAAAAGTTTTATCGAACACTGATATATTGTTATCTACCTTGCCACTCATCAACTTCATCAGCGCAACCAGCCATTGCAACAGCTCGACGGCTCACTGTGAGCGCAAGTTCAAAGATGGTTGATGCACCGCCATAGAAGCTCGGAGATGCTGGCATAATGATAGCTCCAGCCTCGGTGAGTGATGTCATATTCCGCAGATGGATCAATGATAACGGGGCCTCACGAACCACTAAAATCAATTTTCTACGCTCTTTGAGCATTACATCTGCCGCACGCGAGATGAGCGAATCTGAGATTCCAGCGGCAATTCGTGACATAGTTCCGACGCTGCATGGAGCTACGATCATTGCGCTCCATTTCGCCGATCCGCTTGCTGGTGGCGAGAATAGATCATCTACGTTGTACTCAGTTACCTTGTCGCTATTTGGTATTTTAATAGCCTCGTAATCAGCTACTTCGCGAGCTGATCGACTAAATATAAGAGCGACCTTTTGCACCTTTGGATCGGTGATTAAAAGCTCTAGAATCTGAGCGGCATATATCGCTCCGCTTGCTGCGGTAATAGCTAGTATAATCTTCATAACAAATTAATCTATTATTAATAATTAGCTCAGCGGAGAGCACTCCGCCCGCCGGAGGCAGTTCCCAAAGTAAACCTCGCTCTCTCTGAAAAAAGGAGATTTTCAAAAAAAATCTCCACAGAGAGCGAAAGAGAAACTTTTCTGGCAGTCCCACTTGAGATACGAAATTGAAAATTTCGTCATCCTGAACTTGTTTCAGGATCCCTGCAAAGAATCTGAAACACTGATAGTTAGGGATCCTGAAACAAGTTCAGGATGACGAATCCGTTGGATTCGATAACATGGTGCCAACAAATAGTATAATCAACAATCAGCAACCAACACCAAAAAATCAAAAATCAGCAACCCCCAATCAAATCTCAATCCGACGACACTTCAAACCAAGCTCCGTCGCACGCTCCAACACCCGAGGCAGCGCGTAACTCATATTAGGAAAAGCCTTCTCGCTATCATGAAACACCACCAAAGATCCAGCCTCCATATACTTAGTAACATTCAGCAAACACCCCTTAGGCGACACTTTATTCGAATAATCTCGCGATAACACATCCCACATCACAAGCCTAAACCTACGCCCCAAGAAGCGTGCCTGCGAGGGTGTAATCTGGGCATAAGGCGGGCGAAAGAGATTACTCTCAATATACCCACTAGCAAACTCCACATCCTCCACATACCGTTCGAGCGACATCTTCCAACCCTTTTGGTGCGAATATGTATGATTCCCCACAGCATGCCCAGCCTCGATTATCTGGCGATATAACTCAGGATATAGCTCGACATTTCGCCCGAGCAGAAAAAAAGTAGCTTTGGCATTGTACTTGTCGAGAGTAGCAAGTATCCACTCTGTTATACCAGGGGTCGGGCCATCGTCAAATGTGAGGAACAGAGAGTCTGCATCCTCAATCTCCCAGATCAGATCGGGCATCAGTCGACGCAGGAATTTTGGTGGTTTTAATCTCATGGAGTGTTATTTTGTACAAAAGTAACAAATTAACCAAAAAAACAATATATTTGTAGATACAAAGAGTTTTATTTAATTAAAATAGAGGCTATATGACTAAATTATCGACTATTTTACTATCTGTTGCCGCAGTTTTAGGAGCAGTGAGTTGCGATGCATTTCACACAGTGAGCTCCAATAGTGTAACATCGCAAGGCGCACCCTACGAGTTGATTGTGGTGGCAAATCAACCACAGTGGGAGGGGGAACTTGGCGATTCACTCCGCGCAGTGCTCACAGCACCGATCCCATACCTACAACAGACAGAGCCATTTTTCGATGTTCTAAGGGTGACCAACCAAGGCTACAACAACCTAGTTACGAAACATCGCAATATTTTGGTAAACAATATCGACCCAACGCTAAAAGAGACTTCGGCAAGCGTCCAGTATAACATCTACGCCACGCCCCAAGTTATAGTCACCATCTCGGGAGCGACAGAGCAAGATATCACAAAATACCTAAGCGACAATCGCGCAGAGATCGTCGAGGTGCTGGAGCGAGCCGAACGCGACCGAGCGATAGACTACGCCTCGAAGTTCGACATCAAAAGCCTTAGTTCGCTGATCGAGTCGAAGTTTGGCTTCGAGATGAAGATCCCAGCGGGCTACACACTCCGCAATGAGGAGGATAATTTTTTGTGGCTCTCATACGAATACCCTACCGCGAGCCAAGGCATCATCATCTATAAATACCCAGCCGTAGATGGCATGAAGTCGCTCACAGCGGAGAACCTCACCGCCGCCAGAAACCGCTTCACAGCACTCGTCCCAGGCCCGAGCGACGGATCATATATGACCACCTTTATGGACTACACCCCCGACTACCGCACCTTTAGACTCGATGGTCGATTGTGGGCAGAGATGCACGGTTTGTGGGAGGTCGATGGGGACTTTATGGGCGGGCCATTCGTGAGCTACTCGACACTTGACACCACTACGGGTGAGGTTGTGACGATCGACTGCTATGTCTTTTCGCCGAAGCTGCCGAAGCGAAATTTTGTACGCGGAGTCGAGCATTTGATCTATAACGTCAAATTCCCCGATCTAAAAAAGTAGGTCGCCACACCATCAAGCTCTTCGTAATATCCTGAAAAACAGCCAATACTATAAGTTTTAATTATACTATAAGTTTTAATTATACTATAAGTTTATCTATAATAAGTTTTTCCAATACAACCTAATTTTTATATTAATTTTTTGTATTATTTGTATTATTTGTATTTTCCTTTCTATATTTGTCATTTAGGCAAACTTAATACATTAAATGTTTATGAAGGAAAAATACATTGCACCTCAAATAGAGGTGATTGGGATTGAGATCGAGGATGCTGTGCTTGTGGCGAGTAACGGTACTGGCACACAAACGGACTCTACAAACTCTATAAAAATAGAGGAGGCTAGCAACGGTTTCACACTTTAGAAATCTGTTTATAGTAAAGGTGAAAAAATAATATTTGGAAATTATGAATAGATTATGGAGTATATGCGCCGCAATGGTGCTACTTTTCTCGTGTACCGAGAGTCCCGAAATAGCGGATGATATCACCACTACTACCCCTGATGGGACGGTTGATGGTATCCCATTTTCAGTAACTATCTCAATGCCTCAATCTGAGAGCACTAGAATCTCGAGTGACTATGGAGCTGCTGATACCGAATATGGCAATTGGGCATTCACATGGGACGAAGATGATGCAGAGGGTAATGTATATGCATATTGCTGTTACGATGCCACAGATGAGAATGGTGACGCTACTAGTAAATATGCATTTATGAAGCTAACAAGCAGCGATCTAAGCAGTGATAGTGCTACTTTTACAGGTACAATACCAGCAGCTACGACAGGTTATAGAATCCTATATAAATCCGATGACGTTTTAATCGGAGGAAAAACAGATCCATCTAGTGTAACAGATGGCTCTGCGTCGATAGATTTTAACTTAGGCGCAAGCACCACATTTGATGATAGCAATCTAGCTAATCTAGTAATGATTAGTGATTTGCGAGATCTTAAGAGTTCCGATGATGTAGTGTTAAAGCATCTGGGTAGCTTTGTGGTTCTCGATGTAAAGTTCTTGCATGTGCAAGAACACTGGAAAGAGGTTGAGATTGAGGATATTACTTACGAGGGAGATATTTATGTATCTACTGGTGAAAATAATACTATTCCATATTGGAGTGCTAGTAGTGAGACTCTATTGTCAGATCTTACTTTCGATACTCAAGAGACAACAATCACATATACACCTTCTACAACAACCTACGCTGAGGAGGAACTCTCTATACCGTTGTATTTCAACATTCTCCCTACACCATTTGGAGCTGATGCAGAAGCAACTATAACAATATCATTCTCGAATGGCACAAAATTAGTTGTTACAAAAACAGGTTCAGATGGCACCACATTTGCTCGTGCTACGTTCAACACTTTCGGAGTGACATATGAGAGCTCTGATTATGATAGTGCTGGCACTTCTGATACTGAAGATTACAACACCTATAGTAATACAGATGCTAACTCACTACAATATATTTTTGGTAGTGAATCATCTGCCGATACTGCTGTTTTGTTTGATGAAGAGAATCCAACATCTGGAACTTATTATATCTGGACAGAAGATCATCTTGCAGCTTTAGCAGCTTTAGCAAATGATGGTAAAATTCAGGATGGCGGTTGTATATTTATGCTTAAGGACGATATTACAATTACTCGCAGTTGGTGGACTCCGATAGGTTATAAAGGAACTTCTTATACAGGACGTAATGAGCATTATAATCAACACTTTGCAGGAGTTTTTGATGGTAATGGAAAAAGTATTAGCAATTATAATACTACTCTTGAAACTGATGATGATAATGGTGTTTTTTTGGCTATTGGTTTGTTTGGATATATAACTACCAAGGATGATGATAATGACACCACTACCCCGACTACTTATCCTACTACCGTAGTTAAGAATCTGACAATTAAGAATGGAACAAGCTCTTTAGGTGATCTTGGTGGAAGGCACGTAGCAATATTGACAGCTACACTTGAAGATGCAATAATGATTAACTGCGGATGTGACTCTGATTGCTCTGCAACAGTGGGGACTAGATGTGCTATTGGAGGTCTTGTTGGTTATGCTTCTGCAAGTCATATATACAATAGCTACAATCAAGGTCGTATAACAGGAACACCAATGTCGGGTACTACTGATTCTAATTATTTAAATATTGGAGGAATATGTGGTGCTACATTTTCAGGGGGCACAGATATTTACAATTGCTATAATACAGGTGATATTACAGTAAATGAAAATGGTGGTGCGTACTATAAAGGAGCAATAATAGGACATGAAAATATCGGTAATGACTGTGTAAATGTCTTCTATCATGAGGGTGTAGATCCTCTAGGAGCTGTTGCAACAACAAAAGAAACTGTTATGAGTGGTGGAACTATTGATAGTAATGGAGCAGTTACATTATTACCTGACACAGAAACTGACAAAGAAACTGCTGATGTAACTACTACTACTCTAACAGCCGCACTTGATGACTATATTGGTAGTAGAGGTGGTAGTTACACAAAAGATGATGATGGAAATGAAATAACTGTGTATGGTTGGACAACTGATACTTATCCAACGATATCTTTTGGTAAGATTGTTGATGACACTTCAGATACTTCAGGAATTTAAAAGATAATTAGATAATAATAATCCCCTATTTTATAACCATCTGCAACAGGTGGCTATAAAATAGGGGATTACTATTTGCACCCCGCTCGTCCCGACTCCCCCAGAGTCGAAACGAGCTACAAAAGCAACGCCCTATTTATCGCACAACACCAACAAAACCCCTCCATCAGTCCCACGTGAGATACGTTCCGCAAGGAACGTCATCCTGAACTTGATTCAGGATCTCCCGAATTGCGCCAAAGGCAAAATCTCGGGAACACTATCAAACTTTAATTACTTTATCAGAAGTTATAAACAGTTCTCTATTATTTATATTTTATTTTTTTTAAAACTTATAAATCTAAATTAAATATATAATAATAATAATAGCTGTTCATAGTGTTGATAAGTCACCTCTCATGTTGCTAACTACATTTTACAATTAATCACTTAGCCTATATATTTTATCCATAACCATCTGATTATGTGTATATTATTAACTTTAAAATGATATATAACAGAATAATATCAAAGCATAGTTACACGCTAAAAATTATCAACAATCACCATCTATAACTGTTGTGTTATCTGTTCGTAGTTTTTCAAAAAAAAGAGTTGCATCATTAGTAAATTTGTATATACACTACATAATTTCGAAATGCAACTCTTTTTATTTGAAAGATATGAAAAGATATTACATACGATATGAACAGCTTTTACACCACTTATCATAAGGTTATCAACAGGGGTTGATGGGTGTTTTTTCGCTTTTTTTCAGAGCGAGTGAGGTTTACTTTGGGAACTGCCTCCGGCGGGCGGAGTGCTCTCCGCGGAGCTAATTACTATTCGCTAACTATATAGGGTGCCAGCGAATAGCTGACACCCTATAATAGTTAGCGAAATATAATAAATCACAGCTAGCTGTGTGCCTGCCCGGCATGAGGGCAGTTCCCAAAGTTAAAAAACAGACTTGATAACCCCCTCAGAGATCTCATCGTAGACATCTTTGACACGTTGATCCTTTATTGCTCCTGGTGTTCCCTCATCTCCTCCGCTCATGATCGCTTCGTAGATTGGAACTTCACCCAGAAGTGTGATACCACGCTCTTCGGCATATCGGCTAGCTCCGCCCTTTCCAAATATATAGTACTTTTTGTCGGGCATATCATCGGGTGTGAAGTATGCCATATTCTCGACAATTCCAGCCAATGGAATATTAACCTTCTCGTGGGCAAACATCTCAACACCGCGCACAACATCGGCGATAGCTACATTTTGAGGTGTCGAGACTATCACCGCACTCTTGAACTTTATCTCGTTGAGTATTGTGAGGTGGATATCTCCTGTCCCTGGAGGTAGATCGATGAGAAGAAAATCGAGTGCGCCCCATCTTGTCTGGTGTAGAAGCTGTTTAAGGGCGTTCGAAGCCATTGTACCTCGCCACATCAGAGGATCTGTCGACTTGATGAAGAATCCGATCGACATAATCTTTATATCGTGTGCCTCGGCTGGAATAATAACCTCTACGCCATCTTCGACCATCGCTTCGGGGAGGAAATCCTCTACGCCAAACATCTTGGTCTGAGATGGTCCATAGATATCAGCATCCAAGATACCGACTCTAAAACCCTTGTCTCGAAGTGATATTGCAAGATTTGCTGTGACGCTAGATTTACCTACTCCGCCCTTTCCACTTGCAATGGCGATTGTATTTGTTACATTTTGTGTTGTGGTTTTGGTTGATGGCTCTACCTTTCTAGGTGCTACACCCTCCTTGATTATAACCAATACCGAGGCATCGGGTGCTCCCAATTGAGTTAGTGACTCTTTGAGAGCCTCTTCGACTCTCTTTTTGATCTTTATCGCGAATGGGTCGCGACTCTTTTCGAATCGTAGGGTCACGGTGATCTTCTCTGTTGTTGCGTTTATAGCATCTACGAAGCCTCCATCGTGTATTCCGACCCCGCTCTCTGGATGTGTTATCTTATCCAGTATAACACGTATTTTACTCTCCATTGTTATTTTAATTTTAATATACAGCGAAGATAGTAAAAAAAAGGGGTGTTACAAAATATTAATATAATTAGCTCCGCGGAGAGCACTCCGCCCGCCGGAGGCAGTTCCCAAAGTAAACCTCGCTCTCTCTGAAAAAAGGAGATTTTCAAGAAAAAATCTCCACAGAGAGCGAAACAAATAGTTGTAATATTGATGTTCCCGAGATTTCGCCTTTGGCAAAATTCGGGAGATCCTGAATCAAGTTCAGGATGACGAATCCGTTGGATTCGCTGACGAGGTGCCAATAAAGTCTACACTTTTTATCGGAGACTAATGGATAAAAAAAGAGCGTTGCAAAACATTAATCTGTCTGCAACGCTCTCATTTTTATCTAATATATTTATCTCTTCTTACCCTTTGGTTTTCTATCGTCCCAAGTGTTACCACCTTGTGTGAAGATTGACCAGTCGAAACTCTCGCTCTTCATCATTGATGATGAGTTATCATCGCGACGAGACTGTTGTGCTCTGTCGCTGCCCCCTCTAAATTCGCTCTTGCGAACACTTGGAGTTGATCTGCGATCGCCACCACGATCACCGCGATCTGAACCCTCTCTACGATCTCTTCTATCCGAACGATCGTATCCTCCACCTCCACGGCGATCACCGCGATCAGAAGAACGACCACCACGATCACCGCCAAAACTGCGACGATCTCCTCTGTCACCGCGATCACGACGATCTGAACCAAAACCACGACGATCGCCTCTATCACCGCGATCCGAACGATCCGAACGGTCACGTCCTCCACGCTCACTCTTATCCTTAGTGATCTCGGCTAGTGGGCGACCTCTATACTCACCAAGGACTTTCACAACGCTCTCAGCATCTGCAAATGGCACACTTACAAATGAGTAGCTCTCCAAAACTGCGATGTCATTGATCGTGCTATCGGTCAAACCACACTTATCTTTAAGCATATCTGCCACCATGCGACCTGTATATCCATCCTTCTTTCCAACGGCAAGGAATAGACGAGTCGTACCCTTGCGATCGACCGAGAACGAACGGATCTCTGGATATTTACGCTCATCGAGCTCACTGCGATATGCAAGGTGAAGAAGCGCGCTTAAAGCGACCTCTGGAGAGTACATCGAGAGTAGCTCTGAAGCCATCTCTGTGTGTCCCATATATGTATCTGCAACGATGATCTCATTCAAATCACCCATGATCTTACTACGCTTCATCGCAACAATATCCTGCGCTGTAGGTAGCTCCTCACGTTTGATATCCGCCTTTACATCGCGCTTGATCCATCCGAATTGACGCATCTCGCCCTTTGTGATGAAGGTGATCGCTGTACCTTGATTTCCTGCGCGTCCTGTACGTCCGATACGGTGTACGTAACTCTCAGAGTCTTGTGGTAGAGCGTAGTTGATTACGTGTGTAAGGTTGTTTACATCAATTCCACGAGCAGCGACATCTGTTGCCACCATGATATTGATCTGCTTCTCGCGGAACTTACCTAGGATCTTCTCACGCGAAGCCTGCGAAACATCTCCGTGCAAGCCGTCTGCTGCGTAACCACGTGATAGTAGGCGGCTTACCACCTCGTCGACGTTGTTCTTTGTGCGGCAGAAGATGATACCGTAGAACTCTGGCTCGATATCGATGATACGAGTCAAGGCATCGAATTTGTCCGCCTCACGCACCTCGAAGTAGATCTGCTCCGTAAGTGAAGTTGTAAGCTGTTGAGCCTCGATCTTCACCATATCTATATCCTTCATATAGCGATCCGCAAGGTTCACAATACGCTTAGGCATTGTAGCTGAGAATAGCATCACACGACGATCATCTGGAGTGTGGCTCATGATCTCCTCGACATCCTCCACAAATCCCATATTTAGCATCTCATCTGCCTCATCCAAGATTAGGAACTTGATATCTCCTAGTTTCATCGTTCCGCGACGGATATGGTCGAGTGTACGTCCTGGAGTACCTACGATAATATCGACACCCTTTGAGAGTCGACGTAGCTGCTCGCTCATCGAAGCACCACCATAGATAGCTGTTATGCGTAGGCGAGTCTCTGAGTTAAAAGAGTTTAGCTCCTCTGCCGCTTGGATCGCTAGCTCGCGTGTAGGCACCAATATAATAGCCTTTACACCTGGCTCGTCCTTGTCTAGAAGCTGAAGAATTGGAATACCAAAAGTTGCTGTTTTACCTGTACCAGTCTGCGATTGTGCGATAATGTCACCCGATCCGTTGAGGAGTTTTGGTATACAAAGAGATTGGATTTGTGTTGGACTCTCGAAGCCCTTTGCCTTGATGGCGTTCAACATCTGCTCGGAAAGTCCGAGATCATCGAAAAGAATTTGTTCTGTATTCATTAAAGAATTTTGATCTATGTAACAACTTGATAGTTGCTACATTGAGCTCGATATAAAAAGCTCGTTAATTGTAATTGTGGGCATTTTTGCCACTCCTGAGCTCCTATATCCAGCTCACCCCTGACGCTTCACAGCGTCCGACGGCGCAAAGGTACAACTTTTATTTGGAATAACAATGATATGACGATAATCGCACGAAAAATAGAGAGAATATTAATAATTGTTTGGTCTTTGATAAAACTTTTTTTAACAGTCCCATTTGAGATATGTTCCGTAAGGAACGTTATTCTGAATTTGTTTTATTTGTGTCCGATGAAAGTTTGCGATTTATGTTGGTACCTCGTTTCGACTCACCAGATTCGTCATCCTGAACTTGATTCAGGATCTCCCGAATTTAGTGAAACTAAATCTCGGGCACGAAGATAATACGTTGATAATTAAAGTATTAAAAATATTTGATAATGTTCCCGAGATTACGCCTTTGGCGCAATTCGGGAGATCCTGAATCAAGTTCAGGATGACGACTCTTTCAGAGTCGAAACGTGGTGCAAAAGTAAGCCCATGATTTTGCATACATATATGGAAAAATTATATCAAACACCAAATACTCTTAATATATCGACACTTAGCGTACACAAAATAAAATAGTAATTTTTTTTAAAAAATCATTTTTTTTCGCATTACTATGCCAAAAGATTTTGTTAATATGAATTTTTTGTTATATATTTGCAAGTAGTATTAAAAAATCAAACGAACAAACAAACCATATGAAAACAAAAGTACAGGGTGCCTTTGAGGCACGCTTTGGCGGTCGTGGGCTTCTTTTTGCAGCTCCCGGTCGTATCAATTTGATCGGTGAGCACACTGACTACAACGAGGGTTACGTCCTTCCAGGTGCTATCGATATGGGTATTGTAGCTGCAATTCGCCCAAACGACTCTAACAAGGTGCGAGCTTATGCTATCGACCTCGATGAGTATGCAGAGTTCGAACTTGGACAGGCTGAGCTCCCTGAGCAGAGCTGGTTGCGCTATATATATGGTGTGTGTTGTGAGATGGTGAAGCGTGAGCGTAAAGTCGAGGGGTTCGATGCGGCATTCTCTGGTAATATTCCTGCTGGAGGTGGTCTATCTTCATCGGCAGCTTTGGAGTCGGTATTTGGATTTGCTATTAGTGATATTTATAACGAGGGTGCAGTTGACCGCTTCGAACTTGCTAGGATTGGTCAATCGACTGAGCACAACTATTGTGGTGTGAAGTGTGGTATCATGGATCAATTTGCATCGCTGTTCGGCTCTAAGAACCACCTTATCCGTCTCGATTGTCGCTCAATGGAGTATGAGTACTTCCCATTCGAGAGCGATGATTATCGCTTGGTTCTTATCAACTCTTGTGTGAAGCACGAACTATCGGGCTCTCCATACAATCGCCGTAGAGAGAGTTGCGAGCGTGTAGCTGCTGAGCTAGGCACTCCATCACTTCGCGGAGTCCTTTTGGATCAGGTTATGGAGCTTAAAGGCAAGGTTAGCGACGAGGATTTGAGTCGCGCTATCTATGTCGTAGGTGAGGAGCAGAGAGTATTGGCTGCTTGTGAGGCACTTACAAATGGGGATTTTGTGACAGCTGGTGAGCAGATGTATGCTACTCATGAGGGTCTATCGAAAGATTACGAGGTGAGCTGCGAGGAGCTAGACTTCTTGAACGATGTGGCTAAAGAGTGTGGCGTTACAGGTTCACGTATGATGGGTGGTGGATTTGGCGGTTGCACAATCAACCTTGTATTGAAGGATCGTTACGATGATTTTGTAAAGACAGTAACTGAGAAGTTCTTCGAGAAATATGGTATCCACGCAGGTGTTATAGACGTGAATATCAGCGAGGGAGCACGCAGACTAGAGTAAAAACAAGGGGACTAACCCCCAATCAAATAAATAATATGAAACCAACACTTTTTGTACTTGCAGCAGGAATGGGTAGCCGTTATGGTGGCCTAAAACAGCTAGATGGCGTCGGCCCAAGTGGCGAGACAATCATGGACTTCTCTATCTTTGACGCTATTCGTGGCGGCTTTGGTAAGGTAGTATTTGTTATCCGTAAGGATTTTGAGCCAGATTTTCGCGAGAAGATCTTGATAAAGTATGAGAGCCACATTCCAGTGGAGCTTGTGTTCCAAGCTATTGACGACCTTCCAGAGGGCTTCACAGCACCAGAGGATCGTAAGAAGCCTTGGGGAACAAACCATGCTGTTTTGATGGGTAAGAATGTAATTAACGAGCCATTTGCAGTAATCAACGCTGATGACTACTACGGACGCGATTCATTTGCAGTTTTGGGAGAGTGGTTGTCTAGCCTTGACGCTACGAAGGGAAAGTATTGCATGGTGGGTTATCGTGTAGGTAACACATTGTCGGAGAGCGGTTCAGTGGCTCGTGGAGTGTGCGAGACAAACGAGGATCGTTACCTTACAGATGTTGTTGAGCGTACAGCTATCGAGCGCATTAATGGTGCTATCTCATTCACAGACGAGAACGATACAGTTCAGACTTTGGAGGAGAATATCCCAGTTTCGATGAACATGTGGGGCTTCACACCAGACTATTTCGAGTACTCGGAGCGTATCTTCAAGGAGTTCTTGACAGAGGAGATCAACAATCCTAAATCTGAGTTCTACATCCCTGTTGCGATCAACAAGTTGATTAACAGTGGCGAGGCAACAGTTAAGGTTCTAGACACTACATCTAAGTGGTTTGGAGTGACTTACGCGCAGGATCGTCCAGATGTTGTATCTAAGTTGCAGGCTTTGGTTGATGCAGGTGAGTATCCATCACCACTCTTCAAGTAAGAGTCTTTTAGTCATTGAATATAGAGGGGTGGTCTGGTCGGCTACCCCTTTATTGTAAAATTAGCTCAGCGGAGAGCACTCCGCCGCCGCCCGCGGAGGGCAGTTGGCGTAAGCCCCATTCGCTCTCTCTGAAAAAAAAGGAGATTTTCAAGAAAAAATCTCCACAGAGAGCGAAACAATTAGCGAGTTTAAGCCACAGGACATCTAATCCCCAGCAACTCAACGCGTTGTGCAATTTTTTGAAGCTCTTCGCGTTCGATTTTTTGGAGTCCTTGACACGGTGTATCGCGATCCAATGAATAGATCATCACTTGACGCGGTGCGATTTTCTCTATCGCTTCGAGCCAGTTCGATACCTCATTCTCAGTGGTATTGTCAAATGTTACACCATCCACCGTTCCACGTAGAAACATACTCTGAACGATACACTCCCCTTTGAGGCTAGAGAGCTGATCTATAACCCTCTCAACAGAGTAATTCGGAGCTGGACGATTGATGATTTGTGCGACAGACTCTATCGCTGAATCTATCTTAAGTATCGGATTATCAACTCTTTTTAGGGCTCTGACCACACTTTCGCGCGCGAGTGTTGTGGCATTGCTCAACACCGATATCTTTGCTTCGGGGGCTATCTCGTTTCGGGTTTGAATGGTCTCTTCGATGATCTGCTCAAACTCTGGATGGAGCGTTGGCTCGCCATTTCCTGCAAATGTTATTACATCGGGTAGTTCACCTTGGTTTCGCATGTTTATTAGCGTTTGGCGCAGGGCGGTGCGCACATCATCGCGGTTGGAGAATCTACGCTCTTGTGGCTCGCCTTTGCGCTCGGTGTTTGATCCACACTCGCAGTATATACAGTCGAAATTGCATATTTTAGCGTGTTGTGGGAGTAGATTTACGCCTAACGAGATACCTAGTCTACGAGAGCGTATTGGCCCAAATATCAGATCTTCAAAAAGTGCTGTCATAACTATCTATAAATAAATCAATTAGCTCAGCGAAGAGTACCCCCGCTGAGCTAATATAAAAATATAAAAAAGAGGCAAAACGATTAGATCGAAAGGATCTTAACCATATCAATTCCCGAAAGATCAATATCCTTCTTATGTCCAATAGCCTTCTTGAATGGAACGTGTACATACTCACCATTCTTGATTCCGATCATCAAGTTGCGCTGTCCATAGACAAGAGCCTCAACCGCCTTCTCACCCATACACGATGCAAGGATACGATCCACAGCCGTTGGAGTACCTCCACGCTGGATGTGTCCAAGGATAGTGACACGAGCATCATACTCAGGATACTCCTTCCTAACACGCTCTGCAAGACCCATCGCGCCACCTGTTGCAGGGTTCTCCGCAACAAGTACGATAGCCGAGTTCTTACTCTTACGGAATCCTGTGTTGATAAGATCTGCCAACTGGTCAACCTCAGTCTCCATCTCTGGGATGATAGCCGCCTCAGCTCCCGATGCGATAGCACCGTTCAAAGCGAGGTAACCTGCTGTGTGACCCATAACCTCTACGAAGAATAGACGTTCGTGGCTCGATGCAGTATCACGAAGTTTATCGACAGACTCTACGATTGTGTTGAGAGCGGTGTCGTATCCGATTGTAGAGTCGGTACCACCGAGGTCGTTGTCGATAGTTCCAGGAAGACCTACGATAGGCACATTGTGCTCATCCGCAAGAAGTTTAGCTCCAGTCAATGATCCATCTCCACCAATTACAACAAGTGCGTCAATACCTGCTGCAACCATATTCTCATACGCGATAGTACGTCCCTCTGGAGTTTGGAACTCCTTGCAACGTGCTGTTTTGAGGATTGTACCACCCTTTTGGATGATATTACTCACACTCTTCGACGTAAAATCAACAAACTCACCAGTCATAAGACCTTTGTATCCTCGCATGATACCCTTTACAGTATATCCATTATAGATAGCTGCACGAGTAACGGCGCGGATTGCTGCATTCATTGCGGGTGCGTCACCTCCCGATGTTAGGACGCCTATACATTTGATTGCCATAGCTCTAAAATTTTATCGGTACGCTCCAAAGATATGGAGTTTATATTTATTTTCAAAATTGTAGCGCGATCTTTTAACCCTTTTTTTACCATTTTTGCTATTTTTGAAGTATGTTGAATAGTTTTTTGCATAAATAGTGCGTTTGGATCGTTTTATGTTATATCTTTGTCTGTATACAAAGTTTAAACTCTCTCTTAACACTCTAACAATATAAGCCATGGGAAGATTCTTCAAACACCTATTCATAACGCTCGCAGCATTTATTGTTGCGACACTCCTCTTTTTGGTAGTTATTGTCGGTGGTTTGACCGCTGCAATTACGATGTTAACACCTAAAGTAGAGCCTATCAAAAAGGGTACTCTGCTCGAAATAAATATGGATGAGGCGATTCTCGACGCTCCGCAAACCCCATCTCTGCTCGATCTTCAAGGGTTTGTATTTGGATCAACTCCAAAGATCTCGACCCTCTCGATGCTCAAAGTGTTGGAGGCAGCGGCGACAGATCCCAATATCACCGCCATCTCGCTACGCCTAGATGGATTGGAGTCTCTTCCATTAGCCACAGCCGAAGAGCTACGCGTAGCCCTCGAAGAGTTCACGCAGGTGAGCCAAAAGCCAATCTACGCCTATGCCGAGAGCTATTCTCAGGTTGAATACTACCTTGCAACGGTGGCAAAAAAGATCTTTATCCACCCTTTGGGGCAGATCGAGTGGCAGGGTATATCGATGAATACGCTCTTCTATGGCGATCTAATCTCGCATATCGGAGCTAAAGTGGAGGTGTTTAGACCCAAATCATGCAACTTCAAATCGGCTGTTGAACCATATACCCGCTCCTCGATGTCGAGTGATAGTCGAGAGCAGAATCTTCGATTGGTCGATATACTTTGGGATGGTGTTGTGGGGCAGGTCTCGCTCTCACGATCAATCTCGGAGGAGCAGTTGCGTCGTGTGGCACGCGATAGGATCGTTGTCGAGGCGGATGAGTCGAAGCAGATCGGAATGGTCGATGAGGTCGCCTATGAAGACCTATATATAAAAACATTAGAGGAGGCTGGGATAGTTGTCGACGACGATGGTAAGATGCGCCGTGTAACGCTCGCTAGCTACGCCTATCGAATGGAGAGCAGCAGCAGTATGATGGAGAGCGAACTGCTCGATATGGGTGGCGATAAGATCGCGGTGATCTATGTCGATGGAACAATTGTCGATGGAGAGAGCGAGTCGAATGGAGGGGGTGAGAAGATGGTTGGCTCGCTAACCGTTGTAAAGCAGCTTCGTAAGGCGCGTTATGACGATGATATCAAGGGTGTTGTATTGCGTGTGAACTCCCCAGGCGGAAGTGCCATGGCGGCAGATGTGATGTGGCGCGAAGTGGAGCTTCTAAAGCAGAAGAAGATGGTTGTGGTCTCGATGGGTAGCTACGCTGCGAGCGGCGGATACTATATCAGCGCACCAGCCGATGCAATTCTTGCCGACCGCTACACACTCACTGGCTCGATCGGAGTCTTTGGAATGATGGTCGACTGCGAAGAGGCTATAAGTCGCCATCTACATATCAATATAGATGGTGTTGGAAGCTCGCCATCGGCAGATTTTGGACGTATGCCGCGTGCCATCACACCGCTCGAGAGGGCTGCGATGATGCGTAGTGTCGACCAGATCTACGATACATTTACCGAGAAGGTATCTCAGGGGCGTAACCTCCCGATTGGAGTTGTCAATGTCTTGGCTGGAGGTCGTGTTTGGAGCGGCGTTGAGGCTGAGAGTTGCGGTTTGGTCGATGGTATTGGCGGTTTGAAGAGTGCCCTCAATCTGGTTGTTGATCGCGCGGATTTGAGTGGCAAGGAGTATCAGATTATCGAGCTCAATGAGAGCAGCGACGAACTCGAGATGTTATTAACCTCGTTAGGCGTTAGCATGAAAGGCAGTTTCATCGGAGGCTTAGCGGATCAATACCTCACCCGAGCGACCAACGAACTCCGCCTCCTCGATAGCTCCAACGGCATAATGATGCTCACCAGTGAACGTCTATCAAGGTAGATTTGCTCCGCTTAAGAGCACTTTGCCCGAAAACAGAGAGATCAGGATGTATTTAGTGTCCGATAAAAAAATTTCTAGCAGTCCCATTTGAGATACGTTCCGCAAGGAACGTCATCCTGAACTTGTTTCAGGATCTTTGCATCATTAATTAAACTATTGTTTATTAACATTGTATTGTCATTTGCTGAGATCCTGAAACAAGTTCAGGATGACGAAATTTTCAATTTCGTATCTCAAGTGGGACTATCTTTCTCAGATGGGATTTACTTTTGCACCGCGTCTCGACTCTGAAAGAGTCGTCATCCTGAACTTGATTCAGGATCTCCCGAATTTCGCCAAAGGCGGAATTTCGGGGACACTATCAAACATTTACAATGCTTTAATTCTCAATCTATTATCATCGTGTCCGAGTTTTTTCTGACGAAAAAATCGAGAGATCCTGAATCAAGTTCAGGATGACGAATCCGTTGGATTCGATAACATGGTTCCAATAAACCTATCACTATCATATAATTTTTATCGAGCGTTAATAACTTCATCTCTCAAATGAGAGTTCTAGAAAATTTATATCCATTATTTTGTCCGCTTTGGTGATAAAACGTGAAATTCTTACTATATTTGTCTTTTGAGACTTTTCAACTCAAAAATGAGTATAATATAAATTTTATTTAGAAGATAGATGTCATCACAAAAGGAGTTATTCAATTTCGCTGCGGAGAGTAGTCGTAAGGAGTATGTGGAGGGTAAGATCTACCCAGATATTAAGGTTGGAATGCGAGCATTGGAGTTGCAGACTGGCGATACAATGCTTCTCTACGATACTACAGGCCCATATACGGATGAGAATTTTACACACAATATAGAGCAAGGGCTTCCTAACTTACGAGGCGAGTGGATCGCAGAGCGCGAGGCGAAGGATGGTTTCAAAACACAACTTTGGTACGCTCGTAACGGCATAATAACCAAGGAGATGGAGTATGCCGCAATTCGCGAATCTCAGGGTCAAGAGACCTCTATAACAGCCGAATTTATCCGCGAGGCGATCGCTCAAGGACGCGCAATCCTACCATCAAATAGATGCCACAAAGAGTGCGAGCCGATGGTTATCGGACGCGATTTCTTCGTGAAGATCAATGCCAACATCGGAAACTCAGCCCTCGGATCAAACATCGAGGAGGAGGTTGAGAAGGCGTTGTGGGCGATCCGTTGGGGTGCAGATACCGTTATGGATCTCTCGACAGGACTCGATATCAACGCTACACGCGAGGCGATCCTTCGAAATACTCCTGTGCCGATCGGAACTGTGCCACTGTACCAAACTTTGGAGAAGGCTGGCGGTAAGGTCGAGAATCTATCGTGGGAGTTGTTCCGCGAGACGCTGATCTATCAGTGCGAGCAGGGAGTAGACTACTTCACGATCCACGCAGGATTGCTCAATGAGCATGTTGAGCACGCTACAAAACGTGTTACGGGAATCGTATCGCGCGGAGGATCTATCATGGCGAAGTGGATGAAGATCAACAAGGCGGAGAACTTCCTATATACCCACTTCGAGGATATCTGTTTGATCCTTAAGGAGTACGATGCAGCATTCTCGTTGGGAGATGGATTGCGCCCGGGTTCAATTGCTGATGCTAACGATGAGGCTCAATTCGGAGAGTTGAAGGTGTTGGGAGAGTTGACACAGATCGCTTGGAAACACGATGTTCAGGTGATTATCGAGGGCCCAGGGCACGTTCCAATGCAGAAGATCAAGGAGAATATGGAGCTTCAAGAGAGCTGCTGTCATGGCGCACCATTTTACACACTCGGACCTTTGGTGAGCGACTGCGGAGCTGGATACGACCATATCACATCGGCAATCGGAGGTGCAATGATCGCATGGTACGGAACAGCGATGTTGTGCTACGTAACCACCAAGGAGCACCTCTCGCTACCAAACAAAGAGGATGTTCGAGAGGGTGTAATCACCTATAAGATAGCGGCTCACGCGGCAGATATCGCTAAGGGACACCCAGCAGCACCGCTTCGTGATCTGGAGATGAGTAGAGCGCGTTATTCGTTCCGTTGGAGAGATCAATTCAATTTGAGCTACGACCCGACGCGAGCACGCAAATTCCATGCAGAGATGATTAAGGAGGAGGGATCGGACAATGAGTACTGCTCGATGTGTGGCCCAGATTTCTGCGCCATGAGAATAACGCGATCAATCAAAAACGAGGAGTAACTTTTAAATTATAACAAGTGCATTAATTTTTCCCGTCATCCTGAACTTGATTCAGGATCTCCCGATTTTTTCGTTAGAAAAAATCGGGGACGAAGAGAATACGTTGAGAATTAGAAATTTACTTTAGGTAAGGTCGTTGTGCCCGAGTTTTCGTTCCGAAAATCGGGAGATCCTGAATCAAGTTCAGGATGACGAAATTTTCAATTTCGTATCTCACGTATGATTTTTATCGAAAAGCAAGAAAAGATATAGACTTTTAAACTATTAATACATTTAAATAAAATGGCAAGATTTAGCAAAACAGAGGTGATGGCAGCGATCGCTGCAACAGGTATCGTACCTGTATTCTACAACAAAGATGTAGAGGTATCGAAGAGCGTACTTAAGGCGTGCTACGATGGAGGAATCCGTGTCTTTGAGTTCACAAACCGTGGAGATTTCGCGAGCGAGGTATTTATCGAGTTGATTAAGTTCGCAGCAAAGGAGTGTCCAGAGATGATTCTAGGAATCGGATCTATCGTCGACGCTCCAACAGCAGCTTTGTATATGCAGTATGGTGCGAACTTCATCGTAGGGCCATATCTCAATGCAGAGGTTGCTAAGGTTTGTAACCGTCACCTAGTACCTTACACACCAGGTTGTGGATCGGTTACTGAGTTGGGTTATGCACAGGAGTTGGGATGTGACCTTACAAAGGTTTTCCCAGCAGGAAATGTTGGCGGCCCATCATTCATCAAGAATGTAATGGCACCACTTCCATGGTCAAATATCATGGCTACAGGAGCGGTAGAGCCAACAGAGGAGAACTTGACAGCATGGTTCAAGGCAGGTGCATATTGCGTAGGAATGGGTTCACAGCTCTTCCCAGCAGCCGTTCTAAAGGCAGGCGATTGGGCGAAGGTAACATCGATGTGTGAGACAGCTTTGGCAATCGCAGCAAAGGTAAGATAGATTAGCTTGGCTTAAGAGCGAAGTATATATCATAAAGAACAGTCCCACTTAAACAAGATTCGCAACGAGTCTATGTTTAAGTGGGACTGCTAGTTGTTAGTGTCGATAAAATTTTTCAATAGTCACATTTGAGATACGAAATTGAAAATTTCGTCATCCTGAACTTGATTCAGGATCTCCCGAATTTCGCCAAAGGCGGAATCTCGGGCGCACTATCAAATTTTTGTAACACTTTATTTTTCAACGTATTCTCTTCGTGCCCGAAATTTAGTTTCACTAAATTCGGGAGATCCTGAATCAAGTTCAGGATGACGAATCCGTTGGATTCGATAACATGGTGCCAACAAAGCCACCGTTGTTATCTTTAGGGGACTTCTAATAATTCCCCTTTAATATTTCGCCATCTTACAACGGTCTCCAAAAAAAGACTATTTGATACGCTCATAATACTCGCGAGTACGAGTATCAACGCGGATCTTGTCGCCAGTATTGATAAACAATGGAACGCGAACTGTAGCACCAGTATTAACTGTAGCAGGCTTCAAAGAGTTAGTCGAAGCGGTATCACCCTTAACACCTGGCTCTGTGTATGTAACCTCCATATCTACGATCGGAGGGAGCTCAGCCGAAAGAACCAACTCCTTCTCTGTGTGGAACATAGCCTCTACGATCTGACCATCAGCCATAAGGTCGTAGTTCGAGATTAGGTTTTTGTCGATGTTGATCTCCTCGAAAGTCTCGGTGTGCATGAAGTGAGCACCCAAATCATCCTCATAAGTGAACTGATATGGACGACGCTCGATACGAACGATCTCGATCTTTGCTCCAGCCGAGAATGTGTTATCTACGACGCGAGCATTCTCCAAGTTTTTGAGTTTTGTACGCACGAAAGCTGGGCCTTTACCAGGTTTTACATGTTGAAACTCGATAATTTGGTATGTTTTTTTATCTAACTCGATACACATACCGTTTTTGATATCAGCTGTTGTAGCCATAATATATATTAAATATTTAGTTGAAATTCGTTTACGAAACACAAAGGTAATGATTTTCAATCAATAATACGAATTAAGGTTTGAAATAATTTGAGAAACTATATAATTTTTGTCTATCGCTCTCTATATTAAGTGTCCCTCAAAAATATTTGCTATTTCAACCAAAGATCCCTACCTTTGTAGGGTGTATGACGCATGTCGCCATATTAGAATAACAAATCAAAACTAAATATATGAAAAAGAGAGCATTAGTAAGTGTAAGCGACAAAGCTGGCATTGTAGAGTTCGCGCAAAATCTAGTGGCGTTAGATTGGGAGATCATCGCAACAGGAGGAACAATGAATCTACTTGAAAAGAGCGGCGTTCCAGTGATTAACATCTCGGATATAACAGGTTTCCCTGAGATCTGCGATGGTCGCGTAAAGACTCTTCACCCAAATGTACATGGTGGATTGTTGGCTCGCCGCGACGATCAGAGCCATCTCGACGCTTTGAAGGAGAACAACATCGAGTTTATCGATATGGTGTGTGTGAACCTCTATCCATTCCGCGAGACAATCTCGAAGCCAAATGTCGAGCTAGCTGATGCAATCGAGAATATCGATATCGGAGGCCCATCGATGCTTCGCTCTGCGGCAAAGAACTTCAACGATGTAACTGTAGTCTGCGGCCCTGCGGATTATGCTCAAATAATCTCGGAGATCAAGGCTGAGGGCAATACAACACGTGAGACTCGCTTCGGACTTATGGCTAAGGCGTTTACACATACAGCGGAGTACGATACAATGATCGCAGGATGGATGCGTCCACACGCAGGTCTTTCGGAGAAGCTATTCTTGGAGTATGACCTTAAGCAGTCACTTCGTTATGGCGAGAATCCACACCAAGAGGCTAAGTTCTACGCATCGGCAGAGCAGGTTCCATTCTCGTTGGCTACAGCTAAGCAGTTGAATGGTAAGGAGCTTTCGTACAACAATATCCAAGATGCAAATGCAGCGTTGTGTATCGTGCGCGAGTTTGGTGAGCAGCCATTCTGTGTTGGTCTAAAGCATATGAACCCTTGTGGAGCTGGTGTTGGAGTAGATGTCGTTGAGGCGTGGACTAACGCATATGAGGCGGATACAGTGAGTATCTTCGGAGGTATTGTCGCTACAAACCAGACTGTTACAGCCGAGGTTGCAGAGCTTATGAAGCCAATCTTCTTGGAGATCATCATGGCACCATCATTCACACTAGAGGCTTTGGAGGTGCTATGCACAAAGAAGAACCTACGTCTTTTGGAGGTCGATATGAGCGCGTCGGATGCTACACAGACTCAATATGTAAGCGTGAATGGCGGAATGTTGGTTCAGGCACTCGACACCACAACAGCGACCGTAGTTAAGGAGATGTGTGTTACAGAGGCTAAGCCAACCGATGCTCAGATGGTAGATCTAGACTTTGGATGGAGAGTTGTGAAGCATGTAAAGTCAAACGCTATTGTAGCGGTTAAGGATGGTAAGACTTTGGGAGTTGGAGCAGGTCAGATGAACCGCATTGGCTCGGCAGAGATCGCCCTTAATCAGGCAAAGGCGAAGGGTGTAACATCGGGGATTGTTCTCGCTTCAGATGGCTTCTTCCCATTCGATGATTGTGTAACTTTGGCGGCGGAGTATGGTGTTACAGCTATCGTACAGCCAGGTGGCTCTATGCGCGACGAGGATTCAATCAAGAAGGCAAACGAGTGCGGTATTGCGATGATGTTCACAGGCATGCGCCACTTCAAACATTAATATTAATTAGTGTTGCAGAGACTCTAGATTAATTTTAGTATCCAAAGAGATTAATTAGTATCCAACATGAGATAACATTATCAAATCTATTGGCACCTCGTTATCGAATCCAACGGATTCGTCATCCTGAACTTGATTCAGGATCTCCCGAATTTAGTGGAACTAAATCTCGGGCACGAAGATAATACGTTGAGAGTAGAGTATTGCAAAGATTTGATAGTGTCCCCGAGATTCCGCCTTTGGCGAAATTCGGGAGATCCTGAATCAAGTTCAGGATGACGAAATTTTCAATTTCGTATCTCAAGTGGGACTGCTAAGAAGATTTTAAACAGATTCTAAAAATATGATAAAATTATGGAGAAAGTATTAGTTATAGGTTCGGGCGGTCGCGAGCACGCTATCTGCGACGCTTTGAAGCGTTCGGACGAGGTGTCAAAGGTATACTGTGCACCAGGAAACGCAGGTATCGCAAAGATCGCCGAGTGCCTACCAATCAAAGAGACAGATGTGGAGGCGTTATGCGCCTTCGCTCTGGATAAAGATCTTGCACTTACGGTCGTAGGCCCAGAGGTGGCGTTGGCTGCTGGTGTTGTGGATCGCTTCAAAAAGGCGGGACTTCGTATCTTTGGCCCAAATAAGGCGGCGGCGATGATCGAGTCGAGCAAGGAGTTCGCCAAAGAGCTCATGAAGAAGTATGATATTCCAACAGCAGCTTTCGAGACCTTCGAGGAGTATGAGCCAGCGATGGAGTATGTTCGTAAGGGTACGCTTCCTGCGGTGTTGAAGTATGATGGATTGGCAGCTGGAAAGGGTGTTGTCATAGCAGAGACATACGAAGAGGCTGACGAGGCGTTGAAGGATATGTTGCTCAACGATAAGTTTGGCAAGGGAAAGGTTGTGATCGAGGATTTCTTGGATGGGCCAGAGTTCTCATTCATGTGTTTTGTAGATCGTGACAACGTCTATCCAATGCAGCTATCGCAAGATCACAAACGCGCCTACGACAACGATAAAGGTCCAAATACGGGCGGAATGGGTGCATATTCGCCAGTTCCATTCATCACAAAGGAGGATGAGGAGTATGCGATGAACGAGATTATGATCCCAACAGCTAAGGCGATGATCGCTGAGGGTGCACCATACTCTGGTGTGTTGTATGGAGGTCTAATCAAGACATCGAATGGAATCAAGGTTATCGAGTTCAATGCACGCTTCGGAGATCCAGAGACAGAGATAGTACTTCCACGCCTCAAAAGCGACATATACAACATCTTCTGCGCAATTGCTGATGGCAAAAAAGCCGAGATCGAGTGGCATGACTTTGCAACTTTGGGAATCGTCCTTGCGTCGAAGGGCTATCCAGGGGATTATGAGAAGGGTGCAATCATCAAGGGTATGGAGAGTGTAAAGGCTAAGGCATACCATATGGGAACAGCACAAGAGGGTCGCAACCTTGTTACAGCAGGCGGACGTGTAATGATCGTCGTAGGTAAGGGGGCAACGCTCAAAGAGGCTCAAGAGGATGCTTTGGCGGAGGTTGAGAAGATCGAGTGTGACAATCTATTCCACCGAACTGACATCGGACACTGGGCTATTAAAATAGATATTAAGTAGCGTAAAACAATTATTGCCATATTTTTAACAGCACCCTACTTAGCTCGTTTCTTAAATATTAGTGTCCGATAAAACTTTTCTAGCAGTCCCACTTGAGATACGAAATTGAAAATTTCGTCATCCTGAACTTGTTTCAGGATCCCTAACTGTCAGAGTTTCGAGTCATTTGCAGAGATCCTGAAACAAGTTCAGGATGACGTTCCTAACGGAACGTATCTCAAGTGGGACTGCTAGAAAAGTTTTATCGGACGCTGATATTTCTTAACTAGAGAGGAGAGAGAGCTCTTCTTAATAAAATTTAAAAAGATGGTTGGCATTTTGTGTCGACCATCTTTTTTTTGTGGAGCAGTGTTATATGGTTAAAATAGGGCTTTTAACACTTAGTTCTATATATTTATGCCTAAATCATACAATTACACAATAATCCAACTACGCTATCCGTTATAATGGCAAAGCAAGAGAATTATTGGTTTTTTTTGGTTGATTGTGAATTATTTTAAATAAAATACAATCGTTAACAGAATATTAACATGTTTGGCTGTTTTGTTTTGTGGTTGATTACCAAGTATTTACGCAATTAAAAGAAATAAATGTTAATTTTTTTTAATTTATACTGAAAAAAAGTTGCAAAAAAACTTGCAAAACAGAAAATCTTGCCTTATCTTTGCAGTGAAGTTTTAAGGTTCATTTTTAGGTTAGTAGTTTTAGGTTGGTTGAGGAAAGCGTATGATTGCTACAATTGAGTAGCTAAGTGGTTGGATGGAGTGGTTACCGGAACATCACGAATATCAAACGTCTACCTCACGTTAAGAGTAGAGAAGCTGGTTACTTCTCTACTCGTTTTTTT
>JBCQUC010000100.1:0-4807 GCA_047174275.1 Rikenellaceae bacterium | reverse complement strand
TATCTTTGTCATACAAAATAATATAGAAAAAAAAGAAACAATGGCAATAGAGCTTAAAAACCTCTCAAAAGTAGAGGACAACTACTCACAATGGTACAATGAATTGGTCGTAAAGGCTGGTCTTGCAGAGAACTCAGCGGTGCGCGGATGTATGGTAATCAAACCATATGGTTACGCAATCTGGGAGAAGATGCAGGCGGCACTCGATAAGATGTTCAAAGAGACAGGACACGAAAACGCATACTTCCCACTATTTATCCCGAAGTCATTCTTCTCGAAAGAGGCGAGCCATGTCGAGGGTTTTGCAAAGGAGTGTGCGGTGGTGACCCACTATCGCCTCAAAAATGACCCTGACGGAAAGGGTGTTGTGGTAGATCCAGCGGCAAAACTAGAGGAGGAGTTGATCGTGCGCCCAACCTCGGAGACCATTATCTGGAACACATACAAAGGTTGGATTCAGTCGTATCGCGATCTTCCGATCCTCTGCAATCAGTGGGCTAATGTGGTTCGATGGGAGATGCGTACTCGCCTATTCCTCCGTACAGCGGAGTTCTTGTGGCAGGAGGGACACACTGCTCACGCAACACGCGAAGAGGCTATCGAGGAGACACACAAGATGATCCATGTCTATGAGAAGTTCGCACAGGAGCATATGGCTGTGCCTGTTATCGTTGGTCACAAATCACCAAACGAGCGTTTTGCAGGTGCGGAGGATACCCTCACAATCGAGGCGTTGATGCAGGATGGAAAGGCTCTTCAGAGCGGTACTTCACACTTCTTGGCTCAAAACTTCGCAAAGGCTTTTGATGTTCAGTTCACAAACAAAGAGGGTAAGCAGGAGTTTGTATGGGCTACATCATGGGGCGTTTCGACTCGTTTGATGGGTGCTTTGATTATGGCTCACTCCGACAATAACGGTTTGGTGTTGCCTCCAAAGTTAGCTCCAATTCATGTTGTAATGGTACCTATATATAAAGGAGAGGAGCAGCTGGCACAGATGCGTGAGAAGATGGAGGCTATCGCAGCACCACTTCGCGCAGCAGGTCTCACAATCAAGATTGATGATCGCGATAATATCCGCTCTGGATTTAAATTCGCAGAGTGGGAGTTGAAGGGTGTGCCTGTGCGTCTTGCGATTGGACCTCGTGACCTGAACAACGGAACTATCGAGTTGGCTCGCCGCGACACCCTTACAAAAGAGGTTGTTTCGCAGGAGGGGCTTACAGAGCGTATTGTTGCGTTGATGGATGAGATTCAAAACAACATATTCCAGAAGTCGTTGGATTATCGCAACTCGATGATTACAAAGGCAGAGACTTGGGAGGAGTTCACACAGCTACTTGATGAGAAGGGTGGATTTATCTCTGCACATTGGGATGGCACACCTGAGACCGAGCAGGCGATCAAAGATGCTACAAAAGCCACAATCCGTTGTATCCCTGTAGATGCAGTCGAGGAGGAGGGAGCTTGTATCTTTACAGGTAAACCATCGAATATGCGTGTGCTATTTGCTCGCAGCTATTAATTTGGGAGAGCGTTATATCCATTTCGTTATTTTAAAAGAAAAAAAGTTTAAACGCATTTAGCTGAATATCAACATAATAAAAGACAATACTACATTTTTGTTGTTTTTTATTGTGTTAAAATTTGGTTAATTCAATAAAATACTCTATCTTTGTATCACAAATCGCGGGATAGAGCAGTTGGCAGCTCGTCGGGCTCATAACCCGGAGGTCGGGGGTTCGAGTCCTTCTCCCGCTACTAAGCGATAAATCGGACGGAAGCAATATGGTTTCCGTCCGATGTTGTTTTCAGGGTGTACCTTATCCCCCCCCCTCCCCAATAATCCAGACACATATCAAATAGCAAAGCGAGCCCCATTGCTGAAGCTCGCCATTTGTATTATATATATTAGTGTCCGATAAAACTTTTCTAGCAGTCCCATTTGAGATACGAAATTGAAAATTTCGTCATCCTGAACTTGTTTCAGGATCCCTGCATTATTAAATTAAACTATTGAGTTTTAGTATATTATATAGGTTGCATTGTCGTTTGTTGAGATCCTGAAACAAGTTCAGGATGACGAAATTTTCAATTTCGTATCTCAAATGGGACTATCGGTAAAAGTAAGCCCCTGATTTTACAAACATATACAATCTATTATATTACAGCGCATTACAAAGGTTTATTGGACTTTTATTGGACACTAATAATTAATATATAAGGTATACTGTTCTGATTATTTGATAGCAGCATCAATAGCCTCGCTAATGCGATCAAATACCTCCTCCATTGTTCCTAATCCATTTACCGCAACATACTTACCCTGCTTGCTGTAGTAGTCAGCAACGATTGCAGTCTGAGCATTGTATACAGAGATTCGGTTGCGAATAACCTCCTCCGATGCGTCGTCAGCACGTCCAGACTCCTTACCGCGAAGAAGAATACGCTTAACAAGCTCCTCCTCGTCAACCTCCATGTAGATCATTACATCTACATCGTCACCGATCTTAGTAAGCATTACATCAAAAGCCTCAGCTTGAGCTGTTGTGCGAGGGAATCCGTCGAAGATATTGCCCTTCTCACCCTTGTGCTCCTCTAGGTAGTTCTCGATCATCGAGATCACGATAGCGTCTGGTGCAAGGCGACCAGTCGAAGTATAGCTCTCCATCTCCTTACCTAGCCCTGTTCCGCCTTTGATCTCGCCGCGGATTACGTCACCCGTTGATACGTGGTTAACGCCATATTTCTCTTTTAGTTTTGCTGCTTGAGTTCCCTTTCCACATCCAGGAGCTCCAAAAAGTACGATATTCAACATCTCTAATCTTTTGTTTAAAATAGTTTATCGCAAAAGTAACCTTTTTTTTTGGATTTCAATCTATAATCGGTAATTTTGTCGATATATTAATATAGGAAATAGAGATAGTATGGCAAAAACAGAGCGTACCGAGATCGCCACATTGGGGCAGTTCGGATTGATTGATAGACTTGCGGCAAAGTGTCGAGTTGAGAATAGTTCGACACTATGTGGTGTGGGTGACGATGCAGCGGTGATTGATATTGGGGGAGGGGAGGTGCTCTTGACATCTACGGACTCTCTCTATGAGGGTGTCGATTTCGACCTTACATATTTTCCTCTGAAGCATCTTGGGTATAAAGCTGTCGTGGTTGGTGCGAATGATATCTTGGCGATGAATGCGACTCCGCAGCAGATTATGATCTCTCTGGGTCTCTCTTCGAAGTTGCCAGTCGAGGCGTTGGAGGATCTCTATGAGGGTATGCGAGTGGCGTGTGATGAGTTGGGGATCGACCTTGTTGGTGGCGATACGCGAGCATCGATGACAGGTTTGGTGATTGGTATTACGACGATAGGGCGCGCAAAGAGAGAGGCAGTTGCCTATAGGGGTGGTGCGAAGCCAAATGATTTGATCTGCATCACGGGAAGTCTGGGAGCTGCATATTTGGGTCTGCACCTTTTGGAGCGAGAGAAGCGAGTGTTGAGAGATGTTGAGAATCCAGAGCCACAGTTCAAGGGCTATGAATTTTTGTTGGAGAGCTACTTAAAACCAAGATCTCGAAAAAATATTGTCGACTCGATGGGGGAGGAGGGGCTTGTTCCAACCTCGATGATCGATCTGTCGGATGGTCTAGCGAGCGATCTTTTGCAGATATGTAAGAGTTCGAAGTGTGGAGCAAGGATCTATCTGGAGCGTATTCCAATAGCGAAGCAGAGTTCAGCTTTTGCGACGGAGATCAATGCTGATCCAGTTGTCGCGGCATTAAACGGTGGCGAGGATCATGAATTGCTGTTCACAGTGCCAATCGAAAAGCAGGAGTTAATCGCTAAATTGGGCTGTATAGATATAATCGGTCACATTACAGAGCCTCAAAAAGGGGCGTTTTTGGTCACTCCCGATGGAAGCGACATTCAGCTTAAATCGCAAGGCTTTCCAGAGGGCTTGTAGTAAATAAATGTTAAGATATAGTAAATTTAGGTGGGAAAGTTTGGATTGTAGTGTGCGTATGTCTATATTTGCGAATCGAACTTTTTGATTGATTTACTGACTGGTGAAATAAAATTACTCCAATTAGTATTCTTATCATTTATGAGGTGGAGCATACATATTAGCGTTATCTTTAATCTTGCTATCTGAAACTTAGGAATTTCAAAAGCCGCAAAGATAAAGGAGTAGCGTTCACGTTTGGTCGTGGGCATTATTCATTTATTTTGTGTTGTAGGTAGTCGAGGACTTATAAAACAGATAATGGAATATATGTCCCACGCTTTTTTTTGTGTAGGCATTTGTATTGATTTTGCTGAATGAGACAACATACATACATTCGTTAGCTAAGTCTAGCAAAATTTTAAAGAGGAGCAAAAAAACTATGCGATTTCATTTAATAGTTCAGAGTCTTTTGTTTAAATTACCCTTTTTTTAATCTTGCCATTATCGAGCTATTTTCCCTATCTAAACTCTATCCAAACCATACCTATATGTAATATATATCCCCACAAAGATCGGTCAAAAATAAATTAGATAGTTAAGTAAGTGACACACAGCGAAGTACGACAAATAGCACAAAAATCCCCTAAAAATAGTTAACAAAACATTTGGCAGTTAATAAAAAAGCCTCTATATTTGCAACCGCAATCAGGGAAAACGGTTGGATGTTCATTAAGGTTTTAGTTATTGAGTGGCTTTGAAAAAAAATATTTCACAAAATATTTGGAAGTTACAAAAATAGTTCTTACCTTTGCATCCGCAACGAAGGAAACTGGTTTGCGAAGTTCTTTTAAAGTTTTGGT
>JBCQUC010000099.1:0-4867 GCA_047174275.1 Rikenellaceae bacterium | reverse complement strand
GTGTCCGATAAAACTTTGCGATTTATGTTGACACCTCGTTTCGACTCTGAAAGAGTCGTCATCCTGAACTTGTTTCAGGATCCCTAACTATCAGCGTTTCAGATTCTTTGTAGAGATCCTGAAACAAGTTCAGGATGACGAAATTTTCAATTTCGTATCTCATATGGGACTGCTAATAAAAGTAAGCCCCCATTTTACAAAACCTTTATAAGTCGCTATAATTGTGATGATTACAAAAAAAAATATTTTATCGGACACTAATAATTTTTTCGCTCTCTGTGGAGATTTTTTAGCAAAAATCTCCTTGTTTTCAGAGAGAGCGAGGGTAACGCGCGAACTGCCTTCGGCGAGCGGAGTGCTCTCCGCTGAGCTAATTTTTACTTTGGAGATTGTTGATAGGTGGATGAAATTTTGAAGATGGCGTAGAGGGCTCTGAAAGGAGCATACTAAAGTATGTGACTGAAGAGTACTCTATGTTATCTTTAAAATTTCGCCACCTTGCAATGATCTCTTAGAATGGGTAGCCAACTCCGAAGTTGAGAGAGGTGTTAGATAGATCGAAATTTTTTATCACCCAACGCTCTCCCTCCACTTTGTTAGGGTTGTGGAGCTGAATACCCCAATCGAGCCTAAGCACAGCAAACTGAATATCAAGTCGAATGCCAACTCCAGTATTGAATCCTAGCTGCTTGTAGAATGTATCTTTATCAAATAGAGCACTTGAATCATATACACCCTCAGAGTCCTTTAAGTACCATATATTTCCAAGATCGAAGAATGTAGCACCATGGAAATTATCCCAAACAGGGAATCGAAACTCAAGATTTGCCTCTAGCTTCATATCACCAAGCTGTGATGAGTAGACCGTATCTTCGGGCTCTAGAGAGTCACCAGGCCCAAGTGTGCGAGGAGTCCATCCGCGCATACTGTTGCTTCCGCCCGAGTAGAAGAGTCTATCAAAGGGTATAGATGTTGAGTTCCCGTAGGCTAATGCAGCTCCTGCATATATTCGTCCTGCGACGGCACACGATCCGCCGAGTGATAACTTGCGGCTTACATTGATATCGGAGCGAACATATTGTGCATATCGAATACCAAAGATATTGTAGTAGCCATCCTCATCCATAGTTGAGTTGAATAACCCCTTTATTGCATTTATAGAGTTACCCGATGTCTCGACATTGATATGTAGCAGTGTCGAGTTGCCACCAACATTTGCCAACTGATTATTGTAGACATACCCTAAACTGAGTCCAGCTATAAGTTGAGTCTCGTAGCTGTTCTTTAGGTAGTCATTCTCCAAATCGTCAAAATAATCCTCGTCGATATAGTTCATATTGATGACGTTGATATCTATAGGGCGCACTATAAAACTAGATGATCCTCTGTTCTTCCATCCGTAACTTAGCGATGCACTTGTAAGAGTTCTGTTGTAGTATGGGCGATCTTGCCAATTTACAGAGAACTCAGTTGTGGTCTGTGGCTTTACAACGCGAGTGAATGGGCCAGTTGAGAGTGGTAAGAGAAAGCGAGGGAATGTCAACCCTGTTGTTATACCTATCTCTGTAGCTCGCTTTTTCACAGCGTCGCGAGCCTTCATATACTCATAACCAGCTGTGAAGTCGATATCCCACGACTCTGCACCCTTGAAAATATTTCGATTTTGGTATCCAACAGTGGCGTAGACTCCATAGAAACTCGATGTTGTACTCGCCTCTATCTCGATGTCGTAGCTCTGTTTTAGGGCTGGAGTACAGAGTATGTAACTCGCTATAAATGAGTCAGCTGGTTTTGTAATGGAGTCTGTTAGACTCTTTTTATCTCGTCTTTCAAGCCTTCTTATTAGTGTTGAGTCGGTGTTGAGACTGTCGAGTGTCGTTGGTCTAAAGCTAATTCGTGCACTCTTGAAGTAACCCAACGACATGAGGTTTTGGTATGTCTGCTCCACGGTGCTTGCATCAAAGAGCATCCCTTTGTTTAAGGGTACCATCTGACGTAGAACATTTGGGCGAACATTGGACTCTTTATCCTTCTCAACGATTATATTGATCCCTTTGTATTGTATAGTGTCAACCTCAGACATAAATGTCGAGTCGTTAACAAGAAGCGACGGGTCGAAGTTTGGAACAATATTAACACTTCCAACTCTGTAGCGTAGGCTATTTTCGTAGATAGCGTTACCTCGACTATCATATCCATTGAGTGCCTGTTTTATAATCATCTCTAACTTTGCGCTCTTGTCTCCAGCCAAAGTGTCGGCTAGATACTCGATATTACGTACCGTGAAGTCGAAGTAGCCGTTGTTACGGAGTTTGTTGGTGATTCTCTCGCGCTCCTCATCGAGAAGTGACACACTGAAGATATTTCCAGTGTGGATCAGCGAGTTTACGGTGTCAGCCAAGATTATCGAGCGAAGCAGAGTATCTTGGAACTTATACTTCATATCGGCAATCTTGTATGGCTCACCTTGATGTGTGAAGTAGGTGACTCTAGCTCGCCTCTCTTTTGTTAGGGTGTCGACCACAAAACTTGCCGTTGAAGAGTAGTATCCAAGGGCATCCATATAGACCTTTAGATTCTCCTCGCTTTTAACGGCTAAATCGTGTTGATAATATACAGGCTCTTGACCAACGCTACGTTTGAAGTTATTCCACCAATTATCCTTGTCGGGGTTGGCTTGATTCCACATCCAGATGTAGAAGTTACTGCCAAATAGCCGTCTGTTGGGGCTTTGGCGAACATATCGTTCAAATGTATATGGTGATATTCGCTCCTCCTTTGGAGCACTCTTATCATTCTCTATCGTGATGCTCTGAAGTAGATACTCCCCCTCTGGAATATGGCGCGTGACGGCACATGACCAACCTATAAGGCTGACCACAGCGATAATTAACATGCGCATAAACCGTGTTAACGCTCTCTCTCCCCCTCCTTTTTGCATCCTCTTTTGTTATTTACTTGGTGTTGATAAAAGTTTTTTGATAGTCCCAATTGAGATACGTTCCGCAAGGAACGTCATCCTGAACTTGTTTCAGGATCTCTACAAATGATAACGCAGGGATCCTGAAACAAGTTCAGGATGACGAAATTTTCAATTTCGTATCTTCTCACGTGTGACTGTTGAAAAACGGACACTAATATTCGTGATTTAGAAACCCCTGTTTTTTGAGTAACTCCATATATTTTTTCGAGAAGTTGACGTTATCTTCGCCTTTGTAGCGGTATTGTGTAAAGACCTGCGCTAAATTCTCTGTGCCGTTCTCCTCTATTAGTTTTTTTGTGAGTGCCGATGCCTCAGTCTCCGCCCAGACCTTATTGATCTGATCGGGAGTGTTTAGTGTGTACTTTTCGTAGTGGATAACAGCCTCATATGGCAGACGATCGGTGAGCGCAGGTTGCTCGTCTGGATATCCCATCGCGATAGAGGTGATTGGAATTACACCCTCTGGAAGCTCCAAAATCTCGATGATCTTGTCTGCGGTATAGAGTGTAGTACCCAATACGCAGATTCCAACACCCTGAGCTTGAGCCTCTAAGGTTATGTTCTGAGCCGACATAATGCTATCTATGCAACCATTCAAAAACCATATGAAATTGTCGTATTTAGGCTCTGCATTACGCTCACGACACCAAGCCGAAAAGCGTGCAACATCGGCGCATATTGTCACAACGCACTGCGCATTCATCCTCTCTACCTGTCCGAAGTGGCAAGGAGAGAGCTTTGCTAGCTGCTCATCATCTTGTGATACAATGATAGAGTAGCTCTGCATATTTCCACAATTTGAGGCTCTGATCGCCGCCTCCATGATTGTCGTTAATGTCGATGGGGCTATCTTTTCACCCTTGAATCGTCTAATTGATCTGTGCTCTTTAATCTGCTCTATCATCTTCTCTATTTTGTTATTGCGTCCCAAGCCTGAGTCTCATGCTCGAAAAGCTCTGTTGTTATTACTGTTAAATCTGAATTTATTACACCTCTTTCGATCTGTGTTGCATTGCCTATCAGTTGAGTTGTCAGCTTGTTGTTGGCGTTGGAGCATATGCAGTGTACAAATCCACCGCGATTTTTAACCTCTATCTTTGAGTCCCAATCACATACTCCAAGGAGTGCTGCGGTGGTGCTCGATGCTGTCATCGCTGTTCCACACGAAGGTGTAATCCCCACTCCGCGCTCATATGTCGCAACAAATATCTTCCCCTCGCCAAGCTGCTGCATAAAGCTGACATTTACCCCATAAGGGAATACCTCTTTAAGCTCCTTGACTCTCTCTCCAAGTTCCGAAAGGAGATCTAAATTAATATCATCGACTTGAGCGACAATGTGTGGATTGCCCAAATTAAGATATGTAAAGCTAAGAGATGGGTCTAGAGCCTCGATCTTTTCAGCGACGAATTTTGTCGAAGAGAGTGTGAAATCCTCCGACGCTGTTCGTATTGCAATGTCGACACCATAGACTGGGATCTCTCCTGCGATTTTGTCGTAACGGCGGATAGGGTAGGGGCGACCTCCAGAGTAGAGTGTGAAGCTCTCGCTGTTGATATATCGTTCGTCGGCTAATCGGGCGACAATTCTCATGCCATTGCCACACATTTGAGCCTGTGTTCCATCGGTGTTGTACATATTCATCGCATAGAACAGCTCCCCATCAATATCCACCTGCTCCAAAAATAGGAGTCCATCACTTTTGAAGTGTTCACACACTTCGCGTACATACTCCGCAGCGTTGTTGGTATCTATCTTATTCTCTACGGCATCAATAGTCACAAATGTATTGCGAGAGCCGTGAGCAAGTATATATTCGAGATTTTGCATTCTGTATTCGAAATTTTTAGTAGTGGAAAATAATTATTAGTGTGTTTTTAAGAG
>JBCQUC010000098.1:0-4916 GCA_047174275.1 Rikenellaceae bacterium | reverse complement strand
GTGTCCGATAAAAGTTTACAATTTGTATTGGCACCTTGTTTCGACTCTGAAAGAGTCGTCATCCTGAACTTGTTTCAGGATCCCTAACTGTCAGATTTTTAGATCATTTGCAGAGATCCTGAATCAAGTTCAGGATGACGAAATTTTCAATTTCGTATCTCAAGTGGGACTGCTAATAAAAGTAAGCCCTCATTTTGTAAAACCTTTGTAAGTCTCTATAATTGTGATTATTACAAAGGTTAAAATTTTTTTTATCGGACACTAATAAATCAAGTTCAGGATGACGAATCCGTTGGATTCGATAACACGGTACCAACAAATTTACCACTACTGTTTTTATCGGAGACAAATTATAACTCAGTATTAAAACAGAGCACAACAGGGGAGTGGTTAACTCGCTTATCCTCCGAAGGATAACGGGTGATCCCGGGGTAATGCCAATTGAGGTAAATCTCTAAATCGTGTGGCGCAGAGACCCTAAGCTCTCCGAATTTCACCTTTTGAGGTGGGTTGACACTCTTTCGGGCGATGTGGTCGCGTGGCATCCTCACAATATTAATGTATCGGGTGTCGCAGCGATTGAACCATGTTTGAGCAACTACAAGCAGTTTATAGATCCAAGATTTCGGGATTGGGACGGTCAATATTTTGTAGATTGACGCTGCCACAGCATTACCCTCTAGTTTGATCTGCTTAGCCACAAATGCGTTGCATAGTATACGAACCTTTTTGCGATGGATCTTCTCGATAAATTTTATGTCGGATACCCGATCCATCGGGAAGATATCGATATATATTCCATGGTGGATATTCAGATCAACCTCCTCCTCGGTTATAAACAGAGTGCCATCTTTGCGGATCTTCGCAAAATAGTATGGTGTAAGGGGTTCATTTAGAGGTGATTGCAAAACATAACCTCTCGCCAATACCGCAGGGGCTTCGCGTAGGAAACGTTCATAATCATCTCGTTCCATACAGATATCAATATCATCATCCCACGGAAGGATCTCCCCCTCGTAGAATGCGCCAATTGCCGACCCTCCATTTATGAAATATTTGATATTTAACGCCTCGCACGCCTCGATGGTGTGTGCCAAAATATCATATAGATGTCTGTGAAGCTCCTTCAGCTCCCCCTCCTTGTATGCCATAACCTCTACTGAATTAAAAGGTTACACCCTCTAATATCGCTCCCTGAGATACGACCATCGATCAAGAAGCTGCCATCCTCCGCCACACGTCCCATATCCTGAGTCTGGATAAAGGCGCATGAGCTCTGTGAGGCGAGATCCACAATGTTTAGCCCCCCTCTGCCGCTCTTCGAGATATCGAATGGATCGGCCAGATCGCGTATGTATACCCTCATCCACGGTGGAGTCTGAAACACCCCATCTCCTTTAGAGTAGCCTTGCGATGTAAGCTCCGCCATACCAAACTCCGAATGGATCTTTTCGACCCCAAATGCCGAGGTCAAAATGGCGTGGAGTCTATCTTTTGTAAGCTCCTCTCGATGCCCCTTCATCCCTCCAGTCTCCATCACCGTAACACCCTTTAGTGGCGATGTAACTAACCCACTCTCAGCGAGATCCAACAGCGCGTAGGTCACTCCAAGTAGAATCTTCGGGCGATGATCCTCTGCCATATCCTTTAGAAGTTTCTGGTGGTCATAGAGGTAGAATCCGCCCCCTTTCGAGAGTGTGATTAATCGCTCAACCATATAGATCAACGACGACCCCTCGCGCTCCAAATAGCTAGGCAGCAGCGCATATATTCCCCACTCTGCGGGCTCTCCATAGAAGAGTCTAAACGCCTCGGTAAAGGCTCTTTCGTAGGTTGCGAGAGATTGCATAAAATGTCGTGACGACACCTCTCCGCTCGATGTAAATATCGCTTCGGGAGGGGTGTCGCCACAATATATCTCTCTGGATTTAAATAGCTCTATGGGTAAAAATGGGATCTGTGTAACCTCCTCAATATCATCCGCTTTGCAGCCTATGAGTTCGAGGTATTCACGGTATGGGGCACAACTCAAGGCTTGATGACGGAATGTCTCCAAGGCAGCAGAGTTAAACTCCGCCTCTGATTCTATCTCCCAATTTACCTCCATTTTTACTCTAAATAGTTGCCAGAATATTTTTGTACCATGTCTCGACTCTAGAAGAGTCGTCATCCTGAACTTGATTCAGGATCTCCCGAATTGCGCCAAAGGCGGAATCTCGGGAACATTATCAACTCTTCTGTAATGTTTTTATTTTCAACGTATTATCTTCGTGCCCGAGATTTAGTTTCACTAAATTCGGGAGATCCTGAATCAAGTTCAGGATGACGAATCCGTTGGATTCGATAACGAGGTGCAAAAGTATTTTACAAACTCTGGTTTTTACGAATCCTATCGCTCTACTGTTTAGCTGTGAAATTGGCTACAGCCTTATCGTATTCAGACTTTAATGAGTCGACCAACTCCTTGACACTCATCAACTTCTCAGCTCTCCAAGCGTTGCTTCCTGCAAAGGCATAACCTCGCTCCAACTTACCCTTGAATGCGTTGAATAGAGCCAACATAATACAGTATGGACTGCGATCCACCTTGCAGGTCTTAATGCAGTCAAACGGACAGCTCTTAGGCATCGTGATTCCAGACTTCACACGCTCCAGGAATGAGTTGTGTATGGCGCGTCCTGGCATACCTACAGGGCTCTGAATGATCTCGATATCCGCCTCTGTAGCGTCGATATAGCTCTGCTTGAACGCATCATCTGCATCACACTCATACGTCGTGACAAAGCGCGTACCAAGCTGAACGCCATCAGCTCCCAACGACAAAATATAGCGAATATCCTCACCAGTATAGATACCACCGCCTGCGATAACGGGGATATGACACTCATGAGCTATCTCAAACTCTCTAACCACCTCGACAACCTCTGTCACGATGTGCTCCAACGAAAACTCAGGGCTCTCAAGATCCTTAGCTGCATATCCCAAGTGACCTCCAGCCTTTGGACCCTCGACAACAATCGCGTCAGGGATGTAGTTGTAGCCCGAAAGCCACTTCTCACATAGCAACTTTGCGGCACGTGCACTCGATACGATAGGGACTAACTTTGTCACGCTATCCTTCTCTAGGAACGATGGCAACGATAGCGGTAGACCTGCTCCCGAGAAGATGATATCTGCCTTTTCGGCGATAGCTGTCTTCACCATATCTGCGAAGTTCGACATCGCCACCATCACATTCACACCAATCACCCCTTTGGTAGCCTCACGCGCTTTGCGTAGCTCTTCACGAAGTCCGAGGATACTAGCCTCGTTATATTTTGATGATAGATTGTTGTAGATCACCCCCAGCCCAGCTGAAGAGATTACACCAACACCTCCCTGATTAGCGACCGCAGATGCTAATCCCGATAGAGATATTCCAACACCCATTCCACCTTGGATGATTGGCGTTGGAATTACTAAATTTCCGATTTTCAATGATTTCATCATTTATCTGATCTTTGTTTATATGTGTATCACCTATTTGACACATCGCAAAGTTACGATAAATGTTGAAAGTCACAAAAAAAATACGCTAATTCATTATAAAAGAGGCTGCCCTCAAATCACATTCGTGATTTTGGACAGCCTCCATAATGAATAGATATGTAATATTTTACTCCTCACCACCGCCCAAAGCTCGGTAGAGATTTATTACCCCTTGGGTTTGGTTGTACTTCTCTGTGGTGAACGATAATTGGGTTTGGAGTAGAGAGAGTTGTGCGGTCAATACATCGAGTGTTGTGACACTGCCGTGCTTCATTAGTAGCTCGGTTTTGGTGACTGTTTTCTCCAAAATGGCAATCTGCTGCTCTCCATACTGCAACCTTTCACGAGAGCTTTGTAGTTCGCTGATGGCGTTATTTACCTCTGCTCCTGCATCTAATATTGACTGTTTGAACTGCAATAGAGCTTGCTCCTGTTGCGATTTGCTAATCTTTAATTGGGCTTTGAGAGTTCCACGATTGAAGATTGGCTGGAGGATTGAACCTGCCAAACTGTAGAGCATATCACCTGGGTTAAGAACCACGCCAGAGCTATTTGTGTAGCCAGCCGAACCGCTCAACGTTAGCGATGGGTAGAGCGATGAGCGAGCCTCTGCTGTGGCGTAGAACATCTCCGTGAGGTAGCCCTCTGCCATCCGCACATCGGGACGATTGCTAAGTAGTTCGATTGGCAAACCAGTGGAGAGTTTGTCTGAAAACTCGACCGACAATATATCTCCACGTTTGATATGCGAAGTAGGTTGTGCCAAGAGTTGAGAGAGTGCATTTTCCAACGCTGCAATCTGCTCCTTAATGGTTACAATAGATGAATTTAGAGCAATGCTACTCGCCTCGGATTGCAACACTGAAGTTTCGTTTATGCGTCCTGCGCTCTTCATTGCATTCATAACTCGAAGGTTCTTCTCCCAATTTTCACGAGTATCTTCGCTAATTTGAAGCTGTTCGTCGAGCATCAAGAGTGAGTAGTAGCTTTGCGCTATGGTCGCAATTAGGGATGTTTGCACCGCTTGAGCATAAGCCTCGCTCTGCTCCAAGAGTGCTTTGTTTTGCTCCTTGGCGTTGCGAAGTTTACCAAATATATCTATCTCCCACGATGATGTTAGCGATACGTTATATGTCTTTGTCGTTGAGCCATTAAAAGATGATATAGAGCCTTGTGGTTCAAGCCAGAGTGATGGCAAGAACGCTTTGCGAGCTGTCGAGAGTGCTATCTCTGCCTGCTCGATATTAAGCCGTGCAACGTTCAAGTCTGTGTTCTGCGCCAACGCTTGCTCGATGAGCGACTGCAAAGCAGGGTCGGTGAATAGCTCTCGCCACGAGAGTGAAGCTATTGAAGTGTCGGCAGATACATCGGAATATTTATAGAGGTTA
>JBCQUC010000030.1:0-26325 GCA_047174275.1 Rikenellaceae bacterium | reverse complement strand
TATGAAACGAATAACGATAAAAGATATAGCTCAACATTTGATGATATCTGTCTCAACAGTCTCTCGCGCACTAACCAACGATAAAAACATCCGCCAAGAGACCAAAGATCGTGTAACAGAGGCTGCACAAAAATTGGGCTACAAACCAAATCCCGTTGCAACAAATCTGAAATATGGCAGAACAAACACCGTTGGTGTTATAGTTCCCGAGATGACAACACCATTTGCATCGTTGGTGATCTCGGGGGTGCAGAGCGTACTTCATGATCTGGGGATAAAGGTTATCATAGCGGAGTCAAACGAGTCGTGGGAGATGGAGCGTGAGAATCTAAAGACCATGGAGCGATTTATGGTCGATGGTATTATCATTAGTCCATGTGACTGCAACAAAAATCGAGAGGAGTATCTAGCCCTTCAACAAAATGGTATGCCTATTGTCTTTTATGATCGTATACCTCACCAGATGAATGTCTCGCAGGTGGTGGTGGATGATTATATCAAATCGTTCTTTCTTATCGAACACCTTATTAGAAGCGGTCGCAAGCGCATTGTTCACCTCCATGGCCCTAACTATGTCTACAACTCATTTGAGCGCGCTCGTGGTTATCGTGATGCTCTAAATAAATTTGGCATTGCGCCCGACAAAGAGCTGATCTTGATGAGTGGACTTAGCTTTGAGGATGGAGCTGATGTTGCGGATAAACTTCTCGATAGTGGCATTGAGTTTGATGCTCTATTTGCATTTACCGACACCCTTGCTATTGGAGCGATGAACAGACTACGTGATCGAGGGAGACGAATACCAGAGGATATTGCAGTTGCTAGCTTCTCTGGCACGATACTCTCGACAATTGTCCATCCGCAGCTCACAACAATCGAACCGCCACTAAAACAGATCGGAGAGGAGTCTGCGAAGTTAATACTCGAAAAGATAAAGGACAGAGAGTCTCCAACTCGTTCCATAGTGCTTGATGCTCAGATTAAGTTACGCACTTCGACCGAGGGAGACCATTGCAAGGCGACGAAATTTTAAAGGTAACTCTTCAAAATTTCACCAACCTATCAACGACCTCAAAATAGGAAAAACAATAGTCCCATTTAAGATACGTTCCGCAAGGAACGTCATCCTGAACTTGTTTCAGGATCTCAGCAAGCAACAGTACAATATGAATATGTTGTTTATTGATAATGCAGAGATCCTGAAACAAGTTCAGGATGACGAAATTTTCAATTTCGTATCTCACGTGGGACTGCTGAAAAGTTTTCTCAGACAATATAATAAAGAACAGTATGATAAGCAGAATCATTAAAATATTTACAACAATTGTAGCCGTAGTATTTGCACTGACAATGGTTGCAATGGCAATTGTAGTAAACTTTATATTCACACCCGAAAAGATCACACCACTCGTCACTCAAACCGCACAAGAGTTTGTTCGCAGTGAACTTTCGGTCGGTGAGATAGAGCTTACATTCTTCTCGTCGTTCCCCCACTTTTCGATCGAGATAGACTCTCTTGTGATTAAGCAGGAGAATCCATTAATTGATGATCTGCTCAATGCCCGACGATGCAGAGTTGCGGTAAACCCATTGGCACTTCTCAAAAAAGAGATTATTATAGATGAGATCACAATCGAGAAGACCTCGATAAACCTCTATGTAGACTCAATCACTCGCCCTATCAACCTCTTTAAATTTGAGGCAGACTCTACACAAACCGCTCAAAACGATACAATGAGCCTCAATGGTTATAAGTTTCGCCTGGACAGAGTTAAGATAGATTCATCGACAATTGTTATAGATGATCGAGAACGAGACTTCTACTCCAAGATCGGAGGCTTCTCCGTTGATATGGGGCTATCCATCGCTCCCGACACCTGTGAAATGGAGACTAAGATTGCCCTTGAGGAGTTTAGCATCAGGATGAAAGAGAAGGTATTTGCATCGAATATGTCGTTAGGTATGCGCTCTCAGATGAAATACTATCGAGACTCCACACTCTTGACCCTTGACAGAACTAGCCTAAATGTGAATGATATCGAGATGCGCGTAAATGGCTCTCTTCGCGGAGACAAAGAGGATAAGAGCGTATATGTAGATCTACGTAGCATGATGTCTACCCCATCCATAACAGAGTTCCTAAATCTCGTTCCAACCTATATATTCGACGAAAAAGAGGCTGTGACAACGAGCGGAAGTGTCGATATGAGACTCGATATAAATGGAGTCTACAGCAAAACACACTACCCTGAACTCAATGCAAAGTTAAAGATAACCGACGGAAAGGCAAAGTATGATTCGAGAAAACTATCTATCGAGGAGATAGATTGCGATGCCGACATGTTGATAGATCTCAACACCCCTAGCAGGTCGTATACCACAATCAACAATCTATATATAAACACATCGGATATCCTAAATCTTACGGTAGATGGCAAGATCACCGACATGATAAATTCACCATATATAGATATAAACATCGACTCTGAAATCGATTTAGATAGATTGGTTGAGATCTTCCCTCTTCAAGATGGGGTATCGCTAAGTGGATACAATACGAGCGATCTGCACACTCGATTCTCAGTGAAAGATATAGAGCAGAGCAACTATGGCAACCTATATATTGATGGAGTCTCCACATTCAGAGACGTTGCTATAGATATAGATGGTGCACTCTACACTCAGGACACCACATCTACGGGATATCTTCACGTTGATATAAGTGAGGGGACACTTCTCTTTGGCGATAAGGTGAGAGAGAATAATAGCCGCACGCTACTTGCAACGATGGATGTTAGCGGATTTAGCTTCATGGATAAGATGGGGCAATACACCTCGATCAAGAATCTAAAGCTAACATCTGGTGCAAACTTCGATACCAAGACAAAAAAGGTGAATGGCGTTGGCATTAGAGCCGAGGCTCAGAATACCGTTATTGGTATCGAAGATCAAGTGGAGATGAATCTAGGTAGCACCGATGCCACCCTAACAATCTCACCGAAAAACGAAGAGCGCAATACAAAGATCCACGCCATAATAAATAGTCAATCTATCGAGGCTTCGGAGAGTATCTACAACTCAACAGTAAACCTCTCGAATGTCGATATGGATCTTAATATGTTGAGAGCAAAACGAAAAAAATGGGAGACAGATGGAGAGATCGGATTCCAACGATTGAAGATGTATAGTGATCTATTCCCACTAGATATGGCGATCCCAAGATCTAGCGTCTCGGTGGTCAACAACAAAATAACACTAAAAAACACACGATTGAAACTAGGTGAGAGCACAATCCTTGCAACAGGGCATATCACCAATATGATACGCGTATTCTTCCTCAACTCCGAGGCACAGATGGAGGGTGAATTAAATATTCAATCTCCACTTCTCGATGTTAATGAGTTGATGGTGGCGACAAACAAGAGTATCTTACTCTCCGAGGAGATGGATCAGATCCAGCAGGATAGCACATATATCGCCGATGTAGCCACACCAACAGATAGTTTAGGGATGATGCTCTTAGTCCCTAAGAATATAAATTTCAACTTCGACCTCAATATCGACAAGGTGAAATTCAACGACACCTTTATCGAGAATATAATCGGTAAGGCGCAGATCAACGAGGGTGTATTGTCGCTCGACAGACTGACATTAAAGGCGATTGGGGGTAGAGCATATAGCTCTTTGAGGTATGAAAACTTAGATGAGAACAGCTCTAACCTGCTCTTTAATATGCGTATGGGAGGGGTGCAGATCAACCGTATAGAAGAACTAATGCCAGACGTTGCGACATTTATGCCTATAATAAATTCGATCGACGGAAAGGTCAATTTGGAGCTAAAGGTGGTTACAAATATAGATCGAGATTTGAGTGTCGACATCGAGACTCTACGTGCAGCGTCATCACTCATGGGACGTGATATAGAGCTCAAAGAGAGTGAAGAGTTTACAGCTTTGGCGGATGCTCTGATGTTTAAGAATAAGGATCATAGCCTTATCGACTCACTTCGCATATATATAACAGCCGACAAATCGAAGGTCGATGTATTGCCATTTGAGATCACCATCGATCGATATAAGGCGATAATTGGAGGTGAGCAGACAATTGACCTTGACAATTTGAGTGTCGAGTATGACTATAACATCTCGGTTATCAAGTCGCCTCTTCCATTCAAAGCTGGAGTCGATGTATTTGGCATCAATGAAGATTTCGACTTCAAGATCACCAAAGCGAAGCTAAAGAATAGCGATTTCGGAGCTCTTCAACAGGAGTATGATGAGTTCAGAGAGAGTATAAAATAGACTTAGAATCTATTTAAACAGATTCTTACATAGTCCCAGAGAGAACTATAATGATAACGCCCAACAATATTAACAATCCGTAATATGGGACTTTACCAACTAATCGTTCACGCTTTAAGATATATTCGTCAGCATACATAAGTCGCTTAACAGAGTAATCTCTTTTTAATCTAAATGATCGAAAATAGATTACAGCTATCGCAATCAATGCAACGGCAATAAACATAGACCCAACGACAATAAGTAAAGCTCCAACCATAAAAAATATATAAAATTTAACACGAATATCGTTATTAAATACAGGGACAAAGATAGATATATTTTCACACTTTACAATAGATCGGCACAAATTTCTTCGCACAAGAATTATAAAAACGGGAGTAGATAACAATCTATCTCGCTCCCGCTCTATAAATTATAGTATTGATATCCGATAAAAATCCGAAAAACCTTTGTAATACACTGTAATATAACAGATTGTATGTATTTGTAAATTTAGGGGCTTACTTTTATAGATAGTCCCACTTGAGATACGAAATTGAAAATTTCGTCATCCTGAACTTGTTTCAGGATCTCAGCAAACGACAATGCCACTTCTGTAATATACTAATATACAATGGTTTAATCAATGATGCTGAGATCCTGAAACAAGTTCAGGATGACGTTCCTAACGGAACGTATCTCAAGTGGGACTGCTCGAAAAAGTTTTATCGGACACCAATAATAACATAGAATAGAATAAAGTCTATAACAAACTACCTAAAGGTATAGACAAGTGTCGCCATGATATAACCTTCGAGGACATTACTATTAACATAATCATAATAATTACTTCCAACAGAACGCTTAAACGATCTATTCTGATTCAACAGATCTGTCGCCTCGATCTTAGCCTCAAGGCTACGATTCTTCAAGAATTTCTTACCCAACGAAGCTCCCCAAAGATAATAGTTCGGATCATCCATCTCAATTCCAGCATAACAGATATAGTTGAATGTGCTTCGCAAAGTGATACCCTTCCAGAACTCCCAACCTAACTTAGCCGTTGTTGTATGAGTCTGATAATCACTGCTGCTCGAGTCAGTCTCTGTACTTAGCGCATAACTCAAAGCAGATGAGTATGAGACCGTAAAATCGAGCTTTTCACTAATATTACTTCCAATAACAACCTTCGGAACAAGGCTCAACTCTCGGGTGTTACTCTGAACTCCATTTAGAATTGTAGGTACATTTGCATAACTGCTCGAAAGGCTAACATTGATATTACTATAGATAAGATCCACTGGGAATCCATATGTCAACATCGCTTGCAGGCTATAATATCCATCCAAATTTACAGGCTTCGTAAGCTGAGCACCCTCACTAAGGGTAATAGTCTCAGAGAGTGCAACATCGGTCGTTGCAACCATTGTGCTATCAGCTACATAGTTGTTGCGAAGTGTACCTCCAATCATTGCGATAAAACTAGTTCCAAAGATTGAGGTGTGGATATATCGCAGACTAGCAGTATGATTTACCTGTTGATCTAGATTTGGATTTCCAACCGACATAAAGAGTGGGTTTGAGTTGTCGATCACATCTTGTAGGTCACTAACCGATGGTGAAGATGAACTACTTCTATATCGGAACATAAATGAGTTATGGCTATCCAATGCGTAGCGTCCGAAGAATGAAGGTAGGATCGAGAAGTAATCGTTGTTTATATCGTCGCTATATGGATATTTTGTAACACCATTAAGCGTAGCATACTGAGCATCTGCACCGATAGTTGCAGATAGAGATCCTCCAAAATATCTCAAACCTAGACCTCCAGATTGAGTGAAATAATCCGACTCATAGACACTCGAAAGTGACTCATCTAGCTGATCGTAGAGATCATACGTTGCACCAGATGTTGTGTATACCTGCTTGTCGATATCTGAATTGGATAGAGATGCACGATACGACACTGATAGCTGCATCTTATCAGCCACCTTCTCTGTATATACCAAATTCGCACGCAGTGAGTACTTCTCTGTATCAGAGATCTGGAATTGATCTTCAGACTCTGGCTCAGCACTCGAAATAGATGTTAGATAGTCTGTATAACTCTCTGTTTCGGTGTTTGAGAGTGTACCATTAAGCATCAATGATAGTGTACGACCAGCCTTTGCAAATTTGTGGCGATATACAACCTCTGCACCAAGGCTATAGGCATCAGACTCTGAGTTGCTATCTGTTATTACATTCTCAGTCGCCTCACCATACGATAGATTCGTTCCATCTACAAGACTCCACTTATCATTACTCTGGAAGCTCAAGCTAGGTGTTATGGTCAGAGTATTATTCTCGTTGATCGTGTAATCAAACTTAGCATTAAAACGGTGATTCCAGTTGTCCATAGTCGACTCGCTATACTCTTCGTAGGTCATTCCAGGAAGCGTCGACTCAAAATACTCGCGCAGTGTAGAGTTCTCTTGTTCGTTGTTTGACTGATTAAAGAAGTAGCTACCTGTAAACTTCACCTTTTCGCCCCATGCATCGACAAAGTTCAGACCAACAGCATTGCTTGATGTCACTCCATCCAGATTGCTTACCATCCCTGTAGAGCTGCCACTACTTCCACGACGACCCGATGATGATGCCGACATCACTCCAGCAAGGTCATTCTGCGAGAAGTTTTGTTGATTTATATTATTACTCATTCCAAGGATCGAGATTCGGCGATCTTCATTGAATAGGTTTACATTACCTCCAACTTTGTATCTGTCATCGGTTCCGTATCCTGCATACAACTCACCGAATTTTCCTTGAGTGTAACCGCTCTTTGTTGTGAAGTTGATAGTTTTGATCTGCTCTCCATCGTCAAATCCCGTAAATTCAGCCTGCTCACTCTGCTTGTCAAAGACCTCAACGCTCTCAATAATATCGGCTGGCAGACTACGTATTGCGAGGTTAACATCCCCCTCGAAGAACTCTTTACCATCAACCAAAACCTTTCCAACGCTCTCACCTTGAGCCTGAACCTCACCACCCTCAACAACAATACCTGGCATCTTCGAGAGTAGATCCTCCGCAGAACTTCCATCGAGCACCTTAAATGCCGATGCATTATAGATCAGACTATCACCCTTTTGTGTAGCTCGAGTGTCTCGACCCTTAACAACCACCTCCTCGAAATAGGTCGAAAATGTCTGTGGGTCATAGATCGCCAAACTATCCAACATACGTTTTTTAGACTCTTCCGAAGAGATTGTAACGGTCTTCCCCTCCAATCCAGTCGAACTAGTTGTAGAGCTAGTTGTATTATCAGACGTTTGCGCAAAGGTCAACGTCAATGTTGAACCCAATATAAATGCAGATAGCAGTTTCTTAAACTTCATGTCCTCTATTGTTTTAGTTAATTATATGACAAATATAGTATCTTGGATCGAGATAAATGGCGAAAGTTATCACTGTAGTGGTAAACGACAAAAATGTAATGGTGAACGGAGCGGATAAGATTTTTTTATTTCAACAAAAGCTAATACCTTTGTAAAAACGAGTAAAACAAAACTATATGGCACAAAAAAACATATCAAGGTACATCGACCTTGTCTTCTGCTTGCTGCTGCTTCCAGCCTTAATTATGCTACTTCCTCTAGATAGGTGGTGGGAGAGCAACTCATTATTTGTGGTGATACTTCTAGGGTGGCTCTACACAACATACTGGCTACACAGGTCGATCACCGTACCACTCATATCGGGAGATAATAGACGACCAATAATTGCCCTAACGATACTCGTGGGATCACTGCTACTAACATATATAGTTAGCCAATACCCTATCGACCTGAAATATCGAATGATGATGGGAGATGGCGTGCGTCGAGTTGCGGATGGTGTAGCCGCCTCTTCCAACAGACCACCACGTCCAACAAGCCCACCATCGAACAGAATGTTGGAGCAGGCTGTATGGTTCTTATATGTCGTTGTAACGACATTTAGTGCCGTTGTGGCTCTGCTTTCGGAGCTTAATCAACAGATCATAGCTCGCCAAAGTATAGAGTTCGAGAAGAAGAAGGCTGAGTTGGCACTATACAAGGCTCAGATCAATCCACACTTTCTATTCAACACTCTCAATACCCTTTTAGGGTTGATAATCACAAAATCGGAGGAGGCTGAGGAGGCTTTTATACAGTTCTGCAACCTTATGAAGTATATGTGTAACAACTCCACACAAGATATGGTTAGTGTCCAAACCGAGATAGATTATATAGAGCAGTATATTGATCTGCAAAGATATAGGCTCAACGAACATACCGAGATAGAGTTTACACACAATCAAGATAGCGCAAGCTGCGGATGTAGTATCGCTCCAATGTTATTGATTACCTTTATTGAGAATGCAATAAAATATGGAGCTTCATCGCATATAAAGAGTAAGATATCAATCAAGATAGTGGTTACAAATGGTATTCTACTCCTCACCGCTTCGAACCCTATTATGCCAAACCAGACAGAGAGCAGCAAGGGTGCTGGAATCGGAATTGCAAACTGTCGCAAACGTTTGGATCTGCTATACCCCAACAAACACACCCTAATAATTGGTGAGAATGAGGGGTTGTACGATGTATCATTAACAATAAAACTGACTTAAGATGAGATGTATAGCAATAGATGATGAGCCAATGGCTCTAAGTGTAATTTCACAATACTGCAAGAGATTTGGAGATATTGACCTTGCAACATACTCCGACCCGATAGTTGGAATTGAGCAGGTACGAAACAGACACCCCGACCTCATATTCCTCGATATCGAGATGGGAGGTGTCAATGGCGTAGAGCTCGCAAGAACACTCCCTAAAGGTACAAATCTAATCTTTACAACTGCATATGCTCAATTCGCCATTGATGGATTTGAGCTCGATGCCGTAGATTTTCTCCACAAACCATTCGCCTACACCCGTTTCGAACGCGCAGTTACGAAGGTAAAACAGCTACTCCTTACCAATCGCACATCGGAGCAGAGCGGCGAAGAGATCATTGTAAAGGTTGAATACCAAAATGTAAAGGTTGCAATCTCCACAATTCGATATATAGAGGCTATGGACAACTATGTCCGTATATATGTCGATGGAGCGCGCCCAATCATATCACAGATGAGTATGCGCTCCATTGAGACTCTTCTACCAGTAGAACAATTTATGAGAATCCATAAATCGTATATTATTGCACGACGCTCAATAGCATCGTATACCCGAAAATTAATCGCTATAAAACATGATGATCTGCAACTCCCAATCGGCAGAACCTATCAATCAGAGTTCCAGAATTGGATTGCAGAGCCTCTTTAAGGGGAATTATTAGAAGTCCCCTTAAGAGTTTACTTTGCTCCAGATCAACGCCGAAGCTCCGATTATTGCAATGTTGCGATCTTGAATACCGCTAGGCAACAACTTCACCTTATCTCGGTAGACGAACAACATATTCTCCTCCATATATCGCTTCGTTGGCTCGAAGATCAGATCTCCCGACTTTGCCAATCCACCAAAGATAATAATCGCCTCGGGAGATGTGATTGTAACAACATCTGCCAATGCTCGTCCCAACATTTCGCCCGTAAATCGGAACGCTTCGAGTGCAATTGGGTCTCCACTCTGAGCCGCCTTAAAGACTTTATACGAATCCATATCCGAGAATGGAATTGATCGCAACTCACTTGGTTCGCGCATCTGTGCCATCAAATCAAATGCAGTACGCTTAATTCCCGTTGCTGAGACATAGGTCTCCAGACATCCACGTCTACCGCATCCACAAACTCGTCCTCCACGCTCCACAATAACATGCCCCAACTCACCAGCGAAGCCATCATGACCATAGATCAACTCTCCATTTGCCACAAAACCCGATCCGAGTCCTGTTCCTAGAGTAACCATAATAAAATCTCTCATACCACGAGCATTTCCAAACATCATCTCGCCAATTGTTGCAACATTAGCATCATTTGTGATTGCGATATACTCCACCTCTGGGAACTCCTTTTTTAGATCCTCGACAAATGTAAAAAGGCGATCATTCTCATTTAAACCTACATTACTATCATTATATTTCCATAGATTGGCAGGTTGCTCAATCATCCCACTCTGAAAACTAGCATTTGGTGCTCCCACGCCTATTCCAACCAACTCATACTCAAAATCCAACTCAGCTAACAGGCTTCTCATTGCCTGTGAAAGGTCTCGAATATATGATGGATAATCATCAAAATTAGGGTATGCCGCAGTCGAGATACCTCCCTCACCAAATGTCTCACCCTGCTCATCAACAAGTCCAAAAGCTGAGTTGATTCCACCGATATCAACTCCAAATGTTAATCTCTTCGCCATAACTATCAAATATTATTTTTTCTTTTGTAATACTGTTTTATTCCTATCCTATAAAATCTTCCTAGCAGCTCCACGTAAGATACGAAATTGAAAATTTCGTCATCCCGAACTTGTTTCAGGATCTCTGCATTATCAATACCTAATTTATCAACATATTTACCTATTAACATTACCATTTGCAGAGATCCTGAAACAAGTTCAGGATGACGTTCCTTGCGGAACGTATCTCAAGTGGGACTATCAGCTAAACAAGTCTCTATTTATTCCAACAAATATGATACTGTCAAAGATAACACAATTATAGGTCATAACAAAATTTCACGCATAAAAAAACCACCACGAAAAGTAATATTTCGCGGTGGTATATAGTGTATTTAATGCTTTGAGTTATTAAAGATCCCAGTTCTCGTCGATAACCTTCCGGATCTCTGGATATGCAGCATCTGTCTCATTAAGCTCCTCGCGAAGCTCCTTCAACTGAGCCTTCAACTGCTTTGTGATCTCTGCATACTCTGGTCGCCCATATACATTCTGCATCTCATTTGGATCACGCTTCAAGTCGTATAGCTCCCATGCTACAGGGGTCTTAGTTCCTACACACTTGTTGTATGGAGCCCACTTGCGATCAGGGCGGAAATCCTCTGCATAGAAGAAGATCAACTTATACTCCTTTGTACGAATACCGAAGTGACCTGGGTTGTTGTGGTTGTGTCCCATATGCATCCAGTAACGATAGTATGAAGCCTGCTTCCAACCCTCTGGCTCTTTACCTGTATACAAGATCTCCTTGAACGACTCTCCCTGCATATACTCTGGCACCTCTCCACCAGCCATATCGATCATTGTACCTGCAAAATCGACATTGTTTACGATAGCATCGCTTGTCGACCCAGCCTTGATCTTCTTTGGGTAACGAACCAAGAATGGCATACGCATAGTCTCGTCATACATCCATCTCTTGTCGATATAGTCATGCTCGCCGAGGAAGAATCCCTGATCTCCAGTATAGATGATAATTGTATTATCCATCAAACCCTCAGCCTCAAGATACTCAAAGAGTCGTCCGATATTGTCATCCACACCCTTCACACAACGGAAGTAACGCTTCATATACTCCTGATAAGCCATACGCTTGTAGTTCTCATCCGAAACATTATCTGCGATATCCATCTTAAGGTCTGTACCCATATTACGCACCGTATTACGACGACCTACCGAAGAGCCGATTGTATCTCGCATCGAGTCGTTATAACCACGTGTTGCAACAGATCCATGAGCACTATTATTCCACAACGACGCTGGCTCTGGCATAAATGTATCCTCTAAATAGTCTGCATATTTAGGATTGAACTCGAACATATCGTGTGGAGCTTTATCCTGATAACAGAATAGGAATGGCTTACTCTTATCTCGCTTATTTTTAAACCAATCAAGTGCAATATCACAGACAACATCCGAGCAGTGACCCTCATATCTATGACCATTCACCATTCTACCTCCAAGTTTTGTCTTCTCATCCGAACCCTTCTCACTCAATACTGGATCGAAGTACTCACCCTGACCATAGAAGACATTGTAGTAGTCGAACATCTCTGGCTGATTACCAAGGTGCCATTTACCAACGATAGCAGTCTGGTAGCCCAACTTCTTCATCTCGATTGGCAAGTGTTGCTTCTCGATATCCATTGGATCCTCAAAATCAAGGATACCTGTTGTTTGACTATACTGACCAGATATGATGCAAGCACGCGATGGAGTACTAATAGCATTCGTACAGAAAGCATTCTGCATAATAATACCCTCTTTACCGATACGGTCGATATTTGGGGTTGGATTCAATGGGGCAAAACGACCTCCATATGCTCCAATACCAGCCGAAGTATGGTCATCCGACATGATATAGATGATGTTTGGCTGCTCCGTAGAGCCCTGACTTCCAGCACAACTACCCATTATAGGCATTGTAGATAGAATCAAAAATGGATAAAATCCTCTATTATTCTTCATAAGTTTAAGTTTTAGACTTGACAAAGTTACTATTATTTATAAATTTGCAAAATAATTTTCACGAAAAAAATCACAAATATCATGTATGAAGATAATAGTTACTGGTTTATAATCCACAATAACCAGATTTTAACCATTAATGGAGCGATACCGATCAGCAAACAACCACCTATCACACCTCCCGATGGAGCAACCGTTCACACATTTAGCACCCTCAACAACACCCCTTGCAGAACTTTTGAGACCACAGAACCAAACGAAGAGTATGATATGGTGGGGATAAGGGCAAGCTATGACACCCTAACAAGAGATGAATATTCGCTAGCTGGCAAAGCATCTCAAATCCTCCATTGGGATCGAAACAGCAGATTCTGTCCTCAATGCGGAGTCCCAACACCACAGATCGCACCAATAGCAAAAAAGTGTCCAATATGCAACCAAGAGTTCTACCCTCGTATCTCAACAGCCACAATTGTTCTCATAAAACGCGACGACTCTATTTTGTTGGTTCATGCTCGCAATTATCAGAGCAAGGTGAATGGACTTGTCGCTGGATTTTTGGAGGTTGGCGAGACTCTAGAGGAGTGTGTGCGCCGAGAGGTGAGAGAGGAGACGGGGCTCGAAATCAAAAATATTCGCTACTTCGGAAATCAACCATGGCCCTACCCTAGCGGACTTATGGTTGGATTCATAGCTGATTATGTAGATGGCGAGATAAAACTTCAAGATGAGGAGTTGACAGCTGGAGCATTCTACACTCGCAACAACCTCCCTGAAATACCACACAAATTGAGCATCGCTCGCCAAATGATCGATGCGTGGTTAGATGGCAAAGTCTAAATTATTCGTGTCCGATTAATTATTCTAGCAGTCCTACGTGAGATACGAAATTTTCAATTTCGTCATCCTGAACTTGTTTCAGGATCTCGGCAAACGACAACACAACCTATATAATATACTAAAACACAATGGTTTAATTAATGATACAGAGATCCTGAAACAAGTTCAGGATGACGTTCCTTGCGGAACGTATCTCAAGTGGGACTATCGGCAAAAGCTAGTCCCTAATTTAAAAATACACCTTTGTTATATATAGTATAACAACACATTACAAAGGATTATTGGGCTACAATAGGTACAATAGGCTACAACGACAAAAGATCCTGCAACTCTTTCGAATTGCAGGATCTTTTACACTATAGAGTATTATCTACTCGCTCAACTTTGCCTTCAAGAACTCACGGTTCAAACGAGCAATGTGAGAGATTGAGATCTGCTTTGGACACTGAGCCTCGCAAGCACCTGTATTTGTACAGTTACCAAAACCTAGCTCATCCATCTTAGCAACCATTGCGCGAGCACGACGTGCACCCTCAACTTGTCCCTGTGGCAACTTAGCTAGAGAGCTAACACGTGCCGATACGAACAACATTGCCGATCCATTCTTACATGTAGCTGCACAAGCTGCACATCCTACACAAGCCGCAGCATCCATACTCTCCTCAGCATCTGCCTGAGCGATTGGAATAGCGTTAGCATCAACAACTGAGTTTGTACGTACAGATACATATCCACCAGCCTGAAGAATCTCATCATAAGCGTAACGGTTAACAACAAGATCCTTGATAACTGGGAACGCTGTAGAACGCCATGGCTCAACTGTGATAGTCTCACCATCCTTGAACTTACGCATATACATCTGGCAAGTAGTTACCGCGCTAGATGGTCCATGAGCATGTCCGTTAATGTGCAAAGAACACATACCGCAGATTCCCTCACGACAGTCGTGGTCGAATGCGATAGGCTCCTCACCCTTATGGTTCAACTCATTATTTAGGATGTCCAACATCTCTAGGAAAGAGGTGTCAGCAGAAATATCTTTGATTGGGTACTCTACAAATTTACCCTGTGACTTTGCGTCTTTTTGACGCCATATCTTAATTATAAAATTCATCGTCTTTAAGAATTATAAGTTATATAACGTCAATTATTAGTCTTTATAGTTACGTTGAGCACGCTTCACGAACTCGTAATCCAACACCTCTTTATGAAGTACTGGAGCTTTATCCTCACCCTGATACTCCCAAACAGATGCATATGCTAAGCCCTCGTCATCACGCTTAGCCTCACCCTCTGCAGTCTGGTGCTCAGAACGGAAGTGACCTCCACAAGACTCCTCGCGGTTAAGACCATCACGAGCCATCAACTCACCCATCTCAAGGTAGTCAACAAGACGCAACGCCTTCTCCAAATCTTGGTTGAATGCATTAACCTCACCTGCAACCTTACAATCCTTCCAGAACTCCTTGCGAAGTGCCTGAATCTCTGAGATCGCACGCTCCAAAGACTCCTTAGTACGAGCCATTCCAACATTCTCCCACATAATGTTACCCAACTTCTTGTGGATATCATCAACAGTCTGAGAACCCTTCATCGCCATCAACTTAGCGATCTTATCCTTAACACCCTTCTCAGCCTCGTCAAATGCCTTAGTTGTTGTTGAGACCTTAGGAGCTTGGATCTTCTTCGCAAGGAAGTCACCAATTGTATATGGAAGGACGAAGTATCCATCAGCTAGACCCTGCATCAAAGCAGATGCTCCAAGACGGTTTGCACCGTGGTCAGAGAAGTTGGCCTCACCGATAGAGTATAGTCCTGGGATTGTAGTCATCAAGTTGTAATCAACCCAAGTTCCACCCATTGTGTAGTGAACCGCAGGGAAGATCATCATTGGCTCTTTGTATGGATTTGTATCCTTGATCTCCTCATACATATCGAACAAGTTACCATAACGCTGCTTGATAACTGGCTCTCCAAGACGCTCAATAGCTGACTTGAAGTCCAAGAATACAGCAAGACCTGTTCCATTTACACCATAACCTGCATCACAACGCTCCTTAGCAGCACGAGATGCAACGTCACGTGGTACAAGGTTACCAAACGCTGGGTAACGACGCTCCAAATAGTAGTCACGATCCTCCTCAGCGATCTGAGAGGCCTTCAATGTACCAGCACGAAGAGCCTTAACATCCTCCAACTTCTTAGGAACCCAGATACGACCATCATTACGCAATGACTCTGACATCAAGGTAAGTTTCGACTGCTGAGTACCATTTACTGGGATACATGTTGGGTGGATCTGAGTAAAACATGGGTTAGCGATAGCAGCACCCTTGCGATAGCACTGGAATGCAGCTGAACCATTTGAGTTCATCGCATTTGTCGACAAGAAGAATACGTTACCGTAACCTCCTGTAGCCATTACAACTGCATGAGCTCCGAAACGCTCGATCTCACCTGTCACCAAGTTACGAGCGATGATTCCCTTAGCCTCACCCTCATCAACTACGATGTCCAACATCTCGTGACGTGGGTAGCTCTTTACTGTACCAGCTGCGATCTCCTTGTTAAGTACTGAGTAAGCACCCAACAACAACTGCTGTCCAGTCTGACCGCGAGCGTAGAATGTACGTGATACCTGAGCACCACCAAACGAACGATTGTCAAGAAGACCACCATACTCACGAGCGAAAGGTACACCCTGAGCAACACACTGGTCGATAATCAAGTTCGACACCTCAGCCAAACGATATACGTTAGCCTCACGAGCGCGGTAGTCACCACCCTTAATTGTGTCGTAGAATAGACGATATATTGAGTCATTATCGTTACGATAGTTCTTCGCAGCGTTGATACCACCCTGTGCAGCGATAGAGTGTGCACGACGTGGAGAGTCAGAGATACAGAAGATCTTGACATTGTAGCCTAGCTCACCAAGTGAAGCAGCAGCCGAAGCACCACCCAAACCTGTTCCAATAACGATAACATCGAGCTTACGCTTATTTGCAGGGCTCACTACTTTGATAGCCTCTTTGTGGTTGCTCCATTTCTTAGACAACTCACCTGCAGGGATTTTAGAATCTAAATTTAAAGCCATATCGGTAATTTCTTATTTTGTTCTACAATTATTGATTAGCAGCATGTACCACACATAAGTGAGCGCACGAAGAATACGATAACCACTACAGCGAAACCTGCGAAGATTAGTGTAGCTACGGCGTTAGCAACGCACTTCAAACGTGGCAACCAGATATCGTTAGCGAAACCTGCTGTCTGGAACATTGACCATACTCCGTGAGTAAGGTGGAACCAAAGAGCTGCGAACCATACTAGATAAGCAACAACATAATACCATTGAGAGAATGTGTACTGGATAATTGCAGCACCATCAGTTGGAGATACTACAGATCCATCGCACAAAGTAGTCTCATGGTGTCCCAAGATCTCAACAAGCTGCATCTTAGCCCAGAAGTTGCAAAGGTGAAGAAGTAGACCACCAACAACGATGTAACCAAGAACAAGCATGTTCTTAGATGCCCAAGAGACATTCTTCTCCTGAACGGTGATTGCGTAACGCACATTACCACGTGCAGCAAGGTTCTCCTTAGTAAGGAGCAATGCGTACAAGAAGTGGATTAGAACACCAGCAGCAAGTGCAGCAGTTGCTACAAGTGCGTACCAGTTTGCACCAAGGAACTCACAGATCATGTTGTAAGCCTCGCCACTGAATAGTGCCACCAGGTTCATAGACATGTGAAATAGGATGAATAGCACAAGCATACAGCCTGTAATACTCATAACCAACTTCTTGCCAACCGATGAATTAGTTAAGAAACAGCTCATAATTTTTTCGATTTTGTTTTTATGAATTTAAAATTTGTTTACTTTTGCATACAAATATAGTCATTGTTCGCGAGATAACAACACTTTTACCAGTTTTTATTTTTCAAAAAAATCTATTACCTGTAATGACAAAAGATCAAACACGTTGTGTAATTGGCAAAAAGAGCCGTAGTATTGGGCTTTGCGAGCGCACCGAGGCTACATATAACATATTTAGCATCATTGAGTTAGAGCAGGTGTTCATTAATTCGTCGTGTATCGCACTATATGTCGCACTACATGATGAAGTTGCTACACTTAATATTATAGAGAGGTGGCATGATATGGGCAAACGTGTGGTGTTGCCTCGTGTTGTAGGGTCTCAAATGGATTTTGTGGAGTATACGTCAGGCTCTCTTCAAAAGGGGGCTTTCGGGATCCTCGAACCAACTTCAAACTCTGTTGTTGCACCCTCCGAGATAGAGTTGATGATCCTCCCTGGAGTTGCATTTTGTAGCGACGGAAGGCGATTAGGGCGTGGCGGTGGATATTACGATCGCTACCTCTCGCAGAGTGACTTTCGCGGATACACCATTGGCGTTGGATATGCACACCAACTCCTTGAGGATATCCCTTGCGAGGAGCATGACATATCGCTTTCGAGGGTTATAACAGCCTCAAAAAACGACACTCCACAACTCAGCGAGGTTATTGTTCGAGTTATCGACTCCGCTTCGAGTGCAGCCAACACCCTTGGATGTGGTGTTGAGAGGCTTATCTCGATGGGGCTTACTTGGGTTCTATCTCGGTTTTCGATTGATATCTACAAGATGCCATCATCTATAGAGAATATGATAATTGAGACATGGATTGAGGATTGCAAACGCATTGCAACAACTAGAAACTTCATAATTACAGACCAAAATGGAGAGAGATTAGCTTTGGCGACTTCACAATGGTGTATGATTGACATCAAGGCTCGCCGACCAGTCGACCTGACAACTCCCGATATTGACTATACTCGGTATATTCAACCACGCAATATAGATATTGAGCGACCTCGCAAAATCCCACAACTAGACTCCTTCGATGGAGAGGTGTCAACATCGTATCACACCGCAAATCGACTCGATATTGATATAAATAACCATGTGAATACTATGCGATATATCGAGATGATGCTGTCTATGGTGGAGAAAAAGGAATACTCTAATCTCAGGGTTGACATTCACTTTGCCAATGAGTCACTTTTGGGAGATATGTTAACCATAAACAGCAAAGAGCAGCTTCAACCCGAAAGTCGACAACTGCTCTTCGAAATTATTCGTCCCAATGGCACTCCATCAGTTCGCGCACTCTTCAACTACAGAAGTTGACGCACTCGCTCTATATCCATTAATATCTGTTGACGAAGAGCCTCTATGCTCTCGAAACGGAGCTCTTGACGCAACTTCTCTCCTAATTCAATGGTGATAATCTGCCCATACAGATCACCATGAAAATCCAACAGATAACTCTCCGAACGCTTCTCAACGCTCCCAACAGATGGATTTGTCCCTATATTTGTAACAGCGCGATAGAATCTATCCCCCACCTTCACAGAGGATAGATACACTCCGCTATCTATATTTATACCTCCATCTAAAGCTACATTCGCCGTTGGAAAACCCAACTGACGACCCATTTTACGCCCCTCAATCACAACTCCTTCAATCACCATACACTCAACTTATAACTCTTTCGTCAGCTTTTGAACCAACGAATATTGCGAGAAAAACTCCTTTCCAAAGACTCTAAGAACGGTATATGATGGGATCGCCAGCAACATACCAACAATACCAGCAACATATCCCGACAACAGGATCACAATAAATACCTCTAACGGATGCGCCTTAACACGCTCCGAATAGAGCGTAGGCTGCAACACAAAATCATCTATACCCTTAATTACAGCCAACGAAGCGAGGATCACAAAGATTGTAGCTCCAACACCCAGAGACTCTATCGGAGAGATAACACCCAAAAAGACCGAAAAACATGCACCCATAAATGGACCTGCATATGGCACAACATTCATAACCCCCATTACAACCCCCATAAAACATGCATCGCTAGCTCGCATACCACAACAGATCATCACAACGCTCACCGAGATCATGATAAGGGTACTCTCCGCCAAAAGACCAACAAAGTAACGAGACAAGAGATAAGAGATCGAATTGAGAGCTCTCATCACATTCTCATCATATTTAGATGGGAACATCGACGAGACCATAAAAAAGAATAGATTCTCATCTTTCAGGAAGAAGAATGTGATAAACGAGATCGAAAAAAAGGCAATAACCAACGATGCTAAGAGCCCTATAATCGATGTAAAAGCCCCATTTATAGTCGATAGATCAACAACGCTACGTCCCCACTGAAGCAGCGAATCACCTATATTGACATCGCTCTCTGGCAAAGACAATAGATTCTGCACATAGTGTTGAACATACAGTATCGGCTCTTGAATCGAATGCAACACCGAATTAAAATCGACATTTGTCAATTGATAGACCTTCGAAAATATCAATGGAACCAAAGATGAAAACAGAAGAGCAAAGAGTGCCCAAATAACAAAAAGTGTTATCAATGCAGCAACGCCTCGCGCAAGAACTCTTCCTCTTATTCTAATACCAGCCAACGCATTGACCATCGGACGAAACATAATAGCCAAAACCGCCGATACCAAAATATAGATCACAACATCAGAAAAATACCACAACAAAAAGAGTGCGATTGCGACAGTCGCAAGACCTATCACAAAACGAACAACACCTTGGAGTGTTAAGCTATCTGTGTATGAAGATGAGACCATAAATTACTTTCGTTTAAATCGAGCTATTGGAGTCTGCGAACCTACAACACCATCCCCAATCTCGACCAACAATTCACACTCTTTAGGGATCAACACATCAATTCTCGAACCAAACTTAATGAAACCTGTGATGTGGTTCTGCTCCATAGTTGTACCTACGGTCATATATGATATAATTCGTCGCGCGATAAAACCTGCAATCTGTCGAAACAGAATCTTATCACCTTTTTCTGTCCTAACAACAGTTGTGGTGCGCTCATTCTCGACCGAAGATTTAGGGTGCCAAGCAACTAAAAAACGCCCAGGGTGGTATTTAAAATACTCCACAACTCCAGCTACAGGCAACCAATTTACATGGACATTTGTCACCGACATAAATATCGAGATCTGCATCATCTCGCACTTCAAATACTCATCCTCCATAACAACCTCCGTAACCACAACTCGACCATCGCATGGCGAGAAGATAAGTTGCGGATCATGGATCTTGACTCTACGTGGCTCGCGAAAAAAAGCCACAATAAAGAACCAAAAAAAGATAAATATAAGTGTACCGAACCACATCAAAAGGTTGGATTCGTCCTGGTTTATCATATGGTAAAAACACAACCACAGAGCAAAACACAACGCCCCCGTAATTCCAATTATGCGGTATCCCTCTTTATTAATTTTCATAACAGTAATAATTATTAAAGCAGCCCTCTCTTATAGCAATCCTAGCAAAAGAAGGTAGACAAAAACAAAGGGAGCAGAGAAGATCAAACCATCAAAACGATCCAACCAACCACCATGACCAGGCAAAACATTACCCGAATCCTTAACACCACACGTACGTTTAAACATTGACTCAACTAGATCACCCAAACATCCAAATAGAGAGGTTATAACTCCCACTCCGACCCATACAACATACGATCCATCGATGATATATGCAGCCAAAGCCGAGACTAAGATAGCCCCAACAAGCCCCCCAAAAAAGCCCTCCCAGCTCTTCTTAGGCGATATACGCTCATTGAGGCGATGCTTGCCAAATGGCACACCAACCAGATATGCAAAGGTATCATTGCTCCAGATAATAACAATATACAATATCATCGCCAACGAGTTCCACTCCCCACCCGAAAGCAACAACGGAACACCAGCCAACATCGACATCGGAACAGCCACATATATCAATGCCAACACCGTAGTACCGACATTGCTAAGTGGACGATCTCCACCCTTAAATAGCTCCGTGATAAACATTAACGGCAAAATCAACATCAAAAATAGTAATAGATGAATGTTAAAGGCACTACCATTGAAAAAATAGTCAAATCCAACCCCAAAGATTGCAATAGCAGAGACATAGCCAGCAGCTAATTGTGGCTCAATACCCTTCGCTCTAGACATCTTATAAAACTCACCCACACCACCAATCGTAATCGCCATGAGCAGCAATCCAAAAGTCCATTGCGAATATAGCAGTGCCCCTATAACAACAACGGCAAGCACCAATCCACTAGCTGCACGAACCAATAGGTTCTGCATTTTATTTTTATTCTCCATTCTATTTGTAGTTCTTTAGGTTTCAATAAACAATTAGGTAGTAGGTGGTAATACGCTGATTATGCCATAGCCTCAACCACAGAGCCCTCTTCAACAACTTGCACCGCCTCTGCTGCCTCTATATCTTTTTTTCTACGCCCTAAAATGCGCTCAACATCCTCTGTGAAGATCACCTCTCGCTCCAACAAAAGTTCAGCGATCTGCTTCATTCCAGATGCCTGCTCCGTAAGAACCCTCTCCGCCAAAGCATACGCTTCCGCCAATATCTCACGAGCCTCTTTATCGATCTGCTGTGCTGTCTGATCCGAGTATGGTTTGGTGAATCCCATCTCACCCTGACCTGTCGAGTCATAATAGCTCAAATTTCCAACCTCTTGACCCATACCGTAGTATGCAATCATCGAGTATGCCATCTTTGTTGCGCGCTCCAAATCATTCAATGCACCTGTCGAGATCTCTCCAAATGAGAGCTTCTCCGAGACACGACCTCCCATCAGCGATGCCATCTCCTCCATCATATGTTCGCGAGTAGTAATCTGACGCTCCTCTGGCAAATACCACGCTGCACCCAAAGCCTTTCCTCGCGGAATAATTGTCACCTTGATGAGTGGATTTGCTGACTCCAACAACCAACTAACTGTTGCATGACCCGCCTCATGGTAGGCTATACGTCGTCTCTCCTCCTCCTTCATGATCTTATTCTTGCGCTCCATACCACCGATGATACGATCTACGGCTGCCAAGAAATCCTCCTTCTCCACTTGGTTCTTCCCATGACGAGCAGCGATCAAAGCCGCCTCGTTGCAGACATTTGCTATATCAGCTCCCGAAAATCCTGGGGTCTGACGAGCAAGGAACGAACGATCCAAATTTGGATCTAACTTCAACTTTCGAAGATGCACATCAAAGATCTGCTCTCGCTCAGTTACATCTGGCAGACCGACATCTATCTGACGATCAAAACGCCCTGCACGCAACAATGCCTTATCCAAAATATCGGCTCTATTTGTAGCTGCAAGAACGATAACACCAGCGTTAGTCTGGAAACCATCCATCTCTGTAAGCAGCTGATTAAGAGTATTTTCACGCTCATCATTACCCGAAAATCCTGCATTTTTACCACGAGCTCGACCGATTGCATCAATCTCGTCGATAAAGAGGATACAAGGTGATTTCTTCTTCGCTTGATCGAAGAGGTCACGCACACGCGAAGCTCCAACTCCAACAAACATCTCGACAAAATCAGATCCCGATATCGACAAAAATGGAACATCAGCCTCACCTGCCACAGCCTTCGCCAATAGGGTTTTACCTGTACCTGGAGGGCCTACAAGAAGAGCCCCCTTCGGGATTTTAGCTCCTAACTCGATATATTTGTCTGACTTTTTGAGGAAATCCACGATCTCCATAATCTCGACCTTAGCCTCCTCAAGTCCCGCAACATCCTTAAATGTCACTCTTGCATTGTTCTCTTTATCAAATACCTGTGCCTTAGCCTTACCAACATTCATAAGACCTCCAGCACCGCCACCACCACGGTTCATACCGCGCATGATGAAGAACCAAAATCCAAGAATTAGAATCCATGGCAATATACTAAGTAGAATCTCCTGCCAACCGCCACTCTGATTCTCATAGATCACAGCGACATCGTTGCCCGATACAGCGACCGCCTCAGACAAATCCTCACGAAAAGCATCTACAGAGCCGATTGTAAAGTAGAGCTGCACACCCATCATTGGGATATTTTCGTACTTTTTGTCAACCTGATTTGTTCTATAACGCTCCGCCGCAACATCTGTCAAATGAACCTCTGCAACATCGCGATTTACGACCGTAATGCTCTCAACCTCTCCGTTGATGACCATCTTCTCAACACTCATCCAATCGCTTTTGACTGGAGATGTGGTCTCGCTTGTTACAAAATAGTACCCCACCATAATGATGGCGATAATAGCATAGACCCACATCCAATTCGGACGTTTGAAGTTCAAATTAACACTCTTTTTTGACTCTTGATTCTCTTTTTTATTCTGCTCCATTATAATTTTGTCTTACATTACCCTTCGTCCACAATCCACTCCACTCTACATTGTATGCTCGCAAATACTACTCCTCGCTCACATACTCCGATCTTACGGCATCGGACCACAACTCCTCTAAACGGTAAAAATCACGCAACTCGGTCTGGAAGATATGAACCACAACATCCACATAGTCCATAGCAACCCAAAGTCCCATCTGACGACCTTCAACTCGATACAACTTCTCGCCTAATTTCTCCTCCATCATCTCCTCAACACCATTCGATATAGCCTCTACCTGAGTTGTCGAATCTGCATTACAGATGACAAAATGAGAGCATATTGCCCCATCGAAACCTGTCATATCGAGCGATACAATGTTCTTACCCTTTTTATCTTGAATTGCCTCTACTATCGTTGCAACCATCTTATCCATACACTTCTCTCTTCTTAAATTATTAACTATTAAACTCCTAAATTCCCCTTAAAATTACATAAGACGTGCAAAAATATAAAAAACTAACGAGAAATCACCCTTTTCACCCAATATTTATTCACATTACACCCTTTATACACTCCAGAATGGTATCGTTAAGTGCCTTGATTATCGAATTTTTAACGTAGGTGCGTCGCACAGCAACAGCGATTTTTCGCGATGTAGTGCCCTTTTCCAGACTCTTAATTCGCGGATGGTGTCGCATCGGAATATATTCAAGTGCCATTTGAGGAATAATAGTCAGAGTTGTTGTACAGTCAACTATTCTTATAAGCGTATCAATCGAACCCGACACAAATGTATAATGAGCGGATGGGTTGGCATGTTTTGCATGACATAGCTCCATAATCTGATCTCTCATACAGTTACCACTGCTCAAGAATACCAAATCTCGCATATCGATCTGGTCAATAGCAATATCTTTTTTAGGGGCTAACGCATGGTGTGGCGAGACATAAGCATAAAACGTATCATCGAATAACTCATGCTCTATTATCCCTTCACCACATGTGCCCCCTGCCACCAACGCTGCATCAATCTGATCTCGCTTTAGAGCTGTAATAATGTCGGCTGTGACCATATCTTGGATCTCCAACTCAACTTTTGGGTAGTTTGCCACAAAAGTTGGGATAAATTTGTGTAGCAAGTATGGCGAAATTGTCGGTATAACACCCAATCTAAGTTTACCTGTAGTCTCTCCTTTAAGCTCAGCCACCGACTCTCGAATATTATTGTAGGCGATAATAGTCTCTTTAGCCTCTCGAAGCACCACATGCCCAGCCTCAGTCGGAATAACTGGTTTATGTGATCTATCAAGAAGGATCACACCCAGCTCCTCCTCCAGAGATTTGACCTGCATACTCAACGATGGTTGAGTCACAAAACACCGCTCCGCAGCAGCCGAAAAACTACCGCAATTGGCAACCGCCAATAGATATTCAAGTTGGATTATAGTCATATTTGCACTTATTCGATCTAACAAAGATATAAAATAAAATTATAGATTGCAACTTTTGCATCACCTACAACACTTTTTTATATCTTTGTGGCGAAATATTTTTACAAAAAAGAGAAAATACAAATTTAATACAACAAAATGGAGACAGTATTGAGCGGAATACGCCCAACAGGGCAACTACACCTTGGTAACTACTTTGGTGCACTTAAGAACTTCACGAAGATGCAGCACGATGCAAACTGCTTCTTCTTCATTGCAGATTACCATGCACTAACAACTCACCCAGATCCAAAGACTCTTCACACAAATATCCGTGGCGTACTCGCAGAGTATCTTGCTGCAGGACTCGATCCAGAGGTGGCTACTATATATGTACAGAGCGACGTGCCTCAGGTGACCGAACTTACAACGCTACTCTCGATGCACGCCTACCTAGGAGAGTTGGAGCGAACGGTATCATTCAAGGACAAGGCTCGCAAGCAGCCAAACAATGTCAATGCAGGTCTTCTTTGCTATCCTGTTTTGATGGCTGCCGATATCCTATTGCACCGTGCAGCGAAAGTCCCTGTCGGGAAAGATCAGGAGCAGCACTTGGAGTTGACTCGTGTATTTGCACGTCGTTTCAACTCGATCTATGGAGTTGATTTCTTCCCAGAGAGTCAAGCATACAACTTCGGAACAGAGACTATCAAAATCCCTGGACTCGATGGATCTGGAAAGATGGGAAAGAGCGAGGGTAACTGCGTCTATCTGAATGACGCCGACGCTGCAATTCGCAAAAAGGTGATGAAGGCGACAACTGATTCAGGCCCAACAGAGCCAAACTCTCCTATCAGCGAGCCAGTTCAAAATATCTTCACAATCATGGAGTCTGTATCCGATGCCTCGACAATAGAGTACTTCAAGGACAAATACGCCTCTTGCGAGATCCGTTATGGTGACCTCAAAAAGCAACTTGCAGAGGATATTATCACATCTATCTCACCAATCCGCGAGAGAATCGAGGAGATCTACAACAACGAGAAGTATCTACACGAGGTGACTATGGCGGGTGCGGAGAAGGCTCGCAAGAGCGCGGATGAGACTGTTCGTCAGGTTCGCGAGATAATGGGTATCTACCACTT
>JBCQUC010000029.1:0-27006 GCA_047174275.1 Rikenellaceae bacterium | reverse complement strand
TAGTTTGTATTTTATGATTATTTATCTCTAGTCAAAGGATTGCATACCTGATTGTGCAATCTTAATTATCTTTTGGTAATCTTTGGGGGTGAGCTCCATAAAGAAGTAGTGTATAGGGTCAACCCTCTGATCGTTGTATCGCACCTCGTAATGGAGATGAGGGCTGAGCGAGAGACCTGTATTTCCCGAAAGCCCTATAATGTCACCTCGTTTGACACGTCTGCCGCGTGGAACATCAATTCTGGCGAGGTGATTATACGAAGTCTCATAGCCATTTCCATGATCTATAACAAGGCTCTTACCAGTTGTTGAGCTGCTCAATGTATTGCTCTTCACCACGCCATCTGCTGTGGCGAAGATACGTGTACCCTCGGGGATAGTATAGTCAACACCTTGGTGTGGCTGAATAGTTTTGTAGAATGGGTTAATTCGCAGACCATACGACGCTGTAAGCAGCGTTAACTGTTTATTTGCGATTGGCTGTATTGCTGGGATATTATTCAAGATCTCTTGATTTGCCTCAATCTTGTCGTTCATGCTTTGAGCCGATCTGCTCAATCTTGTAATCTTCTTCTCTAGCTCCAAGCAGCGTCTATCGAGCTCTTCGCGTAGCTCCAAGTTTGGCTTTCCGATCATCGACTCCAAGAGTGAAAGAAGCCTTTCGTCGTGCTCCGTCTCGAAGTTATAGGGGAGCGACTCGAACATTATATTGAATATATTTTCGTCACGCTGCTCGATATTATTAAGCACCACCTCCAAAGAGTCATATCGACTCTGCAGTGTCGCATACTCATCGTGTAACATCTGAGACGAACGCTTCAAGAAGTACTCCGATGGAGTATCGAAGAATAGCGAGATAAGGGTGTAGTAGAGCACCGCCACTCCGATCCAAGCAAAGGAGTGAAACAGAGCGCGAAAGACATTTCTGCGAAACACCTTACGGTCTCTGAGCTGCGCTAGGCGACTCTTACGACTCTTTGATCTCTTTATCTTATTCATCGAACTTCTCCAATTTAGTCTCATGTACCTGCTCCATCAAGCTCTCGTAATCATCCTTGCTCATATTTCGATCAAAGAAGTTTAGAGGGTTAACGACCTGCCCCCGAAGAATCACCTCGTAGTGGAGGTGAGGCCCTGTGGATGCACCTGTATTACCAACCAATCCAATCAGATCGCCTCGGCGAACTGTATCTCCAATATTGACAAGTCGTTTGCTAAGGTGGGCATAACGAGTCTGATATCCAAAATTATGTTTCAAAAGCAACATCTGCCCATAGCCCGAGTAGCGATATCCCATTTCACTATCCTCGACAATGGCATCTCCTGTGGCGTAGATAGGGCTACCTATGTTACATGCCAGATCGACACCTTTGTGCATGATATATCGTTTGTAGATCGGATGGAGTCGATATCCAAATCCTCCGATACCGTTTCTTAGCAGAGTTCTATCAATTGGCCAGATTGCAGGCATTGCATTAGAGAATGCCTCTTTATTTTTGGCGAGAGCCTGCAACTCATCAAATGATACCGATTGTTCATAGAGCTGTTTAGCGAGTACATCGATCCTCTCCCATGCCGACTTTACGAGAGGTGTATATTGATTTCCCCCAAGATGGCTATACATACTTTGAGGGTATGGTATGCTCCTTAGCGAGGTATCCAGAGTATCGAGACCAAAGAGCGATCTATAGACATAGTTGTCGCGATGTGCAATACCCATTAGTTTGTTCTCTGCCGCCTCGATACGCCCCAACAGAAGTTGATACTTCGCCTCCGTGGCACTATTTGCTATGTCGATGCTATATGCTTTGGGGGTATAGAAAAAGTTCGAGAAGATGACGTTGATGATCGAGACTATAATGAATCCGATCAGCACACGACGTATCAAACGATATGCACGTAGCTTCACGGGGGTCTCCTCGACCTCCTGCGATATCTGCTGTGTTATCTTCGTTGACTCTCTTTTCGACACCAAAACTTCTCCCTTTTATCTATTTATATAAAAAAACTCTTTAATATATTGTGCAAATTTAGGTTAAATTGTCTAATTTTGCAACCGTAAAGGTAACGTATAGCAATAAAACGAATAAATTTGAAAAATAATATAGATGGAATCGAGCAAAATTCGTCAGGAGTTCCTAGACTTCTTCGCTAGTAAAGCACACACAATAGTCCCATCAGCACCAATGGTAGTGAAGGGAGACCCTACGTTGATGTTTACCAACGCGGGTATGAACCAGTTCAAGGATATCTTCTTGGGCAATGTGGAGAAGAAGTTCTCACGAGCGGCCGACACCCAAAAATGCCTTCGTGTATCGGGTAAACATAACGACTTGGAGGAGGTTGGTCACGACACCTACCACCACACAATGTTCGAGATGTTGGGTAACTGGTCTTTTGGCGACTACTTCAAGGAGGATGCCATCGCTTGGGCTTGGGAGCTGCTTGTTGACCGCTATGGTATGGACAAGAGCCGTATCTACGCCTCGGTATTCGAGGGTAGCGAGGAGGATGGAGTACCATTCGATCAGGAGGCTTACGACTTTTGGAAGAAGTACCTTCCAGAGGATCACATCATCCGCGGAAACAAAAAGGATAACTTCTGGGAGATGGGCGAGACTGGTCCTTGTGGACCATGTAGCGAGATCCACTACGATTTGCGTGATGAGGCAGAGGTTGCACTTATCCCTGGTCGCGACCTTGTGAATGCCGACAACCCACTCGTAATCGAGATCTGGAACAACGTATTTATGCAGTTTAACCGCAAGGCGAATGGTTCATTGGAGCCACTTCCTGCAAATAGCGTCGATACAGGAATGGGATTTGAGCGTCTATGTATGATCCTTCAAGGCAAGAAGTCGAACTACGATACAGATGTCTTTACGCCTCATATCATGAAGCTCGCTGAGATGTCAAACAAAAAGTATGGTGAGGATCAGAAGTGTGACATTGCAATGCGAGTTGTTGCGGATCACCTACGCGCCATTGCATTCTCGATCGCTGATGGTCAGCTTCCATCGAATGTTAAGGCTGGATATGTTATTCGTCGTATTCTTCGCCGTGCAGTTCGTTACGGATATACATACCTCGGATTCAACGAGCCATTTATCTGTCGCTTGGTCGATGGATTGGTTGCTCAGATGGGCGGTCAATTCCCAGAGTTGAAGGCTCAGCAGGCACTCATCGAGAAGGTTATCGAGGAGGAGGAGAACTCATTCCTTAGAACTTTGGCGACAGGAATCAACCTACTTGATAATGTAATCAAGGGTTGCAAAGGGCAGATTTCGGGTAAAGATGCCTTTGTGTTGTATGATACTTACGGATTCCCAATCGACCTTACGGAGCTTATCGCAAAGGAGCAGGGTGTAGCAGTTGATTTGGAGGCTTTCGAGAAGGAGCTTCAGATCCAAAAGGAGCGTTCACGTAGCGCAGCAGCTGTCGAGACCGACGATTGGCAGGAGATGATCGCAATCAAGGAGAGCGATTTTGTGGGTTACGACACCCTAACATCAAATGTTCGTATCGCTCGTTACCGCAGAGTTACAACAAAGAACAAAACATCATATCAGTTGGTATTCGACATGACCCCATTCTACGGAAACTCGGGAGGTCAGTTGGGAGATGAGGGTACAATCACATCTAAATCGGGTGAGGTTACCAAGATTGTCTCGACAGAGAAGGAGAATGGACTTACAATTCATATTGTTGAGAAGTTACCATCGGAGTTGGATGCTATATTCGTCGCTCAGGTAGATAGCGTGAAGCGTCAAAATTCAGCAAACAACCACACTGCAACTCACCTTCTACACGCAGCGTTGCGCTCTATCCTTGGAACACACGTTGAGCAGAAGGGATCACTTGTCTCTCCAGAGCATCTACGTTTTGACTTCTCACACTTCCAGAAGCTCACTCCAGAGGAGTTGCGTGCTGTCGAGATGGCGGTGAATGCAGCGATTCGCGAGAATGACATCTTGTGTGAGTGGCGCAATGCAACTATGGAGGAGGCTGAGAAGGCTGGAGCTATGATGTTGTTTGGTGAGAAGTATGGCGATACAGTTCGTGTTATCCGCTACGGTGACTCTGTGGAGCTGTGCGGTGGAACACACACCTCGGCAACGGGAAATATCGGTTACTTCAAGATCATCTCGGAGGGTGCTATCTCGGCTGGAGTGCGTCGTATCGAGGCTACAACAGGTGTCAATGCAGAGAAGATACTCTATGCAAATGTAGATCTACTAAATGATGTAGCTAAATATGTCAACAATCCTCAAATTCTTCAAACCCTAAAGAAGATCATCGAGAGCAACGAGTCACTCGGCAAAGAGGTTGAGCAGATGCGCAAAGAGCAGGTAGAGGAGTGGAGCGAGAAGCTAATCGCAAATGCAGTTGAGACAAAGGGATACAAGTTAATTGCAGGAATTGCGAAGCGTCAACCAGAGTTCCAACGCGATATGGCTCATAATTTGCGCAGCAAGGGCAAGAATATTATCTATGTAGCGGGTACAGATATGGGAGGTAAGCCAACCCTTACAATCATGCTTGGTGACGATATCGTAGCTAAGGGTCTCAACGCTGGAAAGATCATCCGTGAGGCTGCTAAGTTGATCCAAGGTGGCGGTGGCGGACAGCCATTCTTCGCCTCGGCTGGTGGTAAGAGTGTTGATGGTTTGCAGGCGGCAGTTGACAAGGCTGTAGAGACCATAATTAATGAATTAAAATAGATTATAACACACACACATAATACAGAGACTATGGAGCAGAAAAAAGTGTTGCTAATGATCCTAGATGGATGGGGCAACGGAGATCACTCAAAGGCAGATGTTATCTACCAGACAGAGCCAAAGTACATCAATGCAATGACAGCTAAATATCCACATGCTGAGCTTCGCACAGATGGCGAGAATGTTGGACTTCCAGAGGGACAGATGGGTAACTCAGAGGTGGGTCACCTTAACATCGGTGCTGGACGCGTCGTATACCAAGATCTTGTAAAGATCAACCGCGCATGTGCCGACAACTCAATCATGGAGAACACGGAGGTTAAGGCAGCTTTCGAGTATGCTAAGGCTAATGATGTGAATGTACACTTTATGGGTCTAGTATCGAATGGTGGAGTTCACTCATCGCTTGCTCACCTATTCAAGTTGTGCGATATCTCGGCTGCTTATGGACTAGACAAGACATACGTACACTGCTTTATGGATGGTCGCGACACCGATCCACGTAGCGGAAAGGGCTTCATCGAGGCTTTGGAGGCACACACAGCAAAATCTGCTGGAAAGGTGGCATCTATCATCGGACGTTACTACGCAATGGATCGCGATAAGAGATGGGAGCGTGTATCAAAGGCTTACGACCTTATGGTTAAGGGCGAGGGTGAGGCAACAACTGACATGGTGGCTGCAATGCAGGCTTCATATGATGCTGGTGTAACAGATGAGTTCATCAACCCACTATACCTTGCAAACGAGAAGGGCGAGGCTGTAGGACGCGTTGAGCCAAACGATATGGTAATCTTCTTCAACTACCGTAACGACCGCGCTAAGGAGATCACTGAGGTATTGACTCAGAACGACTACCCAGAGTTCGGAATGGCTAAGATGCCTCTTTATTACTGTTGTATGACTCCATACGACTCGAAGTTCGAGGGTCTACACATCCTATTCAATAAGGAGAATGTAGCTAACACACTTGGAGAGTATGTATCATCTTTGGGTCTAAGTCAGCTTCGTATCGCAGAGACTGAGAAGTATGCACACGTGACATTCTTCCTCAATGGTGGTCGCGAGGAGTGTTTCGAGAATGAGGATCGTATCTTGGTTGCCTCTCCAAAGGTTGCTACATATGATCTACAGCCTGAGATGAGTGCTTACGAGGTTAAGGATAAGTTGGTTGTGGCTTTGGGAGAGCAGAAGTTTGACTTCATCTGCTTGAACTTTGCAAATGGCGATATGGTTGGACACACTGGAATCTACGAGGCTATTGAGAAGGCGGTTAAGGCGGTTGATGAGTGCGTAGAGGCGGTTGTAGAGGCAGCTAAGGCTAATGGCTATGAGGTTGTAATGATCGCAGACCACGGTAACGCAGACAACGCTGTAAATGCAGATGGTTCAGCAAACACAGCTCACTCACTAAATCCAGTACCTATCGTAGTTGTATCGGATCGCGTAAAGAGTGTAAAGAGCGGAATCTTGGCAGACGTAGCCCCTACAGTACTATCATTGATGGGACTTGATGCTCCAGCAGATATGACTGGCGAGATCTTGGTCGAGATGAAATAATCTTTAATAAAAAAAATATTGGTGTTCGATGTTTTTTTGCCGATAATCCCAGTCCCACTTGAGATACGTTCCGCAAGGAACGTCATCCAGAATCAAGTTTATTAGTGTCCGATAAAAGTTTGTGATTTATGTTGGCACCTCGTTTCGACTCACCAGAGTCGTCATCCTGAACTTGTTTCAGGATCCCTAACTATCAGTGTTTCAGATTCTTTATAGAGATCCTGAAACAAGTTCAGGATGACGAAATTTTCAATTTCGTATCTCAAAATGAGACTGATAAAAAATGTCGAACACCAATAATAAAAAAATAGGGTGACCCGCGAAGGTCACCCTATTTTTTTGGATATATGTGATAGACTAGCTACCGAAGTTATCATACAAGATATTCTCTGGTGGTACACCAAGGCTATCCAACATGTTTACAACCGCTGAGATCATCATCGGAGGTCCACACATCAAGTAGATACATCCCTCTGGATCCTCGTGGTTCTTCAGATAGTTCTCGAACAATACATTGTGAACAAATCCTGCTGTGTATGGTACACCTGCCTCATCAGCCACTGGATCTGGACGATCCAACGCCAAATTGAATGAGAAGTTAGGGAACTCATCGATAATCTCTTGGAAATCCTGCATATAAGGAACCTCCTTCAATGCACGAGCTCCATACCAGAACGATACTGGCTTCTTAGACTTCTGAGTCTTGAACAAGTCCATAATGTGGCTACGCATTGGAGCCATACCAGCACCTCCTCCGATGAAGATCAACTCTTGATCGTCGGTGATATCCTCTGGCAAGAAGAACTCTCCATAAGGGCCCGATACAGTCACCTTATCACCTGGCTTACGTGAGTAGATATATGATGAACAGATACCTGGATTAACCTTCTCAAATGCACCAGCTGCACGGTTAAATGGTGGGGTAGCGATACGGATGTTCAACATCACGATATTACCCTCTGCTGGGTGGTTAGCCATAGAGTAAGCACGATATGTTGGCTCTGGATTCTTTGTCTCCAAAGACCAAAGGTTCATGCTATCCCAATCGGCACGGAACTTATCCTCAACCTCCATATCAGTAAACTTGATAGAGTCATACTTTGGAACGTCGATCTGGATATAACCTCCCGAACGGAAGTTCAAAGTCTCGCCCTCTGGCAACTTCACAACAAACTCCTTCAAGAATGTAGAGATAGAGTTGTTCGAAACAACCTCACACTCCCACTTCTTAACTCCCAAGACCTCCTCAGAGACCTTGATCTTCATATCCTCTTTAACCTTCACCTGGCACCCCAAACGCCAGTGATCTTTCTGCATCTTACGGTTGATAAATCCAGTCTCGGTTGGTAGGATCTCTCCACCGCCCTCCATAACCTGGCATTTACACATTCCGCATGATCCACCACCACCACAAGCTGAAGGCAAGAAGATCTGGTTATCAGCCAACGTGCTAAGCAGTGTTGAGCCGCTCTCAGCAGTGATGATCTTCTCACCACCGTTGATATCGATCTGTACAGCTCCCGATTTTGTTAGCTTAGCCTTTGCCAAAAGTAGCAAGCAGACCAACGCCAACGTGATAACGAGGAATGATACGATCGCATAAATTACTGTCATTGTCATTTTATTCTCTCCTTTTAAGTTCTACAACTGGATACCAGAGAACATCATAAACGCAATACCCATCAAACCTGTAATGATAAAGGCGATACCTGGGCCACGCAATGCTGCTGGGATCTGTGAATAACGAGTCTTCTCGCGAATAGCAGCCATCATGATGATAGCCAACCACCAACCAATACCAGATCCAAGACCATAGACAATTGAGTCTGTAACTGATGTGATCTCATTCGCGATAACCTTCTGCTGCATAAAGAGCGATCCTCCCAAAATCGCACAGTTAACGGCGATAAGAGGTAGGAATATACCCAACTGATTGTACAACGTAGGTGAGAACTTCTCAACAACCATCTCCACCAACTGCACAAACGATGCAATAACGGCGATAAAGATGATAAATGTCAAGAAGCTAAGGTCAACGCCCTCTACCAATGCATCTGCCTTCAAGACATACTCATTAAGAAGGTAGTTCAAAGGGACTGTCATAATCATAACGAATGTTACAGCTGCACCCAATCCCAATGCTGTCTTTACGCTCTTCGAAACTGCGATATACGAACACATTCCGAAGAAGAAGGCAAAGACCATATTGTCGATAAAGATCGACTTAATAAATAGATTTAATGTTTCCATATTATTTCTCTCTCCTCCTTATTATTCTTGTAGATCCTTATTGCTTGAACGGTGGAACCAGATGATACATCCTGTGATGATAAGTGCCATTGGTGGGAACAGCATCATTCCGTTGTTTGAGTAGAAACCACCCTCCGAAGCGTACCAGCTTAGTGGGATGATCTGGATTCCGAACAAAGTACCCGATCCAAACAACTCACGGAAGAATGCGATAGCTACCAAGATAACGCCATATCCGAATCCATTTCCAATTCCATCGAGGAATGCTGCCCAAGGCTTATTACCCAAAGCGAACGCCTCGACACGTCCCATGATGATACAGTTAGTGATGATAAGTCCAACGTAGACCGACAACTGCTTTGATACGTCATACATAAACGCCTTCAAAATCTGATCTACCAAGATTACCAACGCTGCGATAACTACCAACTGAACGATGATACGGATACGTGATGGGATTCCATTACGCATCAAAGACATCACAAGGTTAGCGAATGCTGTAACCGCCATAACTGATAGTGCCATTACGATCGCTGGCTCCAACTTCACCGTAACCGCCAAAGCAGAGCAGATACCCAAGATCTGGACGATTACTGGGTTATTGCCACTCAACGGAGAGGTGAGGGTCTTAATATTTTTAGCCGAAAATAGAGGCTCTTTCTCTGTGTTGCTCATATTTTTACCCTATTTTTAATTGTTAGACTTAGCCTTCTCGAAGAATGGAACATAGCTACCCAAGCTCTCGCTAAGCATCATTGTTACACCATCCGAAGTCTTTGTACCTCCCGTGATAGCATCTACCTCATGAGAAGCCGCTGCACCCGAAGTTGCTGCACCTCCTTTAATCAAAGATACTGATACGAATTTGTTACCCTCGAAGATCTTCTTACCTACATACATCGCTTGGTGCTTTGCTGTAGCGACCTCTGCACCAAGACCTGGAGTCTCACTTGCGTGGTCGATCACGATTCCCGAGATTGTATTCATATCTGCATCCAAGGCTACATAACCCCAGATAGCACCCCACAATCCTGTTCCTGTTACTGGAACTACAACGCGTCCATCAGCCGCCTGGAATACAGGAAGTATACCGCCTGCGTATGTTGCTGGTAGATCCGAAAGAAGCGCGATAACATCAACACCCTCTACCTTCTGACCCTTTGAGTCGATAGCAAAACCAGTGATGTAGCTATCATAATCCTCATCCGCAGCCGAAAGAGCGGTCAAAATCGCGCTCTTCTTCTCGTTAAGGACATTTGCAGCCTGCATAGGCTTCAACGATAGAGCAACGAAAGCCAAAACCGCCGCAACCAAGACAACCATTACAGTTGAATATGTCAAGATATAGGCATTGCTATTCTTATCTGACATAAATCCTTTAGGCTTCTCCATCACAAACTCCGATGCAGGAACTTTACAAACTGGACACGTCTCAGGAGCTCCATCTCCATTGTGGATATATCCACAAACCTTACATATATATTTATTTGTCGCCATAATACTCCTTAATTATTTTTTTAAGCGTCCGTTTCTACGAGCAATGTTACTCTCAACTACGTAGTAATCCACAAGTGGAGCCAACGCATTCATAAAGAGGATCGAAAGCATCATTCCCTCAGGATAGGCTGGGTTGATAACACGAATCAGAATCGCGATAGCTCCAGTCATAAATCCTACGATGATCTTCGAGCAGTTTGTCTGACCCGATGTTACAGGATCTGTAGCCATAAAGACCGCTCCAAAAGCAAATCCTCCAACGATCATATGTTGCCATGCTGGAACTGCAAGGTAGCTACCCTCAGCACCAAAGGCGTTGAATAGAAGTCCCATTGCCATACCTCCAACAAATACACTCACCATAGTTCTCCACGATGCGATACCTGTGATAAGCAGGATAGCAGCACCAATCAAGATAGCAAGAGTCGAAGTCTCACCCATAGAACCTGGCATAAATCCAAGGAATGCGTCGCACACTGAGTAGCTCATAGAGCCTGTGCTCACCATCTGCTCCAACGCTGTAGCACCAGAGAATCCATCGGCGATAGCTGCGTTACCAGTCATATCTGCGATCCAAACTGTCTCTCCCGACATCTGTGGAGTATATGCGAAGAATGCGAAGGCACGAGCCAAAAGAGCTGGGTTGAATACATTCATACCAGTTCCTCCGAATACCTCCTTACCGATAACTACCGCAAATACAACCGAGATTGCCAACATCCAAAGTGGAATGTCGATAGGCATAATCATTGGGATCAAAAGACCCGAAACCAAATATCCCTCATTAACCTCGTGTCCGCGCATCTGTGCAAATGCAACCTCGATACCGAGACCAACACCATAAGAGACAATAATAAGTGGTAGAACCTCGATGAATCCGAACCACAAGTTGCAGAAGATGTTTGTAGCAGCGATCGCCTCGCTTACTGTTCCACCATTCAACATCAAGAAGTTCTGAAGTCCAAGGTTGTACATACCAAATAGGAACGCAGGCATCAAAGCCACGATCACCATAATCATCGTACGCTTCAAATCGTTACAATCACGAATATGAGCACCCTTCGATGTAGTAATATTTGGCGTAAATAGGAATGTCTCTAGAGCGTCGAAGCTAGAGTGCAAGTAATTAAACTTACCATCTTTCTCGAAGGCTGGCTTTACTTTATCAACTAAATCACGTATTGCTTTCATCTACTTATGCCTCCTTAATCATTATATTAATACCCTTACGAATAAGCTCCTGCATCTCTGTCTTCGATGGATCAACATACTCACAAAGAGCCAAATCCTCCTCGATAACCTCGTAGATTCCAAGATTCTCCATTCCATCGATATCACCTGCGATGATAGCCTTTAGAAGGTGCATCGGATAGATATCCATCGGAAGATACTTCTCGTATAGACCTGTCACTACAAATGCACGCTCGCCACCATTGAGGTTTGTATCCAGACGATACTGCTTCGATGGGAACAACCATGAGAAGTATGCACGCGATACAGAGAATTTACCAAAGCGAGGCATTGCCCATCCCAACAACTCATACTTATCACCCTCTGGGATCAAAGTTACAGCGTTAGCGTAGAATGACAAATAACCCTCAGCCGAGCTCTTTGTACCTGTAAGCACACCACCCGCAATGTAACGAACCGAGTCACCAGCAGCCTGAGCCTTAACATTACCCTTCACGATAGAGGCGATTGGAGCTCCTGCGATAACCTTACAGTACTTAGGTTTCTCAACCTCGCTACCTGCAACAGCTACCACCTTAGTCATATCAACCTTACCTGTTAGGAACAGACGACCTACGATTGCTAGATCCTGAATGTTGATAGTCCAAACCAACTCACCCTTGTTTACTGGGTCGATGTTGTGGATCTGCACACCTACATTACCTGCTGGGTGTTTTCCTGCGAAGGTATTCAACTCCGCACCTTTCAATGATTTGAAATCACCCTCAGCCTTAGCCTTAAGACCCAAGTTTACTTTGCCCGAAGTCAAAGCCTGAAGAACTTCGATACCCTTTTGGATAGATTTCATCTCGCCATTTAGAGCGAAGTTGAAGTCTGGAGCCAACGGAGATGAATCGAACGTCGAGACGAAGATCGACTTTGGAGTTGTCGCAGGATCTGCGATGATTCCGTACGGACGCTGAATAAGCATCGCCCAAAGTCCTGACTCAAGAAGAAGGTCAACAACCTTCTCGCGAGAGGCACTCTTTGGGTCAACCACTGCAAACTCCTTGTAACTCTGAGTTGCATCAGCATCTACTACAATGTTTAAGATTTTGCGCTTCTCGCCACGGTTAACTGCTGAGACAGTTCCGCTCACTGGCGATGTGAAGATGATTCTACTATTCTCCTTGTTGTAGAATAGCGGCGAACCAGCCTCAACTTTGTCGCCTACCTTAACTAGTAGTTTGGGTGCTACTGCCTCAAAATCGAGGGGAGAGATTGCGTATTGAGTAGCCTGAGCTGCGCTCATTAACTCTTTAGCAGCCTCACCTTCGAGGTTGATGTCGAGACCCTTGCGTAGTGTAATGTTTTTCGACATTTGTTGATTTTTATTATTTGATTACTATGTTGTTTATTAATTCACACTAAATAACACGTGGCGAAGTTACGAATTTTTCCCCATTTCTAAGAATCTTTATTATATTATTTTCTACAAATATTCATTATTTTGTACTACTTTTGCGTTATAAGTAGGGTAAAATCATTATTGGTGTGTTTTTAAGAGTGCTATTGGAGATGAGATTTTTTGCTATTGAATCGAAAATATAGTGGTTCTATACTGAGATTTAATAGTGAAAAATATCGCTCCAAGAGTGCTTTTAAAAATATGGCGATAATTGTTTTACACTACTTAATCGGCATCGAGGTGGGCAAAAACTATCAAAATGCAACAAATAATAGAGCTAAAATTATGGAATTTCCTTTTGTTAATATACACACTCACAACGAAATTGATGGAGAGAAGAGCATCTCGATAGTGGGTGTACACCCTTGGTCGGCAGAGGAGCATAACCTCAATAGCCCCGAGGTGAAAAAGCTATTTGAGCAGGATGTTGCAACAGCAGATGCAGTTGGTGAGGTTGGGCTCGACTTTGCAGCTCTGGTCGATCGCGATAAGCAGCGAGAGCTATTTACATTGCAATTGAAGGTCGCGAAGAAACATCGCAAACCTGTTATTCTGCACTGTGTTAAGGCGTTTGAACCTATGATGCAGATACTCTCAACATACCCTATCAAGGGGGTGATCTTCCATGGGTTTATCGGCTCTGTGCAGCAGATGAATCAAGCGGTCGAGAGGGGTTATTATATCAGCTTTGGTGAGCGAACATTCGCCTCTCCAAAGAGTGTCAAAGCTCTTCGAGAGTGCCCTTTAGAGCAACTATTGCTTGAAACCGACACCGTAAATATCTCGATCGAGGAGATCTATGAAAGGGCTTCAAAACAGAGAGTTGAGAGTGTCGAGGAGCTACGAAAAGCTCTATATGAGAACTACAAACGAATTTTTCCAAACAGATAGATAATGACAAACTGGTTAGAGAGAACGGAGCTACTTTTGGGAGCTGAGAAGTTGGAGGTGTTGTGCGGTGCGAATGTCCTTGTTGTGGGGCTTGGAGGTGTTGGAGCTTATGCCGCTGAGATGATCGCAAGAGCTGGCGTTGGGCGGATGACAATTGCCGATGCCGATGTTGTTGGTGAGAGTAATATCAATCGTCAGTTGGTGGCTCTACACTCTACAATTGGTCGCGAGAAGTCGGAGATATTGGCAGATCGACTTCGCGATATAAACCCCGAGATCGAACTTACCGTCGTTGCGAAGTATATCCGCGACGAGCTCACATATGAGCTTCTAGACTCTTCGAAATTTGACTATGTAGTTGATTGCATTGATACTCTATCTCCAAAGATCGCACTGATTTTAGGGGCGTTGGAGCGAAATATCCCACTTGTTAGCTCGATGGGGGCTGGTGCAAAGACCGACCCTACACAGATGGAGATCAAAGATATTGGCAAGACTCACCACTGCCCTCTAGCTCACATGTTGCGCAAAAGACTCCATCGCGTTGGGGTTAGAAAGGGTTTTAAAGCGGTATTCTCGCCAGAGCCTATGCGCGAAGGGGCGATGATACTCTGTGACGAACAGAACAAAAAATCAAATGTCGGCACGATCTCCTATATTCCAGCGATGTTTGGAATCGGATGTGCCTCGGTTGTTATCCGCGATCTGATCGGTGAACTTTAAGAATCAGGCAATCTTTGTAATATTCAGAACTATAGTGTACTATCATCATTGTAATAAATAGGGGCTTGCTTTTGCTGATAGTCCCACTTGAGATACGAAATTTTCAATTTCGTCATCCTGAACTTGTTTCAGGATCTCTGCAAACGACCTGAAGATATGACAGTTAGAGATCCTGAAACAAGTTCAGGATGACGTTCCTTGCGGAACGTATCTCAAGTGGGACTGCTAGAAAAGGTTTATCAAATACTCTGATATTTAAATCTATCGACAACTCGCAATAAATGCACGCATTATCTGGCGAGAGCTCTCCTCGACATTGAAGTTAAGTTCGGGATGCCACTGTAACGCCTGTATAAATCTTTTGTTAGGCATATATATAGCCTCCACAATGCCATCCTCCGAGATCGCCATCGCTTCCAAATTAGGGGCTAGATCCTTGATTGCTTGGTGGTGGTAGCTGTTAACCGCTAAATCTTTTCTGTTTAATAGTTCGTGGAGTGGGGAATTATCAAGAATATTCACCATATGACACGGACGATCGTATGGTGGTGTCATCTGGTGGTTTACCTCTTGCCCATACTCCGTTGGGAGATCTTGGTATAGAGTGCCACCACAAAAAGCATTTATGATCTGGATGCCTCGACATATTCCAAATAGTGGCATATCCCTCTCAACTGCATAATCAAATACAATCCTCTCCAAAGAGTCTCGATCCTCATTAGGCGCACCACACTCTGCACTCGCCTCGCAACCATATAGCTCTGGGTTGACATCATGCCCTCCAGTCAATAAAAACCCATCGCACATTTTGCAGAGCTGTTCGACATCCTCTGCATTAGCCTTCAATGGAAAGATGATCGGGAGACCTCCCGACTCTCTAATTGCATCCATATAACCTGGTAACATCCAAATGCTACTTCTCACATCGTCCCACAATGGGATTACACCTATTACTGCTCTCATACGTCAAAATATTTGGAGTCCAACAATGTTCAAAACCTCTATAGTATGCATAAATAGAGCATATTCTCTATATTGCGATTAGAGTTTACTTTTGCACCTTGTTTCGACTCTGAAAGAGTCGTCATCCTGAACTTGATTCAGGATCTCCCGAATTTCGCCAAAGGCGGAATCTCGGGAACATTATCAAGCCTTTATAACATTTTATTTTTCAATATATTATCTTCGTGCCCGAGATTTAGTTTCACTAAATTCGGGAGATCCTGAATCAAGTTCAGGATGACGAATCCGTTGGATTCGATAACATGGTGCCAATTAAATCTACCATTATTTTGTTCTGACGCTAATAACGTCAAAACAATTACTCACGAGGCAAAGATATGTAAAATAAATAGGAATAGTAAACTATATTTTGTATTTTTACGCCAAAATGTCAAATAATATGAAGATTGTATTTCTTGATGAATATTCGCTTGGAGAGGCTTCGCTCGAAGCTATTCGATCACTCGGAGAGTATACTGGCTACGAGATCACGCGAAGTGCCGACGAGGTGGTTGAACGCGCCATTGATGCAGAGATTGTGATATGCAATAAGGTGATACTATCGCGCGAAACATTAAGCAGGCTACCAAAACTAGAGTTGGTCTGTATCGCCGCAACAGGGATGAACAACATCGACCTTGACGCAGCAAAGGAGTTTGGTATTGAGGTGCGAAATGCAGTTGGATACTCCACCCATTCGGTGGCTGAGGCGACACTGGGGGCTGTATTGTCGCTTCTACGCGAGATAAGTTATTACGATAGATATATAAAGAGTGGCGAGTATGCTAAGTCCGACAGACTATTCTGTTTGGATCGCCCAATCGGGCAACTTGCAGGCTCAAATTGGGGTGTTATAGGGCTTGGAGCAATTGGTCGCGAGGTGGCTCGACTTGCAACTGCATTTGGCTGCTGTGTTAAATTTTTCTCCACTTCGGGGGCTATACGAGAGGAGGATTATGATAGGGCAGAGAGTCTGGAGGAGCTACTTTCGTGGAGCGATATTGTCTCGATTCACGCTCCGCTCAACGCCGCAACCAAGGATTTAATAGGAGAGAGGGAGTTCGAAATGATGCGCAAAAGTGCAATACTCATAAATGTAGCTCGCGGCGGAATAGTCGATGAGAGGGCTCTTGTGGAGGCACTCAACCAAAGGAGAATCGCAGCAGCGGCACTCGATGTATTTAGTTGCGAGCCAATAGAGCCATCGTCGCCTCTACTAACCATCAACAACCCCGACAATATCCGCCTATCGCCCCACAACGCATGGCAATCGACAAAATCAATCGAGAAGTTGGTGGCGGCGATCGCTAAAAACATAGAGAATCACAAAACAAAATTGATACAACCATTATGAATGCAAACCTAAAATCATCAGCTCTTATTGCAGTATCCATTAGCTCTATCTACAATGTAGCGGCAGCAACAAAACCAAATTTACTGGTAATACACACCGATGAGCATAATTTTCGAACACTTAGTTGTTACCAAAGACAACTATCAAAAGATCAAGCCTTTGTGTGGGGCGAAGGGGTTAATGTTGAGACTCCCAATATAGATCGAATTGCAGATGAAGGTGCAATTTGTAATCGCCACTACTGTTCAACAGCTGTTTCAACACCATCACGTGCGTCTATTGTTACAGGACTCTATCCACAAGCAACAGGTGCGTATAAAAATGGAATGTTCATACGTGAAGATATCCCGACATTTGCTACAATATTGCGTGACAATGGTTACTCTACATCATACATAGGTAAGTGGCATTTAGCTGGTGATGAAACACAGTACCAGTTTGATATTGAATATAATGCTGGTTTTGATGATAATCGTTATATGATGAATGGCGGTCACAAACCATATTTTGTTAAGGGCGAAGATGGTAAGATCGATTTTCAAAATTCAAAGTATAATGGCGTTCCCAAAGAGAGATTGGTGCATCTAACCGACTATTTTACAGATTGCACATTGGAGATTATAGAGCGAGATAAAGATAATCCATTTTGTATAATGGTATCTATTCCAGATCCTCACACACCCGATATTGCAAAAGATCCATATGATACAATGTATAATCATATGAATCCGACAATGCCTAAAACAATGCTGCCTGAGTATGCTGAAAATCGACCTCAATGGGCATTTGGAAATACAAATGGTGAGATGACAAAGTTTAGCGGAGCAAAACTTAAACAGTACTTTGGAATGGTGAAACATATTGATGACTCAGTGGGTCGTATGCTTGATGCACTTGATGAAGCAGGGGTATTAGATAATACTATTGTGGTATTCACTGCCGACCACGGAGATATGTTCTATGAACATAGTCGCATGAATAAAGGAGTTCCTTACGAATCATCTGCCAAGATTCCATTTGTTATACGTTATCCAAAAAAAATAAAGGCAGGCAAGGTTGTAAATACGGCGCAAGTAAATGTTGATTTTGCACCAACAGTATTATCATTAATGGATGTGGATTGTTCAAATATAACATTCCACGGAGTAGATCAATCGGCTGAGTTTGTGAGCAAAGGTAAGATCTCACAAGGTGATTATATTATGATGTCGGAGAATAATTATGGCAGTTGGGCAATGGCGTGTGATAGTCGATATAAATTTATTATCAGCAATGATGAGAAACCATGGTTGTTAGATATTGAAGCAGACCCTAATGAGGTGATTAACTACTATAATGATAGTAAATATAAAGATGTTGTATATAGACTTAAAACTACTCTTATCTCTAAACTAAAGGAGTTTGAGTCCCCATATCTTAATTCTTATATCTTAGAGTAAGGAATCAACGATAAACCTAAAATAAAAAAAACGATGAGAAAAAATTGGCTATTTTTGACAGCCCTCTCAGCAGTTGTAGCACTTGTGAGCTCATGTGGCTCGGAGGCGACGATTCAACGAGAGAGCGATTTCAACTTCGATTGGAAGTTCACGGAGCTCGCAGATACTACGACGCTCACAAATCTACCACTTGCCGACACAGATTGGCGCGACATTAGACTACCTCACGACTGGAGTGTCGAGCACTCTTTCGATGAGAACCTAGAGGGGTGTACAGGATATCTCCCAGGAGGAGTTGGAGTCTACCAGAAACACTTCACAACCACCGAAGATGCTGCTCAGAAGAGTACATTTGTCCTCTTTGATGGAGTCTACAACAACGCTAAATTCTGGCTTAATGGCGAGTATTTGGGCGAGAATCCTTATGGATACTCTCCAACCTACTTCAACTTGACCGACATACTAAACAAGGTTGGTGAGGAGAATATCTTGACTGTATATGTCGACCATTCGCGCTATGCTGATAGCCGTTGGTATACAGGTAGCGGAATCTACCGTAACGTAAAACTCATTACACTCGACAAACTCCACATCCCAATTTGGGGAACATTCGTCACAACTCCCGAGATTAGCGATGCGGAGGCTACCGTAGATGTTGAGGTTACAATCAACAATGAGAACAGCGAGGGTGCAACATTTACACTCTCAACAAAGATCATTGATAACAGCAATGGCAAAGAGGTTGCAAAGGGTAGCGAGGAGTTGAGTGTAGCTGCTGGTAAAGATATGGTTGTAAACCAGAAGATAAAGGTTGCAAATCCAAAACTTTGGGATACTGAGAACCCAAATATGTACAGAGCTATCACATCTATCGCTGTCGCAGGCGAGAAGATCGATGAGTATACAACACCATTCGGAATCAGAAGCATCGTATTCGACAAGGATAAGGGATTCTTCTTAAATGGAGTATCTACATATGCGAAGGGTGTATGTCTACACCACGATGGAGGCTTGGTCGGAACGGCCGTACCTAAAGGTGTATGGCGTCGTCGTTTGGCGGCTCTCAAGGAGGGCGGTGTAAATGCAATCCGTACATCTCACAATCCATTCTCTGAGGAGTTCCTTGATCTGTGTGATGAGATGGGATTCTTGGTTCAGAATGAGATCTTCGATGAGATGGATAATCCAAAAGATAAGAGATTCAACTTTGCAGAGCAAGAGCCTCTGTATCGCACCGATGGATATGATAAACACTTCCAAGAGTGGGCAGAGAGCGATCTGAAGCGCACCATAATGCGCGATCGTAACCACCCATCTGTATTCCAATATAGTATCGGAAATGAGATCGAGTGGACATATCCTGAGTACAAGCATGTGAGTGGATTGTGGGATCCAGGTGCTGGTGGCTACTGGAATCAGATCCCTAAATTGACTCCAGAGCAGATGAAAAAGCGTTATGACGAACTCCCAGAGCAGAAGTATAACCTAGCCAAGACCGCTCAAAAACTCTCTAATTGGGTTAAGGAGGTCGACACAACTCGTCCCGTTACATCAAACTTGATTATCCCTGTTGCAAGTTGCGTTACAGGATATGCAGCGGCGTTGGATGTTGTTGGTTTTAGCTACCAGATTGCACAGTATGATTGGTGCAAAAAGCACTTCCCAGATATGATGTTTACAGGAAGTGAGAATAGCGGATACCTAAGTGAGTGGCGTTCGATCACCGACAATCCGATGGTGTTTAGTATGTATATGTGGACAGGAATCGACTATATGGGTGAGTCGACTAATGACTGGCCTCAAAAGGCGTGGCATGGAGATATGCTCGACCTTGCGGGATTCAAAAAGGCTGGATTCAACCACTTCAAGAGTATCTGGTGTGATGAGCCAAGTGTCGCTATACAGACTCACAAAGCGGAGGTTAAAACGACTAAAAAACCTAAGAAACCAAATCCAAACTGGAATAACTACCTGTCAAATGAGGTTTGGAACTACGAAGATGGCGAGATGGTCGTTGTTGAGGTTGTAACAAACCAACCTTCAGCTACTCTATATCTTAATGGAGAGTCGTTGGGTGAGAAAAAACTCGCAGACAACCAAGATGATCTGATCCTACGTTGGGAGGTTCCTTTTGCAGCTGGAGTGTTGGAGGCTAAGGCTGGCGAGATCTCTACTCAGTTGAAGAGTGCAGGCAAGGCGGCAGCTATTGTTGTTGATCTTGATAAGTCACAATTGGCGGCTGACGGATATGATGTTGCGCATATTGTTGCGCAGTTGGTCGACGCCGATGGAGTTCCAGTTCGTGTAGATGAGCAGAAAATTACATTCAAAATGGAGGGTGATGCTACACTTTTGGGTGTCGATAGTGGTTGGAATCAGAGCACGCAAGATTTCCAGAGCGATAATGTAGTAACTCATTTGGGTCGTTGCCTTGCGATCGTTCAATCGAACAGAGAGAAGCGCGGAGCAGTAAATGTAACGATCAGTGCCGATGGAGTTCCATCGCAGAAAGTCTCGATTGTTTGCAAGTAATAAAAAATGCAAAATATATGCAAAAATTTATAAAAACGATAGCTATGATTGCAATGTTTGCAGCCATAGCTATCTCTTGTTCCGAGGATAATGTAGATACAGAGCTCTCTACAGATACAAATGTAGATGATACAACTGATGATGACTCTATAACAACTGATCCAGAACCCGATCCAGAACCAGAGCCCGATATAAATATAGACGACACAACCAGTGACGAATCAACCTCAACAGAGACAAAGGCTAAATATATATTCTTCTTCATTGGTGATGGTATGTCAGCAGCTCAGATCAACCTTGCGGAGGCGTGTCTATTCTATGAGGCATTCGAGCAGAGGTGTGAGCTTCAAACCAGCGCAACGACAAGAGCGAGTGTAGGCATTGGAGATCTGAACATTCGCGATATGCCAATAGTTGGTATGGCGACTACTTACGCTGCCAACCGTTACATTACATGCTCTGCCGCAGCTGCTACAGCATTGGCAACGGGTGAAAAGGGTAATATCGACTATGTCTCTGTATCCGCAGATGATGGTTCAACTCCACTCAAAACCGTAGCTGAGATGGCAAAAGATAGTGGAATGAAGGTAGGTATTGTCTCTAGCGTATCGATAGATCACGCTACACCAGCCTGCTTCTATGCTCATACGGTAAATCGTGGCAACTATCAAGATATCGGTTATCAACTTCTAGATACAGGCTTCGACTACTTCGGAGGTGGTTCTGTAAAGTGGGATACGCATACAGGGATCTCTTCGGATAAGGCTGCTGCATACTCTGCATATAAGGCACTTGCTGAGACAAAGGGGTTTAAATATGTGACAAATACCGAGGCGTTCAATGCGTTGGTTGGACAACAAAACCAACCTGTTATCGCGACACTTCAGATGTTGGCTGAGGATCAGAACACATCCGACGGTTCGGCTCTTCCATACTCTATCGACTTCAATAGCGATATTCTCTCAAACGACAATAACCGCCTTACGCTTGCTGATTTTACAGCCAAGGGGGCAGAGATTCTGGAGGGAGAGGATGGATTCTTTATGATGGTTGAGTCTGGAAAGATCGATTGGGCTTGCCACGCTAACGACGCTGTAACAATTGCATATGAGATGGTTGCATTTGACAACGCTATTGGTCAGGCTGTAGAGTTCTACAACAGATACCCAGATGAGACACTTATTGTAGTTACTGGTGACCACGATACAGGAGGTCTTACACTTGGATTCGCAGGGACAAGCTACAATAGTGCATTCGAACTTCTTATAGGTCAAACTGTGTCGTATCAAGAGTTTGCAATTGTTGCTAACGAGAAGATCGACGCAGGAGCTAGCTTCGATGATATTATGGTCTATATTGCAGAGTCATTCGGACTTGTAAACAATGTAACAGATGGTTCGGACTCTTCATACTCAGCTGGTTCAAATGAGCTCTCTACCTACGAGATGACACTGTTGGCGAGTGCTTACGAACAGAGCAAGAGCGGCACTATAGTTGACAATGTCGGTTATGATGATGTCTATACATATCTTATGACATTTGGTGGTTACGATCCTCTCACAGCAACATGCCTCAGCATTCTAAACAACAAGGCTGGTCTAGAGTTCTCGACATATGCTCACACGGCTGTTCCAGTTCCTGTATTTGCAATGGGAGCAGGTGAGGAGCTATTTTCGGGCTACTACGAAAACTCCGATATCCCAAAGAAGATCATGGAGGCGGCAGGTTTTGAGTAGTCGTAATTATTCTAATATGCAAAAATGGCAGCTAACCTTTTGTGTGGTAGCTGCCATTTTTATATCTTACTTCTGGCGGAAATAGATCTGAATCGGAACTCCCGAGAAGTTCCACTCATTACGCATCTTATTCTCTAGGAATCGGCGGTATGGATCTTTGATATACTGCGGAAGATTCACGAAAAATGCAAATTGAGGGGTCGGTGTTGGAAGCTGAGTTACAAACTTGATCTTGATATACTTACCCTTTGTTGATGGTGGTGGATAGTTCTCGATAAGAGGCAAGAAGAACTCATTGAGTGCGTGTGTTGCGATACGCTGCTTACGACTCTGGAATACAGTGATCGCAGTCTGCAATACATCCAAAATACGCTGCTTGTTGAGCACCGAAGTGAATATAATTGGAATATCATTGAATGGAGCGAGTTTCCTTTCGAGCTGCTCACGCCAATTCTTCATGGTGTTAGCATCCTTCTCGATCAGATCCCACTTATTTACAACAATGACACAACCCTTGCGATTTCTTACAATCAAATTATGGATATTCAGATCCTGAGACTCCAACCCTTGTTGAGCATCAAGCATCAATATACATACATCCGACGCCTCAATTGCGCGGATCGAACGCATCACAGAGTAGAACTCCAGATCCTCCATATCGCGATTCTTGCGGCGCATACCAGCAGTATCTACAAGATAGAAATCCATTCCAAATTTATTGTATCTAGCGTGAATCGAGTCACGTGTTGTTCCAGCTATCGGGGTCACGATATTTCGCTCCTCTCCAAGGAGTGCATTTGTGATCGATGATTTTCCAACATTTGGACGACCAACGATTGTGATACGAGGCAGAGAGTCATCCAACTCATCGGCATATGTATCTTCGGGCAGAGACTTCACAATCTCATCCATCAAATCACCAGTTCCCGAACCACTCATCGACGAAATTGCAAATATCTCATCGCCAATTCCAAGTGAGTAAAATTCGTGAGTCATATAGAGCTGGTTATTATTATCTATCTTATTGCAGACCAATATCACCTTCTTTTTGGTGCGGCGCAACACATTTGCCACCATCTGATCCAGATCGGTAACACCAGTCATCACCTCAACAAGGAACAAGATTACATCCGCCTCCTCTATTGCCAACAAAACCTGACGACGAATATCATCCTCGAAGATATCGTCTGAGTTCACTGCATATCCACCAGTGTCAATAATCGAAAATTCGCGACCACACCAATCGGTCTTTCCGTAGTGACGATCGCGCGTTGTGCCAGCCGAAGCATCGACAATCGCTTTGCGCTCACCTACGAGACGGTTAAAAAGTGTACTCTTACCAACGTTGGGACGACCAACTATTGCAACTAATGCCATGAAATTACTATTATAATTAATTATTACTGAGCTGCAAAGATACTGCTTTTTATTGATAATTTTAAACACTTCTCTGCTATTTGTGAAATATCTTTATCCATATAACGTTCTATTGACTAAAAAAATGTATCTTTGGGGAGTAAAAAATCAGAAAAGTATTCGATTATGAGGATTAAAATAGCACTTTTGGCACTCTTTATGGGGCTCTGTCTACCAATTTCAGCACAGATTTATAGTGATGATTATAATATTCAGGATATTAGAGATAATATAACATTGAAGGGCCCGAAGTATGGAATGGTATATGGAGTTATGGCTGGAGTCAATGTTCCAGTGATGTCCGACAAACAGGAGCTCGTTGATGTCACCAATACCGTGGGGTATCAATTGGGTATGATGTGGGGTATTGATATGGGGATGTTCGAGATAGTGCCCGAGATCTGGTATCAACACAATAAGTCGAATGTCTACCATAACTACTATGAGAGCGAGGGGGAGTTGGTGAATAACAGTATCGAGATGCCGATTATATTGGCGGTGAGTTTTGCCGACTACTTTAGATTTAACATCGGCCCATCATTCTCGTTGATGAGCAGTTCGGAGTATCGTCCACTAGACTCTAATGATAGTGTAGAGGACTTTGGCCCGATAAAGTCGACATTGGGTTATGTCTTGGGATTTAGCGCAACCGTTAGAGAACGCTTCATTATTGATGCACGATACACTGGTCGTTTTGTCTCGATTGATTCGGAGTGGCATAGTGGAGCTTCGGAGCATGAGTACAGATTTTACAACTATAGCTTTAATATTGGATATAGATTTTAAGGATTTTTTATGACAGAGAGCTTCAAAGAGATTGAACTGGAGGGGATCGACCCACGAGAGTTGTATGGTGCGCACGAGTGCCACCTCGAACAGATTCGCGAACTGCATCCCGAATTGCGATTTGTGGCGCGAGGTTCGTCGCTCAAAGTTGTTGGATCGGAGGAGCAGACTGCACGTTTCGAGAGACGATTGGAGGGGCTTGTCGCCTACTATCTAAAGTATGGACATATCTCTGCAACAGTTGTAGATCAGGCATTCTCAGGCACAAAGATCGAGGTTGAGACGAGAGTCGACAAGGATGTTATAGTCTATGGAAATAGCGGAAATATAATCCGAGCAAGAACTCCCAACCAACAAAAGCTAGTCTCACTTTACGAAAAGAGCGATCTGCTGTTCGCTGTTGGGCCAGCAGGTTCGGGTAAGACCTACACCGCGATAGCATTGGCAGTCAAAGCCCTCAAAGAGCGTCAAGTGAAGCGTATAATCTTGACCCGTCCAGCGGTTGAAGCAGGTGAGAAACTTGGATTTTTGCCAGGTGATATGAAAGAGAAGCTAGATCCATATCTACAACCGCTCTACGATGCACTTAACGATATGATCCCTCAAGCAAAGCTACAAAAGTATATGGAGGAGGGGACGGTTCAAATAGCACCTTTAGCATATATGCGTGGTAGAACACTGGACTCTGCATTTGTGATCTTGGATGAGGCTCAAAATACAACATTCTCCCAGATCAAGATGTTTTTGACCCGTATGGGGCGTTCGGCAAAGTTTGTGGTTACGGGAGATATGACACAAATCGACCTTCCAAATAAGCGAGATAGCGGACTTGTAACGGCGATGGAGAGCCTTCGCAATGTGCAAGGTATTGGGATGGTGGAGTTTGATAAACGAGATATTGTGCGCCATCCATTGGTAAAGGCGATTGTTGCAGCATTTGAAAAGGTAAATATATAATATGGTTATGAATAAGGACTTCGAGACACTAAATCCGCAAGCGGTTTGGCGACACTTCAAGAATATAATGGCGATACCTCACCCATCGGGACACGAGGCAGCATTGGGGCGATACATCACAAACTTTGCAACATCGTTGGGGCTTGAGAGCGAGGTCGATGGTGCAGGGAATGTCATTGTCCGAAAGGGGGCAACAGAGGGTATGGAGTCGAGAAAAGGGGTAATCTTGCAGGCTCATCTAGATATGGTACCTCAAAAAAATGGTGATAAGGTATTCGATTTCGAGAGTGACCCGATCGAGGGGTATATAGATGGTGATTGGGTGCGTGCCGATGGCACAACACTTGGTGCAGATAATGGCTTGGGGGTTGCGGCAGCACTTGCAATATTGGAAGATACAACGCTAAAACATGGAGATCTAGAGCTGCTGTTTACAGCGAGCGAAGAGACAGGTATGGATGGAGCATATGCCCTCACTGCCGACCAACTCAGAGGGGATATTCTGCTCAATCTCGATACAGAGGAGCATGGAGAGCTCTGCATTGGGTGTGCTGGTGGTCTGGATTTGATCGTAACATTCGACCATGAACTTATCCCGACACCCCAAGGCGAGGATTATGTAGCTCGCAGATTGATGGTTGGAGGGCTTCGCGGAGGACACTCTGGAATCGAGATCGACCAACAGCGTGGAAACGCCATTAAACTACTATTTAGATTTTTGCGATTCACGAAGTTAGATCTTTTGATCGCCGCTGTTGATGGAGGATCGTTGAAGAATGCGATTCCACGCGAGGCGTATGTCGATATTCTAATTCAAAACGATGACCTTGAGCTATTCGAAGAACAAGTAGCAAGATATGAGCAGACGATAGCTGAAGAGCACTCACCTGTAGAGAGCTCGATCAAGGTTTCGCTTAGCGAGATTGAGTACCCTGAGTGTATGATCGAGGATAATGCTGCATCGTGTATGGTGTGGTCTATCGCAGGAGCTCCCGATGGAGTCTATCGCATGTCGAACCATATCCCAGGGTTGGTTCAAACCTCATCGAATTTAGGTGTTATTCGAAGCGAGGGGGAGCAGACTACAGCGACAATATTTGTCCGTTCATCGATGGAGAGCGAGAAGATCGCACTTGCGGATCATATCGCATCGGTCTTTGAACTTGCAGATGCCGAGGTGGAGTGTGATGGTAGCCACCCAGCTTGGCAGCCAAATACAGCATCTCCAATTTTGAATATTATGAAAGAGGGATACCGAGAGCTATTTGGCAGTGAGCCAAAGGTTTTGGCAGTTCATGCAGGTTTGGAGTGCGGATTGATCGGAGCGACATACCCTCGATTAGATATGATCTCATTTGGGCCAACAATCGTCTCGCCACACTCGCCAGCCGAGAGGGCGCAGATCAGTAGCGTTGCAGATTTTTATCGTCTGTTGTGCTACACTATCGAGAGTGTACTAGGGCAACCGCATCAAATTTGAAAATAAAGATACAATCACTATCTT
>JBCQUC010000097.1:0-5135 GCA_047174275.1 Rikenellaceae bacterium | reverse complement strand
TTGGATACAACACCAAAGGTTACTGCCGATAGACCATCTTCTTTGGGTGGTGAAATATCGTCGAGAGGATCTTTGCTACACCCCACGAGGGAGCATAGCAAAGTCATCATTATAAATATGTGTTTCATAAATTCCAATTTCGTTTTAGAAAGCATTGATAGGTGAATGAAATTTTGAAGATGGTGAGGGGGCTGCTGAGAGAGCGTACATTTGTACGTGACCGAAGTAGACACCTTGGCATCTTTGAAATTTCGTCGCCTTGCAATGCTTTTATCCAATCTCTACTGTCTGATCCTCTACTGACACCCAATCTGCAACCGAAATAGAGACACTAACATCGGTGGTCTCCATACTGTTGATTGTGAGGTTTACTCGATAGTATTGATTATCCAACAACTCTATCATACCACCATAATCATTCATTATCGAAAAGACGTAGGTTACAGAGGTCTGATCTGTCGTTGTGTTAAAGTTACCATCGGCATCATAGGTAGCAGAGACTGTGAAATCATTTCTGTAACAGTGATCTATATAAAATAGGTTCTGATAGTAGCTTCCACTCTTATACGACGCTTGGTTGAATGAGAAGCAGTAGTCAAAGTTGTAATCATAATAATCTGTACTGCGAACCGTAATGTCATCTACTCTTAAATCACCTAAGAAAACAGATGGGTTATTAAAGTTGTCAGAGATGGTTGCCTGTATAGCAATCTTTACGACTTGTCTTTTGAGTTGCAGGTCTGCTACGATAGCGTTACCGCTCACTACTTCTAATACATTATAACCAAAAAGAACAAAACCATCTGGACGTATCGAGCCTGTGCTAACCTGCTCGAATGGTCCATTGTACTCTGTCATATCCATCGTATTGATGATAGTCCTCTCTACCGCCAGAGCTGCTGTACCCTCTGGAATATCGAAGTTCGCACCCACAGCCACGACGATTAGGTCGCCTGTATTTGCGCCTGTCAAGCCGACTGTTATGCTCCCTGCGGCAATCTGATCGGACGTTAGCACTCGATATATCCTCTCAATAAGAGTTTGCGCTGTGTCATCATATCGCTCGATTAGCAGTGTTGCCTTGCTGATGCTCTTCTCCCAAGCCTCCGATTCCGCACTCTCATCAAAGAATGCTCGTGTTGTTGTGATTTCATCGGTTGAGAACTTAATCGTCACCTCTGAATTAGTTGATGTGGTGGGTGGTGCTACCTGCGTCACCTCATCATCTTTTGAACACGATGTGCATATTGCAGCCATAGCGACTGCCATCATAACTATGTATCTCTTCATAAATTGAAATTTTGATGGTGAATAATAGATGATGAATGGTTGCCCACTCACCATCTATAAAATGATTAGTTACCGAGTGAAACATCTTTATCTGTCACATTCGACCAATCCGATACGGTGATTCTAATCTCGGCATCCGAGCCGCTTAGACCGCTGATTGTACCGCTGATACGATAGTAGCTGTTTCGCTCCACCTTTTCGATGTCGTCATCCTCCAATGTCATTGTGTAGGTCATCGGTGTCTGATCGTTCGTTGTTGTCGTGAAGTCTCCATCCATATCGTATGTAGCCTCGATAGTTAGAAGTACCTTCTCGCTATCCGAAGTTGGTTTATCGCTCTCATAGATATATAGGAGGTTCTGAAACGTACCCGACGCACTATTTGGAGTCTGCACAAAAGAGTAATCTTTATTAGGTGTTGATGCAAATGGGAATGTACTGTGCAGAGTAGAGGTCGATGGCGTATTGCTCACCTTAACGCTCTCAATACGCACATCTCCAGAGTAACGATCAGAGAAGCCCTCCGCCAACGCCATCTCAATAGCCACCTTTGCTACTGTGCGCTCCAGTGTAGCCTTGATGATAGTTGTGCCAGCCAAGACAGTAACATCGTTATAAGATGTCATCACAAATCCGTCATCACGTTTTGCATCTGTACTCACCTCTGAGAATGTGCCATTGTAATCTGACAGGTTACTATTTACTGTAGCCTTCAAAGTCGCAAGCGTTACTGTACTCATTGGAATGTCGCAGTTGGCAACAACAACGACATTTACATTATCTCCTGCCGATGTGCCAGGTAGGGCAAAGACACTCTCCTTATTGTCCATCTCAGTCTTGCTGAAATCACGCCTAACAATCAAGCTACCATCTGAGGCATCGAACGCAAAGATCGTTACGCTGTATAACTCCTTCTCCCAATCCTCTGCCGCAGCCTTGTCGTCGAAGAATGCACGAGTTGTGCTGCTCTCCTCTACGAATGATAGGCTTACGACACTTCCCTCGATGGGTGTTGAAAGCTCCTGATTGATGGTGTCGCTATCTTTTGAACAAGAGGCGAAAAGTGTTGCTGTCATTACAGCCATTGAAAAAATAATCTTTTTCATATCTTAAATAAAATGGTTTTGTGCTACTCTCGTAGCTGTTAAAAATGGATTTTTAGTGGACTGAATATCGGCTGCACTCGGCATAGCTCAAATAAATTTGGCTCTGCTCTCATTTGCACGACATTTAGTGGTGGCAATATTGCCCTATTTAATTGTTTATACCTCGACATCGAAGTTATTGGTGCTTCCCCAATCGCTCACGGTAAATGTAATATTGGTAGATGCTGCGTCGTCATCCAAGCCGTTGATGATACCTGTTATGCGATAGTATGAGTGGGCAGTCAATGTTAGTGGTGTGCCATAGTCCGTTTCGAGAACCAAAGTGTACGTTACATCTCTCTGATCTGATGTGGTTGCAAAGTTGCCATCACCATCATAGGTCGCATTGATTGTAAATGTTGGAGTGCTTCGAAGCACGTAGAATAGATTTTGATACTGCGTACCCGACAACACCGAAGTCTGCGTGTGGGTCATTGTTGTGCCATCGTCGTTAATCTTCATTGGAGTGTCGCTAACGGTGACGCTATTCACCTTTAGACTACCAGCATAGGTGTCGTTGAATTTATCTGATATAGATAACTTCATTGCCACCTTTGCTACGTCACTCTTTAGCGTTAGGTTGCAGTTGTTATTCTCCGCTGCGAGCGTAATTCCTGCATCGGCAGTCATTATAAATCCATCGTCTCGCTTTGATCCATACGCCACCTCTGCAAATGTTCCATTATTTTCTATGATGCTGTAATCACTTATCAGAGTTGTGAGATTCCAAAAATTGGTAAAGTCCTGTGGGACATCGATGTTTGCAATCGCCACAACAACTACATACTCACCCTCGATAAGATTGGGGCTTGACAAGGTTGCCTGCCCCGACTGCAACTCACTCGACGTAAGGTCTCGACGAGCAAGGATAGCTCCACTCTGCACATCAACCGCCAGAATAGTTGTCTGGGTGAGCTGCTTCTCCCACGCCTCCAATGATGTGCTATTGTCGAAAAACGCTCGTGTTTGAGTGTCGTCAGTACTTAGTGTCAGCGATAGAGAGACCGCCTCTGTGTCGCTACTATTTGGAGCAGTTGGTATGCCCTCGTTCTCTTTGTTGCACGAGGTGCAGAGTATCGCTGTCAATGCAGCGAATGATAAAAAGATATGTTTCATTTTGCTTTTAATTGATTATAAATTTTAGTCCCACACCTACCTGAGTGTGAAAGTGTCCGATGGAGCTGCCCCAAAGCACTCGCTCTCGTGCGTTGATGAGTAGTACTATCTTGTCCGTGAGGTAACTTTCCACTTCGAGCGTCACCGCTCCACCAGAGATGAAGCTATCCTCACTTCTCAGTGTTGCACCATCGTAGAGTAGCTTTTTACCCCAATTCGATGTCTCGTAACCCATCAAGGCAGAGCCTCCGATACTTACGAAAAAGGTCTTGGAGGGGTCGGAGAGGAACATCAAGTAGTAGCCACCCTCGACTGTGAATTGTGCCTTGGGGATTGTTATATCCTTGTAGTCGTACCCCTTTTGGAGATACTCAGCTCCGATGACCCACCGATCTTGACTCTTGGTGTAGGTGGAGTGTGCAATGCCAAAGTAGCAGTTACCACCGTCACTAAAGCCATCGACTACTCCGCCTCGTAGCTCTATGCCCTGCATCTTGGGCAGGTAGCGTTGTGCCGATGCTGTTGTGCATAGTGCCACCAACGCTACCATTATGAATAAAGCCCTCCTCATACTACTTCACCTGCAACTCGTTAATCACCTCGGCACGCACGATGTCGGAGTTCTCCACGACAAAGGTTTGGTGACGACCGCCCGACTTCTCGTGCATCTCAACTACGAGCTGCTTATCATCGGGGATGGTAAACTTGTCCATTGTAAATACTGTGCGCTCACTATCTCGCCCTGCCACCTTGACAGCATAGTTGTAGGCTCTCAGAGGAAATATCACCTGCTCCTGCATCGCTGTACGCTTGGCTACACTCTTATCGACAATCTTAAAGGTGATGAAGTCGATGTCATACGGCACATTGGTTTGGTTCTTCAGCTCCGTGTGGAAGTATAGCAATCCATTGTGTGTATAGATACCTTTCAAAAGGTACTGCACCCCAAATCTCTTGCATCCGATATGCTTCACCTTTCGGTTGTTGTTCTTGTGGATTGACTCCATAATCAGGTGGACGAGCTTTGGCGACTCGCTACCCAACTCTGTGAGGTAGACATCAAGTGCGTTGTTTGGTCGGTTCACCTGAGAGCCATCGTGGATGAAGTCCACCATCTCGACATTAAGCAACAAAGGCTCTTCGGCATACCTCACGTTAAAGGTGTAGAAATTGCCGTTATCGGTGATGACCGACATATTGGTCTCGTCACGGAAGGTCTTGACCGTAGATTTCACACGGATAACATTCTCCGCCCCATCCGCCTTGCCAGCGATAAGGTTGGGTGAACCTAAATCGACATACTTCACCGCACTTGGGAAGATGACGTGAACAGTCTTGTCGTAGGTCACTTCGAGTCCGTGAGGGGCTACCATTCTATCAAAGCCTATGCGCTTGGTGAGACCTTGGTAGAGATCGCCATTCTCCTTGATATCGTAGACATCTTTGGTGAGCGAGATCTTTGTGTCGGCAACAGCCTCCGCCTCCACCGCCTTAATATCCATCGTTGTGGCTCTGTGTGGAGGTGGCGCAACCTTACTCTCTGCCATCTCCTTGCTCTGTGCATTTGCACCTACTACGCCCATC
>JBCQUC010000028.1:0-27371 GCA_047174275.1 Rikenellaceae bacterium | reverse complement strand
AAAAGACGAAGTACCGCCTCGCCTTTTAGCTTCGATGTCATTTTTTTCTCTCCCATAGCACACAAATATAATATTTTTTTTCGACATTTTTTGTACTCGGGTTTTATTGGGGCTAATATAGAGGCGATCACAAACTATAAGTTGGACTTCTTTATGAATGTATCACACGAATTTCGCACACCGCTTACACTCATAAATATCCCACTCGATAGGGTGTTGCGACGTGTCGATGATGCGGAGCTTGCGGCAGATCTTGCGGAGATGAGATACAATGTCGATCAATTGATGACCCTCATTAATCAACTCTTGGAATTTGGAAAGATCGAGAGCGATAATGAGAGGGTAAATCTTCAATGTGTGGATGTTGTAGGGTATGTTCGCTCACTTTATGAACACTTTAATCTATTAGCTGAGACGCAAAATATATCGTATAAATTTGGAACTACGGAGAAGAGCATCTCTGCACAGATAGATATTGATATGTTTGGAAAGGTGGTTGTAAATCTACTATCCAACGCATTTAAGCACACTCCATCGAACAATAAAATTGAGATATCTATTGATAGGAGAGGTGAAGATAGGGTCGGGGTTTCAATATATAATAGTGGGTGTGGTGTGCATCCCGATGATATTCCACATTTAGTTGAACGATTCTATCAGGCTCGTAACAATCAAGGTGTCGGGAGCGGTATAGGGCTTGCGCTGTGTAAGAGTATCATAGAACTGCATGGTGGAACGATGCATTTTGAGAGCGAACTTGATCGTTACTTTGTGTGTCATATCGAGCTTCCGATCTCAGAGAGTGAGTATGTTGCAGAGTTAACAGAGGAGCCATGTAAGCCTCGAACAGAAGATCGTTCAGTTCTGGTGAAGCACAATAAAAAGCAAGCGACAATATTGATTGTTGAGGATAATGAGACCTTGCGAGCTCAACTGCGTCGGGAGTTGCAGGGTGAGTATAACATTATAACGGCTAAGGATGGAGAGGAGGGTATTGCTAAGACCCTTGAATCGCTACCATCGTTGGTTATCACAGATATTGTTATGCCTAAGATGGGTGGTATTGAGATGTGTCGCCAGATTAAGGCAAATGAGGCGGTGAGTCATACCCCTATTATGGTGCTTACGGCAAACTCAACTGTCAAGAACCAGATAGACAGCTTTACGATCGGTGGTGCAGATGGATATCTAGAGAAGCCATTTAATATGGAGATCTTTAGAGGCAAGATAGAGACAATACTTCGAAATCGCGAGATTATGAAGGCTCAGTTTAAGAGGCAATCTATCGTCAACCCCGAAGAGATTGCAAATAGCCCTGCGGATCTTAAGTGTCTGAATCAGATCATTAAGATTATCAAGGCTAATATTGGCAATGCTGATCTGAGTATGGAGCAGATCGCGACAGAGTATGGAGTCTCGCGTATATACCTCAATCAAAAGATTAAGGCTATTACGGGAGAGACGAGTAGTCAGTTTTTGCGAAGCATAAGGCTAAAATATGCCGCAAAATTGCTGCTCCAAAAACAGATGAGTGTATCGGAGATCGCCTGCGTTGTTGGTTATAATGATGTTGCAACCTTTAGAAGTCGATTCAAAAAGATGTTTGGTGTCTTGCCTACTCAATATGCTGGTGAGGAGGCTGCAAGTAGTGGTTATATGGTTGATGAAGAGGAGAAAATATAGGGTTGTTATCAAATACAACGCAAAAAAACTCTTTTTACCACTCTTTTATCTATAATAAATTTACTATCTTTGCATCAAGCAACAATGGCATAACAGGCTGAGTTGATGATACACAAACCCTAAAACTAGTTTATTAATTTAATATATTCAAACCAAATGAAAAAACTAACCTATTTGGCTCTCTCTATCCTTCTTATGGGATGTGCACAGGGTGAGCAGCCAGCAGAGCAGGCAAAGGAGATCAAGGTCTTCCCTCACGCTATGCCAACCGAGAAGCCTGACTATCCTGTCAGTGCAGCAACAGCTCGTATGTTCGACAACTATCCAACACCTCGTGTTCAGGATAATGAGTTCTATACAACGTTTAAGTATACGGAGCTAAAGGGATTTGATAACGACAACGGTAGCGGTTTGGTGTCGCGTCGTGACCCATCTCGTCCAATCTTCGTAGATGGCAAATACTATATTTGGTATACTAAGCGCGATACAAAATACTTCCCAATTGGTGCAAGTCGTGCAGATGAGGCTACAGATGAGATCCCATCTACAGATTGGGATTTGTGCGATATCTGGTACGCTACAAGTGAGGATGGTTTCACTTGGAAGGAGCAGGGTTGCGCTGTAGCTCGTCCTCCAAAACCACAGTTTGGTTGGAGAAGTTTGGCTACTCCTGATATCTTGGTTTGGAAGGGTCGCTACTATCTATATTTCCAGATCTTCAACGAGCCTAGTGGTTTGCGTGGTGACTGGTGTCCTATCTCAATGGCGCATGCTGACTCTCCTAATGGACCTTGGACATACACTCAGAAGCAGACAATTCCTTTCGGAGGCGAAGGCGAGTGGGATAAAGATCAGACTCAAGATCCACACCTAATTGTATACAATGACAAGATCTATCTATACTTCAAGTCTGCATTCAATAAGTGGCCAGATGTAAGAGACAAATATGCAGTTTGCCATGGTGTCGCTATTGCAGAGGATCCATTTGGACCATTTGTTAAGAGCGAGATGAACCCAGTTATGAATACAGGTCACGAGACAACATATTGGCCATACAAAGGCGGTATCGCAGCCCTTGCAATTCGTGATGGAAATGAGCGTGAGACAATTCAGTTCGCTCCAGATGGAATCAACTTTACACCTCAGTGTGTAGTGTCGTTGGCTCCAACAGCAGCAGGATGCTTCACTCCAGATGCCTTTACCAACACTAAAGATGGTCGCGGTGTGACTTGGGGAATGTGCCATATCCTTAATAATGTTGGGCCTACAGGTAAGCGTTACTCTACAATGGTACGTTTCGACTGTGATTTGAGCCAAGATTGTGACGATGCGATCTTCAAGCAGACAACTATCACACACAAGCCAAATGTTTACTACGATCAGAGCCTAGGTGGTCTATTCAAGAAGCGTCAGAGTGAGAGTAAGAACTACCAAGCTAAATAATTATAGTTCATACATATTATGAAGATTCAAAAGTTAATGCTAGCTACCTTTGCGGCGGCTAGCATTATGAATATTGCAGTGGCTCAGAAACTACCAATTGACCTTAAGGATGGATGGGAGTTGTCGTGGAGCGATGAGTTTGATTATCCAAATAGCGAGTTGGATAATGAGTGGAGAGCGCAGAATAGCAGCTCGGGTGGTATGGTGATCTGTAGCCGTTGGCGCGATAATGCCATTGTGCGTGATGGAATTTTGGAGTTGGTTATTAAGAAGGAGCAGAGGGGTGGTCAAGATTGGACTGCTGCAAGTATCTGGACTAAGAAGCAGTTCCACTACGGATATTACGAGTGCCGTTATAAGTATGCTGGAGCAACGGGTACAAATAACTCATTTTGGATGTGGCCATCGGGTGGAGTTGGCAAAGGAGAGAAGAAATATGAGTTGGATGTAAACGAGGGACACTACCCAGCGACAATCAACACTAACTTCCATAACTGGACAGATAAGAAACCAGACGGAAGCCACGACACATGGCCTGAACTATTCAATATGGGCAAAGGGGATATCAAGCCAGCATACTCTCATGAGTTTAAGAGGGGCATCAAGGCGGAGAAGATCCGTTTTTCGTCCAGAGCCAATACAATCACAAATATTGGAGAGTTTAGCATCTATGCACTAAATAAGGATGGTTACCCAGAGAATCCGATGAACTACAAAGATATTGAGAAACGTAGTGATTTGGTGAATCTAGCTAAAACAGCTGGCGTTACAACCTCTAAAGGTCGTGTCGTTAGGGGTAAGAGTGCAAATGTGAATAATCTTACAGATGGCACAGGTGCATCTTGGTCGGCACAGGCTGAGGGTGAAAAGTGGATTGAGTTTGATTTGGATGGAGCTAAGGAGGTTGGTTGTATCCAATTCACAAATGGTTGGTTGTATAAGGGACGCTATAAACATACCGTATACGACTACAAGATCGAGTACTACAATGGTAAGAAGTGGGTTGAGTTAGTCGATAGAGATTACCCTAATGGTGTAGACTTCTCGAAGGAGTATCACACCTATGGAATGTTGTGGGATGAGAATGAGATCAGCTACTACTTCGATGGCAAGCTACTTAGAACACATAAACATGATGATATAATCAGTCCAACGAATATCTATCTAAGTCTTGCAATTTTGAGTGATGATTATGCAGGTGCTGTGATGGATGATCTTGATGGAAAGAGTATGAAGGTGGATTATGTGAGATTCTACGAAAAAAAATAATTTCGCAAAAAATAAAATCGGTTTTATTAGTATCCGATTAAACTTTTCTAGCAGTCCCATTTGAGATACGAAATTGAAAATTTCGTCATCCTGAACTTGTTTCAGGACCCCTGCATCATTAATTAAACCATTGTGTTATTATATAGGTTGTATTGTCGTTTGCTGAGATCCTGAAACAAGTTCAGGATGACGAAATTTTCAATTTCGTATCTCAAATGGGACTATCGGTAAAAGTAAGCCCCTGATTTTACAAACATATATAATCTATTATATTACAGCGCATTACAAAGGTTTGTTGGATTTTTATCGGACGCTAATAAATCGGTTTAATTTTTTTATTAACATACTTAAACCTATAAACAATGAACAGAACTTTATTTTTGACCCTTGCTGCGGCAGTTGCATCGGTAGGTGTAGCCTCGGCACAGACGGCGACAGTTGAGATGAATCTCGACACACGTCACAAAGTTGGAGATGTCGACAGTTTTGATAGACCTAAATTTATCAACTTCCATGCAACTCATACAGAGGCGTATTGGGATAAGGATAACGCATTTGAGAATCTTCGCGATGAGATGCTTGTGAAGTATGATGTCTATATGGGACGCGATACGGGAGGTCTTAAGGGGACTCTTTTGTCTGCAACCGAAGATCCATCTCGTCCAGGATTTGTAGATCCTGAGTATCTAAAAGAGTATGGTGAGAAGAAGCGAGAGGGGTATGCAGGTAGAACAGATCTTCACCCCTACGAAAAGTACTCGAATCTAATTCTTTGTAATCAATTCTCTCCATTCTATCCCGATGGATCAAATACTCGAAACGGTTGGGCTCTGTCGACTGAAGATACAGCGGAGAATCCATTTGGAACAGCATCGGGAGAGTTTTATGGTCGTTATGTAATGGAGTCGTATGGCGAAGGTGGTACGACTGGCGAGAGAAAGCCTGTATGGATGGAGATCATCAATGAGCCATTGTGGGATATCTATGATATGAAAGATGCCCCGAAGAGCAGTATGCGAATGTTGTGGGAGTTCCACAAAAATGTAGCTAGAGAGGCGCGTAAATATACTGATGTGCCGATTGGAGGCTATGTAACAGCATTCCCGAACTTCGAGGAGCAGGATTTTGAGCGTTGGAGAGTTCGTTGGAGAGAGTTTATGGATATCGCTGGTGAGGATATGGATTTTTGGAGTATCCACCTCTATGATTTCCCTGTCTATGGTCAAGATGGTAAGATCAAGAAGTTGCGCAAAGGTAGCAATATGGAGGCTACAATGGATATGATCGAGCAGTATAGCCAACTTAAATTTGGGCGAGTGAAGCCACTTATGGTCTCGGAGTATGGAGCTCAGACTCACCAATTCAATCGCAAGCCATGGATGCCATATCGTGACTGGTTGAAGATCACCTCTATGAACTCTATGATGATGCAGTTTATGGCGCGTGCAAATAATATCAATATCGCAATGCCATTCTATATGTTGCGTTCGGATTGGGGCTACAATCCTCAGACTGGTCTGCCTCACACATCTCGTATTATGCGTCGTGAAAATGAGCCAGAGAGCTTTACTGGTGAGTATATCTTTGGAGATGCTATCCGATTCTATGAGTTGTGGCAGGATGTGAAGGGTACACGTGTCGAGACTAATTCGTCAAATCTAGATATTTTGACCGATGCTTATGTTGATGGCAAAACTGCATACTTTATCGTTAATAACCTTGATTACGCTCCAGTCGAGATTGATCTTTCGGTTAATGGTATGGCTAAGGGTGCTAAGAGCATTGAGTTGCGTCATCTATATTTGGATGGTGGAGTCGGAGGTAAGGCTACCTTGGATGTCTCGAATTTAAAGAGTCTTGATAAATTTACGTTGGGTGGTGAGGCTACCGCAATCGTTGTATACAACTACGCTAAGGAGATTGAAATTAGCAAGTTAATGGAGGAGACAAAGTACTACGCAACAGATTATTTGAAGTCTATTTCACCGAAAAAAGAGATTACATTCGAGATTAATGGTGTGAAAAAGAGTGCTGAGGGTGAGGCTGTTTTGCGACTGGGTATAGGTCGTGACCATGGTAAATCTCTGCAACCACTCCTAAAGGTTAATGGAACAGTTGTCACAATTCCAGCGAATGTTCGAGGCGATGACCAGATGGCACGCGAGACATTCTTCGGAGTGTTGGAGATTCCGATTGATTACGCGCTGTTGAGGGCTGATAACGATATATCTTTGACATTCCCAGACGCAGGTGGACATGTGAGTACAGTAACAATGCAGGTGTTTAATAAGTAGTGTAAAACAATTATCGCCATATTTTTAAAAGTACTCTTGGAGCGATATTTTTCACTATTGAATCTCAATGTAGAACCACTTATATTTTCAATTCAATAGCAAAAAATCTCATCTCCAATAGCACTCTTAAAAACACACCAATAATTATTTTACCCTACTTAAATAATAAAAACAATGAATAAACTATTATATTTAGCAGTGCCAATGACCGTTGCGTCGTTCGCTGCAAAGGCTGCCGAGGAGCAGAAACCCAATATTTTATGGATCATTACAGACGATCAACGTGCCGACGCTTTGGAGTGTTGGAACAGGGCTGTAACAGGTAAAAGCGAGAGCGAACTTGGATATGTAAGTTCACCAAATATCAATAAATTGGCAGCTGAGGGTGTGCTCTTTACACGTTCATACTGTAATAGCCCATTGAGTGGCCCATCTCGTGGATCTATGCACACAGGAAAATATCCACATCACAATGGAGGCTTTAACTTCCAGATGAAGCACAATGAGCATGATGAGGCTAATCCGATGGTTCCTGAGATTATGCGTGAGGCTGGATATCAGACATCATCATTCGGTAAGTTAGGGTACTATATCTATAAGTACTCTGAACCGATGACTTTCCAATACCAAGACACTCATTACGAGACTATGGTATCGGAACGTACAATCGAGCATGCTGGAGTTGGTGACTTCTCTGAGCCTTATGTTAAGAAGGGTTCATCATACGATAAAATCGTTGAGTGGCACTATCCAGATGGCACACCATCGACAGTGTTGAAACTCTATAGCAAGAAGAATGCAGCTAATGAGCCAGCGGAGGATAAAATCGCACGTGAGGCGTTCTATGAGCAGCAAGGTATGATTATTCCTGGTAAAAATCCTTTGGCTGCATCTTTGGCAGGACACAGCACAATGCCAACTGACCAAACAGAGGATGGACGTATTCGCGAAGTATTTAGTGAGTATGTCAATAACCCAGGAAAAGAGTATACTTCAGTTGCTAAAAAAACGGTGATGGGGCCCGACACTTCGAAACCTCAGTTTATTAACTTGGGCTTCCACTTCCCACACACACCTGTAATGCCATCGAAGGAGTATCAGGATAAGTTTAAGGGTAAGAGCTATAAATTACCAATCTTTGATCCATCTGAGATCGATAAAATGCCTCAGCAGATGCAGACATGGCATAAGAACTTCAACTTCTACGACTTTACGGCTGATGAGCAGCAGCGTATGATTCGTGATTATTATGCGTTCTGTGCAATGGGTGATGAGTTGATCGGTCGAGCAGTGGATGATTTCAAGGCATACTGTGAGAAGAATAACCAACCATATATTATTGTATTTGCGTGTGGAGACCATGGATGGCACTTGGGTGAGCAGGGCTCTTACTTTAAGTGGTCTAACTACCTGAAATCAAACGAGACAGCTATTATTGCGGTATCTTCTGACAAGAAGAGATTCCCAGCAGGAAAGGTTGTTAGCGACTTTGCGGAGTATGTTGATTTTGCACCAACATTCTATGCAGCAGCTGGTTTTGATCTCTCAGAGGAGCGTTTCGACTTCTTGGATGGTCGTGATTTGGCTGTTACAGCTAACAAAACTATTGCACCTCGTGACTATGTTCTTGGAGAGGTGAATGTATATGGTAACCGTGCATTCTTGCGAGCTAAGGATTTTGCATTCTCGATGAAGAGCCGCCCAGGAAATGGTATCGCAACGCTTAAGAATATGCCTAACTCAGATATTAAGTGGGCAATGACTTGCGCACCAGAGGAGGCGGAGATGGCTCTCTATGACTTGAGGGTTGATCCAACAGAGCGTAACAACGTTGCAAATGATCCTAAGTATGCAGATCTTACAGCTTGGTTCCGCAACAAGTTGGGTAATATTGTCCTTGGAGATGGTCGTTTGGAGGTTGTTTGGGGCGAGAAGAATATCTATGATGTCAGCAACTTTGCAAAGGGGGCTGACGATAAAAAGCTAGATATCCCTAAAAAGATAATACCAAAGGTTAAAAAGTAGCATATTTTTATCGGACACAACACTAATATTAAGGGGAATTTTAATAATTCCCCTTAATATTTTGTTGATCTCGCAACTTCGTTTACCTTTGTAGAAAATAGAATAATATAATTATGAATAGTGGTCAGATTATTGTTGTTGGCATAGGCCCTGGAGATAAGGCGGAGATCACCCCTGAGGTGATGAGTGCACTGCAACAGTCGGAGGTTATAATTGGGTATAAACATTATTTCCAATTTATTACCCCTTATATATCAGAGGGTGTTGAGTGTATCGATACCGCGATGAAGCAGGAGGCTGCGCGTGCAGAGGCTGCATTTGAGTATGCAGAGAGTGGCAAGTGTGTGGCGGTTATAAGCTCGGGAGATGCAGGCATATATGGCATGGCACCACTAATCATGGAGATGAAGTATGAGCGAGAGAGTGATGTTGATGTTGTGGTATTGCCTGGCATATCGGCATTCCAGAAGGCGGCATCGCTTTTTGGAGCACCTATCGGACATGATCTCTGTATTATCTCTTTGTCGGATCTGATGACCCCTTGGGAGGTTATAGATCGTAGGATTCATGCCGCTGCATCGGCGGATTTTGTCACAGCAATATACAATCCGAAGAGCCATGGGCGTTATTGGCAGTTGCACCGCTTGCGTGAGATATTTTTGCAGTATCGTGCAGATGACACCCCTGTAGGGTATGTCAGAAATGCTGGTCGCGAGGAGGAGTTAGTTGTCTCAACGACACTTCGAGAGTTCGATATCGAGGATGTCGATATGTTTACAGTGATCTTGATTGGAAACTCGCAATCTTTCACCGCCCCCGACTCGAAGATCATAACACCGCGAGGTTATTATCGAAACAGAGGTGTTGAGGATGCAGGCGTAGGTCAACAGATCATGATACGTAGCTTCAAGACAATTGATTCGGAGCTTAAGAATCGAGATATCGACCTTGATCGTAAGTGGGCACTGTTGCACGCAATACACACAACAGCTGACTTCGATATGGAGAGTATCCTGTACACCGACAAAGATGCTGTTCAGAAGATCTATAATGATATTAAACGAGGCGAACTAAAGACCATTATAACCGATGTAACAATGGCTCAATCGGGTATTCGCAAAGCTGCATTGGAGCGTTTAGGGATGGAGGTAAAGTGTTATCTACACGATCCACGAGTTGCAGATATCGCCTCGACACACAAGATTACACGCACTCAAGCTGGTATTCGCTTAGCGGTCAAAGAGCACCCCGAGGCACTATATGTCTTTGGAAACGCTCCAACGGCACTTATCGAATTGTGCTCTTTAATGCGTAAGGGGGTAGCTTCACCGCGAGGTGTTGTAGCCTCTCCTGTTGGCTTTGTTAATGTTCGTGAGTCGAAATATATGATAAAGAGCTTCGAACAGACGCGAAAGATAATCATTGAGGGGCGCAAGGGTGGAAGTAATCTGGCTGCAACATTGGTCAACGCTATTCTGACGTTGGATGATGCCCAAGCGATGCGACCAGGAAAAGATGTATAGACGATGAAATTTTATATCATAGGAATAGATGATAACTCTCAACCTCGATTTAGTTCCGAGGTTGAGAGTATCATATATAGTGGTAAGGTATTTTCGGGAGGTCTGCGCCACCATCAAATTGTTGAGGATCTACTTCCGAAGGGTGCAGAGTGGATCAATATCACACCTCCGATGGATAGCCTTATGGAGCGTTATAGATCATATGATGAGGTGGTAGTATTCGCCTCGGGAGATCCACTCTTTTATGGATTTGCTCAGACTATCCAAAGACTTATACCCGATGCTGAGGTTGTGACATTCCCATATTTTAACTCTCTGCAACAGTTGGCTCATAGCCTCACTATACCGTATCAAGATATGCACGTCGTATCTCTTACGGGTAGAGCATGGCACAGATTCGACGAGGCGTTGATCCGTGGCTATGAGATGATTGGGGTGTTGACCGATAATAGAGAGCATACTCCACGTAAAATAGCTCAACGAATGGTCGATTATGGGTATGATAACTACTCTGTATCGGTCGGTGAGCTACTCGGAAATTGTGAAAAAGAGAGGGTTCAAAGGCTTAGTGTAGCTCAGGTTGCAGAGTGTGATTTTGCATACCCCAATAACATGATTCTGCAACAAACAACACCGCGTAAAAGATATTTTGGGATTCCAGATCGAGAGTTCAAACTGCTCGATGGTCGCGAGAAGATGATAACAAAGAGGATGATACGCCTCGCAACACTTTCGCAATTAAACCTCGCTGAGTCAGAGAACTTTTGGGATGTAGGTTTTTGCACTGGCTCAATATCTATCGAGGCGAAGATGCAATTTCCAAATCTCCATATCAACGCATTCGAGATTCGTGAAAAGTGCGATCAGATCATCGAGGAGAATATGCGACACCTAGGAACTCCTGGTATAGATTACAGAGTAGGAGATTTCCTGTTGGCAGAGTTAGAGAATCTACAATCTCCCGATAGTGTATTTATCGGTGGGCATGGAGGTAAACTTCACGAAATAGTGGAGCGTATAGCACCACGACTAAAAGTTGGTGGTGTGGTTGCAATGAACTCTGTGTCACAGGCGAGTTACGACCTATTCCATGCAGCGGCGACTGCTCAATCACTCAAAATCGAGGATGAGATAACCATCACTCTCGATAGTTTCAACCAGATAACAATATTAAAGGCAACAAAATAGATATGATACAACACGCAATAGTAGTAAGTTCATCTTCTGCCATCCCAATGGCACAAATTATCTCAACGGAGTTAAATAATGCCCCAATAATTTCACGTTTCAAGGCAGATAGTGTGACCACAGTCGACTCTCTATCGAGGTGGGTGGCTGATAATTTTAAGAGCTATGAGTCACTGATATTTATTGGAGCTATGGGGATTGCTGTTAGGTTTATTGCTCCTCTTGTTGAGTCGAAGTATAGCGATCCTGCGGTTATCAATATTGACTCTTCGGGGCGATATGTTGTTTCGTTGTTGTCGGGGCATATCGGTGGTGCAAACCAGTTGACACGAGACATTGCACACATTATAGGTGGTGAGGCGGTAATTTCGACAAAGAGTGACAGTGAGAATTTGTGGGCTCTCGACACTTTGGACAGAGAGTTTGGCTGGAGGCTGTCATACAAATCAGAGTCGATAAATAGTGCGATATATTCACTTGTTAATGGTGAGAAGGTGGCTTTATTGCTCGATGTTAGAGATCGAGGGACAGCATATTTGGAGCGCACAAAGCCTGAAAACGTAGATATATATTATGATTATTCGAAGATAGATCAGAGCGAGTATAAATTGTTGATCGCTGTAACACCTCGCAAATACTCCGACTCGACAGTTGATACTCTATATTATCACCCTGCTATACTCTATATGGGGGTGGGGTGTCGCAAAGAGTGTGTGGTAGATGGCGTGTCGGATTATATCGCAAATGAGCTGTTAAAATATAATATCGCAGCGGAGTCTATTGCGTCAATCTCGACAATTGAGCTAAAAAAGGATGAGCCGCTTATTAAGGAGCTCTCTCAAAGATTTGATATTGGAGGTGTAAATATATTCTCTGTTGAAGAGTTATCTGATATTGAGGTGAAAAATCCATCTCAGAAGGTTGCAGAGGTGACAGGGGTCGCTGGGGTTTCAGAGTCCTCTGCAATTGCAGCATCAAGTGGTGGAGAGTTGATCCTAGAGAAACAAAAGGGTCGCCTAAGTGAGGGTAATGACTTTACATTTGCTGTTGCAATGGAGAGAGGGGCTATTCGTGGTGGACATATCGAGATCGTTGGTGCTGGGCCAGGAGATCCAGATCTAGTCTCGGTTCGAGGTCGCCAATTTCTGGAGGCTGCCGATCTAATTCTATACGCTGGAAGTCTCGTTCCGATTGAGTTAACACACTGTGCAAAGGTGGGTGCTGTGGTTCGTAGTTCGGCATCGATGAATCTAGAGGAGCAGTTTGCGATAATGAAGGAGTTCTACGATCGAGGGCTTCTCGTTGTTCGACTGCATACGGGTGATCCATGTATCTATGGTGCGATTCAGGAGCAGATGGCATACTTCGATGAATACTCTATGTCATACCATATAACCCCAGGAATATCATCATTCCAAGCGGCAGCGGCAGCTTTGCGCTCTCAATTCACAATTCCAGAGCGTGTGCAGACCATAATTTTAACGCGTGGAGAGGGGCGCACACCAATGCCAGACAAAGAGAAACTACACCTATTGGCTCGCTCTCAAAGTACAATGTGTATCTTCTTAAGCGCATCTATAGTGGATGATATTCAACGAGATCTTTTGGAGCACTATCCGCCACAGACACCTATTGCCGCGTGTTATAAACTTACGTGGCGCGACGAAAAGATATATCGTGGAGAGCTAATAAATCTAGCCAAAATCGTCAAAGAGAATAATCTCACCCTAACAACAATGATTGTTGTTGGTGAGGCGATAGATAATCGTCAAGGGCTTTCGAAGCTCTATGACGATAGCTTTAAACATATATTTAGACGATAATCTATACTACCTCGCCCTGTTCGCTAATGAGTCTTATTGTTAGCGAACCATTGGGTAGAAGTGGTCGACAGTGGGTGTAACAACACTCCTTTATTAGCGTAAAGAGTGGGTGATCTGTAGATGGTATAATCTCCCAGAGTTGACGAGCTGTTGTTAAGCTCTCAATTTGTGAGATTACATCCTCTGTACACTCCGATTTTCGAGCAATGGAGATCAAAAAATCACGATCCAATACAACTCGTTTGCTATGGGTGTCGAGTGCACCCGCAGCGAGCTTTACAGCCTTGCCAATCATTACACCCAATACAACACGCTCTATATTCTGAGCTGCTGCAACTCGCAGTGTATCCCCAATCAGATTACCATAATGGATATAACATTGAGGCGGAAGATCAGGGTAGCATCGCTTGATATATCGTTCGCTCATAGCCCCAGAGTTTATTACGATTGTGCACTCTTTTAAGGCTTTTACGATATCAATCTGACGAGCTATTGAGTCGAGAAAAGCCTCGGATGAAAATGGCTGCACAATACCCGAAGTGCCAAGAATCGAGATGCCATCGACAATCCCCAATCGAGGATTGAATGTCTTTTGTGCAATATGTTCGCCATCGGGAACAGAGATCTCCACCTGAATATCATAATTAAGATCTCTTAAAACTTTAATGATATTATCTCGAATCATCTCTTGTGGTACAGGGTTTATTGCAGCCTCTCCAACCTCAATGCCTATGCCTGCTAGAGTTACTCGTCCGACACCTTTTCCACCTTTGATGTTAATTGTTGTATTTGTGGATCTGTGACACTCCACCTTTGCAACGATCATAATATTGTGTGTTGCATCGGGATCGTCGCCTCCATCTTTTACGACGCTTGCTACTGCCAACTCTCTCTCTATCTTTGTTGAGTGGATCGGAATAGTGTATGGCTCTCCGTTTGGCAGTATAATTTCGACGCTCTCTGTTTGCTCTTTGAATATGATGGTTTTAAGAGCTGCAATAGTCGCTGCTGTCGCTGCTGAGCCTGTTGTAAATCCAGTTCTGAGATCATAGTATTTTGGGAGTAGCCTCTCAATTTCGCGACGCAAACCATACTCCCCATAGATTATCGAGGTGTAGTTTGGTAGTTTGGGTCTCTTGACTACAAATATTGGTATATCAAGTGACTCTGCAAGGCGTATTTTTTCGTTGTAACCACCACTCTCTCCGCTCTCTTTTGTGATGATTGCACCTATGTTTTTGTTTAGGTTGTAGTTATCGTCAGCCCCTAGACTGTAATATATTATACTATTTATTGGGAAGTTAGCCTTATCTATAATTTGATGAGACTCCTCTCGATCCATAATTCGGAGTGTTAGACGATGGCTCTCTGCAATGGGGGCAAATATAGCGGCAGATTTTACCCCTGTAAGGGCTAAAACATCGTAAATACTCTCCGATTTTATATGCTCTGCAACCTCTTGGAGAGTCTCGAAGTAGCGGAGTTTTTTGTAGGTTGGAGTGTTGTTTAACCTTTCGAATCTTATAGTTGGGATCTCTGTTTGCATCGCTGCTTGTGCGATATTTGCATGCAGAGTCTCTGCGTATGGATGAGCAGCATCGATGATTAACTCCACGGATCTAGAACTAACAACCGCCTCTATATCTACCTGATTCATCGCACCGTAGATCTGCTCTGCATATGAGGATATCAACCTCTGATCTTCGCCCTTTGTGGCATATAGGTAGCCCTTTGCAGCCATGTCGCACACCTTGGCTGCAATGCGTCCCTCTGTTGTCCCTCCAAAAATTAGTATCACGCTACAATGATATTTAATAGCTCCTCGATGGTGTATACTTGACACCTCTTCTCGCCACCAATAACAATCTCAATAGACTCCTCGCAGATATCAATCGTTGTGTTGCAACCCTCTCCATCTACACCTATTCCATTGCGTTGCAACGCTTTGCGAGCCATCTGATAACGATAGCCTTTCCCCGTCATCTTCACCTCGCTTCGAGAGATATTCTCAACTCTAAAGAGTCCACTATCAGGGTCAAAGGCGATCCCTTTACGTTCGAAGAATCCGCGTAGAGTGCCATCCAACGAGAGGTCTTCGGGAGTCCCCATCTGCATACCTCTCTTACCATCCATCAACCATATGCGATCGGCAATCTGAAGTGCAAGATCGAGGTCGTGAGTCGACAGAAATATTGTCTTGCCTGTTTGTCGTGATAGTCTGTGTAGAAGCTGCATCATCTCGACCTTGCTTGGAAAGTCAAGAAAGGCGGTCGGTTCATCCAACAAAATTATCGGAGTCTGTTGCGCCAATGCCTTTGCAATCATCACTTTTTGACGCTCTCCATCGCTCAATGTATGGATCATTCTTCGTTTGAGGTGTGATATTCCCACCATCTCGATCGAATCATCTATGATCTTGCGATCTGCAACGCTGATATTTCCCCAAAATCCTGTATAGGGGCTGCGTCCCATTCCGACAAGATCCGACACACTTAAGTTCTTGATCGCTACACGATCCGTAAGTACTATGCTGATAATCGATGAGAGCATCTTAGGGGTGTAGCTCGACAACTTTTTCCCTAGATAATATACCTCGCCACCGATCATAGGCTGATTGGCGGTCATGGTGCGAAGTAGGGTAGACTTACCCACTCCATTTGCTCCAAGTAGGCAGGTCAACTCTCCACTATATACAGTTGCGTTGATACTCTCGGCTACATGTTTATAGCCCTTTTTTTGTCGGTAACCTATTGTTAGCGACTCTAGTAATATTGTCTCTTCTCTTAACATACGCTACTCCATCTGCTCACCTGTGTGACGTTCAAAAAGTACATATATAACCACTGGTGCACCGATCAAAGCCGTTACAGAGTTGATCGGTAGTGCACCCTCGAAACCAGGCATTCGCGCCACCAAATTACATACCATCGCAAGGAGTGCGCCCATCAATGTCACGGCAGGCATCAAAATTCGATGATCCGATGTTGCAAAGATCGTTCTACAGAGGTGTGGAACAGCGAGTCCAAGGAATACGATTGGGCCACAATATGCGGTGATAATGGCTGTTGTGGCACATGCTGAGATTATAATCCATCGTCTAGCTCTGCGAGTGTTCAACCCCAAACTGCTAGCGTAGCCATCACCCAACAGCATCAAATTCAGACTCTTGATAAGTAGAAATGAGATAGGGATTAATACTGCCATCATCGTGATAAATGGTGTTAAATTGCCACCCGAAACCTTCGAAAAGCTACCCAAGCCCCAGATCACATATCCATGTACATCCTCGTCGGAGCTAAAGAACTTCAAGACTCCGATTATTGCTGTTGCGATGTATCCAATCATAACTCCGATAATGAGCAGCGTAACATTTCCCTTGATATATTGCGAAATAGTAAGTATGACGCTCATAACTGCCAATGCTCCGATAATAGCAGCCGACGTTACAGCCACCTCTCCAAAGATCCCCATTCCACTCAGTGCTCCTCCAGCGATACGTCCCGAAAGTAGTATCACAAACGCTACTCCAAGGCTAGCTCCAGAGCTAACACCCAACTCCGAAGGTCCAGCTAGAGGATTTCGAAATACGGTCTGCATCTGTAGCCCACTGATTGATAACCCCGCACCAGCAATTATAGCTGTTATGGTCTGAGGCATGCGCGATTTGTAGATTATATTCTGCCACACCTCCGATCCGCCATCGCCTCCCGATAATATATCGCACACTGATTCTAGTGGAATATTGATTGTTCCAAGAACGAGATTTAATCCAAAAAAGAGAGCGATAAGAAGCGCAATCACAATATATGAAATTGTTACTCTAGCCATTCTGTTACCTCATAACTTTATAATATTGAGCCTCATAATCGGGCAATAGGGTAGGGTGGAATGCCTTTATAAGGTCAGCTAACACCACTTCGGGCTCCATTGGGGTATTCTCGTAGAATGGACCCTCGCGGAGGTTACAATAGATAACCTGTCGCTTCTTGAATGGGGCAAAATCTTGATAACGCCCATCTGCTGCCAACAGATCTTTATAGCTATACTCTCCATCGAAACTATTTACAATGCGCCAAAAATCGGCATCATATCCTTGTGAGTATACCGTCTCGTAATCTACATAGAATCCTCCCGATTCGTCATCATTGTGCATAAAGTATTCGCCACCTGCATCTCTAAATAGTTGGGCTAAAGCACTCTCGCCACCTACAACATACCAATTCCCAGAGTGCATCTCGCCACTCAAGACCTTTGGGCGATCCTTGACATCTGCCACTAATTTCTTTAGTTTTAGATACTCTTTTTCGATCTCATTAAAGCAGCTATTAGCCTCCCTCTCTCTGCCTAATAGTACCCCGATTAACTTCACCCACTCAGCCTGTCCCAGAGGTGACGGCTCTTTGTAACCAAGGTATGCGAGCATTGGAATCCCTAGATTATCAACAGCATCGTATCCACCTCGCTTAAATGGCGACACAAATATCAGATCTGGTTCGAGCGACAATACAACCTCTGTGTCAAACTCACCCTCTATGCCAATGCGAGCCAAATCGCCACGTTGCAACCTCTCATTCATCGACTCATTTTGCAAAAATCGGGTGCTTGTGATTCCAACGATATTATCTGTGACCCCCAACTTTATAAATCCCGAGAGTTGTAGTGTCGTCATACATATAACCTTCTCGATTGGAACTTTGATCGGGCTGTATCCATTTGGGGCTTTTGCGTCTCTACTCTCTCGTGGAATGAGTGCATATTTATAAGTCGTGCTACTTTTGCCTATAGGGTCTGTAATCTCTACCAGTTTTATACCCTCATACTCTTTAACACTTAGACCTTTGGCATACTTTGTAAACTCTACCTCTTCGCCTAAAGAGCTGCCACTACTCGATGAATTTCCACCCCCAATACACGATACAAATAGTGAGAGTATAGATAGAATAATGAATCTTAACATGGCTTGATGATGATAATTGCAAAATATGGGAATTTGCGACTTAATACCTCCTCTCGATCTGTAATGATCCTCTCTAGGCTATCGACTCCGCAGCTCTCTATATAGTATATGTTGTAGCTATCTGTGTTGCGTAGAGCCTCTTTGATTATCTCTTCGCGCTGCGAGATCTTCATCAATACAATGCTCTTCTGCTCCTTGATCTTTTGAATGAGCGACTCCGCAGAGTCGACATATGCCATAATCTCGACAGAGCTATCTCCACTCACCAACGGGGTGTGTGCCAATCGAGCGCAATCAATAAACGCTGGCACTCCCGATATTCGATCGGTCGACACTCCAAGCTCCTCGACATAGTCGTTGATATATTGTGCCGATGAGTAGAATCCAGCATCCCCTTCGGCGGTGATCGCTACGCTCTGACCACTCGATGCAATCTCAACCGCTAACTCCGCAACCTCTCGGTATAATTTTAGTGTCTGTTCGCGATCTCTGCTCATTGGGACTATGAATCGTCTCACCTTGCTGATCTCAATTCCGATACTTACCACAATATCCTCGGAGCGAGACACTTCGCGTCCATCCTTAGATATGGTCGAAGGGCAGAGTATAACATCTGAATTTTGAAGCGTCTTAAAACCCTTTAGGGTTACAAGTTCGGGATCTCCAGGCCCTAATGATACAAATATTATCTTACTCTTCATTTTTGACTACGTATTGTTTGAGATTCTATTGGTGCAAACTTAACAAAAGTTGCAAATTCCTCACAAAAGTATACAAATTGCAGTAAAAATCAAATATGTGATGGTGTAAAATAGAAAAAATAGTTACATTTGTATTGAAAAGTATTTCTTGTGTATTAATTTTTCCCGTCATCCTGAACTTGATTCAGGATCTCCCGATTTTTTCGTTAGAAAAAACTCGGGAACGAAGATAATACGTGGAGAATTAGAAATTTACGAAGGTAAAAAAGTTGTGCCCGAGTTTTCGTTTCGAAAATCGGGAGATCCTGAATCAAGTTCAGGATGACGAAATTTTCAATTTCGTATCTCACAAGGGACTGCTAGGAAAGTTTTATCGGGCACTAAAAAAATAACTCTATAAGATGGATAAATTAGGATTAATACACGTGTATACGGGTGATGGAAAGGGTAAAACCACATCGGCAATAGGGCTTGCGACACGTGTTTTGGGGGGGGGGCTGAAGGTCTGCTATACTTCATTTCACAAACGCCCCGAAAAGTATGGATATACCGAGATGGATAGTCTGCGTAAGTTGGGTGCTACGGTGATTAACTTTGCAAAGGGGCATCCTCATCTAGATAGAACCCTCGATCCCAAAGTTATTAAAAGTGAGGCGACAGAGGCGATTGGTAGATTATCGAAGCTCATAACAGAGGAGCACATTGATCTGCTTATTATGGATGAGATCTTGATCTCGGTGCGTGACAACTACATAACAGAGGATATGTTGGTGGCGTTTATAGAGTCGAAACCATCACATATGGAGTTGGTGGTGACAGGAAGGGGTGCGACACCACGAATAATAGAGTTGGCAGATTATGTGAGTAATGTCCAAAAAATCAAACACCCCTTCGACTCGGGTGTAATGAGTCGAAAGGGTATTGAGTTTTAGATCTCTATTTCTCGGCAGCGTAAGCAGCTTTCTTCTCGATGATATCGTACATTCTATTTTTGATTGCAAAGTCGATATGCTCTAAAAATAGATTCTGTATGGCTGGGATCTCGCCCAACCCTTCGAGAAGTGGCTCTACTCTGTAGCCTTGTTCGGTTAGGTCATTAGCCCAATCCTCGGCAATGTCATTTTTGGCATGCTCTCCAGCGACAAACATAAATGGCATCAATAGAATATCTTTTACACCATCTTGTTTGAGTCGAACGCTCATAGATTCAAAGTCGGGGTAGCCCTCGATAGTTCCGATGTGCATCGCTTTATACCCTTTGTCTCGGATTATGTAGTCAACCATAGCGTATTGTGCAGTGGATGGTGTATATGTACCATGCCCCACCAAAACTAACGCTCCATTCGATGGTTGTTTTGAGTGTAGCGCGTCGACTACAACCTCGTAATCATCTGGATGGTATAGCAGAGGGTTTCCAACTCTTATCTCCTTGAAGTCCGATCTTGCAGCCAAGACATCTCGCCTCAAAGACTCCATCTCAACCCCCTCGATAATATTCGAACTCTGAATTATTATGTGGGTGTAACCATCCTCCTTTAAACGCTCCAATGCCTCCGCTGGATTGTAGATCTTTTCGCCTCTCTTTGCAACAATATTTATCACCATGCGCGATGTCCAGGCTTCGCGCTGTTCGATGTTGGGATACTTTTCGGCTACCAGCTTATTTAAGGCATCGATTGTCTTTGTGCGAGTGTCGGGGTGTGATGTTCCAAAGTGAACCATCAGTATAGCGACTCTATCGTCGCTCGACACCTCCTCGAAGAGGTTGCTTTCGTAAAAACTAGTCTTTGCGTTTGCAATCCCTAATCCACTTAATGCTATCATCAGTAGCAGAATTAACCCTTTTTTTGTCATTTTTAGTTTTATTTGTTTCGGGCAAAGGTAGTAATATTTACAAAAGTCACACATTATTTTGCATTATATGTAAAATATTCATACCTTTGTATTATATCCGTGTGCGTTAACGGAGTGTGGTAATTTAAGGTGAAGTAGTTGTATATGTTAAAAGGTGGGAGTAGGGTTTCAAGAATCAAGGATATAGCAGCACTATCTGGGGTCTCGATAGGGACTGTGGATCGTGTATTGCACAACCGTGGAGATGTCTCACCGCAGAGTCGAGAGAGGGTGGAGCGTGCTATGGCGGAGCTCAACTACAAACCAAATCTCTACGCCTCGGCATTGGCTCAAAATAGGGTAGAGCATCGAGTGGTCTGTCTTATGCCGCATGCTGCTGTTGGTAGTTATTGGGCTGAGATTGAGGGTGGTATATGGGAGGCTGCTCAGGAGTTGGTCAATTTGAATTTGCTCTTGACAATTCATTATTTCGATCAATATGACTCTCATAGTTTTATAGATGAGACTCAAAAGGTGATCTCGGCTGGAGGGGTTAAGGCTATTATGTTTGCCCCTATTTTTCGAGAGGAGTCTATTGCGTTTGCCTCGTCGTTGAGGGAGATGGGGATTGCATTTTCGCTTCTAGATTCATGTATTGATGTCGATGGAATGGTGTCGTTCTTTGGGCAAGATGCCTATAGATCGGGGCGATTGGCGTATCGACTATTGCAGCTTCATGTTGCAGATGGTAGCGATGTATTGTTGTTTCACTCCTATAGAGGTGGCAATAGGTGGTCAACGCAGTCAGCGTCGCGTCGCAAGGGGTTTGATGATGCGATGGAGGTGGATCGAGTGAAGAGCCTCAATGTTGAGACTGTAGAGTTACCTATGTCGAATGAAGAGGAGGCGTTAGCAAGGATCGAACAGATTGTATTGGAGAGACCAAATGCCAATGCGATTGTAATCTTTAATTCGAGAAGTTACTTGATTGCGGAGGTTTTGCAAAAGTTGTCGAAGCGAGATATCGCGGTGATTGGATTTGATGCTTTGGAGCGAAATGTTGAGGCTCTAAAATCGGGGTATATCGCAGGGCTTATAGGTCAACACCCTAAACTTCAGGGGTATAGGTCTTTGAAGAGTTTGGTTGATAGTATGATTCTTAAACAGCGAGTAGAGCGGATGAATTATATGCCGTTAGATATCTTGATTGCCGAAAATATAGATGATTATAGATCTTTTACATTTAAATAGATGAAAAACATACCCTTTTTAAAAATTAATGCGATAGATAATGTCGCGGTTGCCATTTCGGATCTAAGTTGTGGGGAGCAGCTCGAAGTTGATGGAGTGACACTGACTCTGCAAGAGGATATACCTGCGGGTCATAAGTTTGCATTGACAAATATTGCGGAGGTTGGTAAGATTGTGAAGTATGGCTATCCGATCGGTCACGCGAGAGCAGCTATTCAGATTGGACAGTGGGTTAATGAGAAGCGAATCAAGACATCGTTGGATGGTCTTTCGGAGTATCAATACACTCCAAACTTTACACCTATACTTAAATCTGAGACAGAGAGGAGATTCGAGGGTTACAGACGCTCAAATGGAGAGGTTGGAATCCGCAATGAGATCGTGGTTCTGCCAACCGTTGGGTGTGTAAATGGTATCGCCAATGCAATCGCTGAGAGGATGCGACGCGAGACCAACGAAAAGGGTGTCGATGCTATTGTTGCATACCCTCATAACTATGGATGTTCTCAGTTGGGGGCAGACCATGAGAATACGCGTCGAGTGTTGCGAGATATCGTGCTTCATCCAAATGTTGGTGGAGTGTTGGTTGTGGGGCTTGGGTGTGAGAATAATCAAGTAGAGGCATTTGCAGAGTTGGTTGGTGAGGTTGATGAGTCGCGCGTTAAATATATGATTTGTCAAAAGGAGAGCGACGAGATTGCTCGTGGTTTGGAGCTTTTGCGCGAGATCTATGATGTTGTTAAGTGCGATAAGCGCGAGACGACACCTCTTTCGGAGCTTCGTATAGGGTTGAAGTGTGGAGGTTCGGATGGATTCTCGGGAATTACAGGAAACCCTCTTCTTGGACTCTTCTCGGATTATTTGGTGGCTCAGGGTGGTAGCTCTATCTTGACAGAGGTGCCTGAGATGTTTGGGGCTGAGACCATCCTTATGGCGCGTTGTGAGAGTCGATCGATATTTGACAAGACGGTAGACCTTATCAATGACTTTAAGAGTTACTTTATAAGCAATAATCAGCCGATCTACGAAAACCCATCTCCAGGGAATAAGGCTGGCGGAATCTCAACCCTAGAGGAGAAGTCGTTGGGTTGTACACAGAAGTGTGGAGATGCGCCAGTAAGTGATGTTCTAGGGTATGGAGAGAGGCTTAAGACCAAAGGGCTTAATTTGATGAACTCTCCAGGCAACGATCTTGTTGCTGCAACAGCCTTGGCTGCTTCGGGGTGTCAGATGGTGCTCTTTACAACGGGTCGCGGAACACCATTCGGGTCGTTTGTGCCGACTATGAAGATCTCGACAAATTCGGATCTACACCGCAGAAAGCCAACGTGGATAGATTTCAATGCAGGTGGAATTGTCGAAGATCAGACGCTTCAAGGTACATTGGAGAGCTTCGCAGACTATGTAATCGAAGTGGCAAGCGGAGAGTGGGTAAACAACGAGAAGAATGGATATAAAGAGATAGCAATTTTTAAAACAGGGGTGACATTATAATAAAATATATAATTTAAAATGAAAGACTTAAATAGAGAGACAGCTAATTCGGAGAGGTATACTAACCGAGTAATTCAGTTTGGAGAGGGTAACTTCTTGCGTGCATTTGTAGATTGGATCATCTCAGAGATGAACAGCAAAATAGATTTTGATTGTGGAGTGACAATCGTTCAACCTATTGCGCAGGGTATGTGTGATATGGTGAACGCTCAAGATGGACTCTATCATCTAGTTCTCAAAGGTATGCAGAATGGAGAGCCAACGCGTACAATCTCAAAGATTGATGTAATCAACGACGCAATCAATCCATATAGCGACTATGCTGCATATATGGCACTTGCAGAGGCTTGCAACAATCGTTTTATCGTCTCAAATACAACAGAGGCTGGTATCGCCTTCTGTGAGACAGATAAATTTGAGGATGCTCCAGCATCGAGCTATCCTGGTAAGTTAACTCAGCTTTTGTATCGTCGTTTTGAGGTGGTTGAGGGTGCTAAAGATGGTGGATTTATCATCTTGCCTTGTGAGTTGATTGATCGCAATGGTGACAATCTGAAGCGTATTGTAAATCAATATATCGAGGTGTGGAATCTTGGAGAGGAGTTCTCGAAATGGGTAAATGAGTCGAACTATTTTGCAAATACATTGGTCGATAGAATCGTCCCTGGATTCCCTCGCGAGACAATTGGTGAGATCTGTGAGCAGATTGGCTACAAAGATAACTTGGTTGTTGAGGGTGAGGTTTTCCACCTGTGGGTTGTTGAGGGTGACGAGATCATTGAGCGTGAATTTCCTGCATCTAAGGCTGGATTAAATGTCCTCTTTGCACCTAGCATGAAGCCATATCGTGATCGTAAGGTCGGTCTTTTGAATGCTCCACACACGGTGTTGTCTCCTGTAGGTTATCTATGTGGTTTGGATACCGTTCGTGAGTGTGTCGAGGATGAGTTGGTAGGTGCTTATGTTCGTGGAGTAATCTATAATGAGTTGCTTCCTACACTTGATCTTCCAGAGGAGGAGCTACGTAGTTTTGCCGATAGCGTCGTTGAGCGTTTCTTGAATCCATATGTAAAGCATAATGTAACATCAATTATGCTTAATTCATTCTCGAAGTTTAAGAGTCGTGACCTACCTCTACTCAAAGTCTATAAAGAGCGCAAAGGTATGCTTCCAGAGGGGTTGGTTATCGGTCTTGCTGGAATTATTACATACTACAAAGGTGGTAAACGAGGTGAGGATCAGATCACACCAAACGACTCGCCAGAGATTATCGCGTTGCTTGGTAAGTTGTGGAGCGAAGGCTCGTTGGAGAGTGTTGCAAAGGGTGTACTCACAGCAACAGATATCTGGGGCGAGGATCTAACACAGATCGAAGGATTAGAGGCATTGCTTCTTGAGAAGTTGCAACTGATCGAAAAAGAGGGCATGAAGAGCTGCGTAGAGGCTTATTCTAAGATTTAAAACCTAATACCATATAATAGATGAAGAAGAGAGTATTATCTGTTTTACTCCTCTCGACACTCCTGTTTGCGGGGCGTTCAGAGGTGATATCGGCAAATAAGGCTGATAAACCATATAAGCCAACGTGGAAGTCATTGAGCACCCATCAAGAGATACCAGAGTGGTTGCATGATGCAAAACTCGGAATGTATTTCCACTGGGGAGTGTACACTGTGCCAGCCTATTTTAGTGAGTGGTATCCATACTTTATGTATCGTCCAGGTTCAGCGGTCTACAAACACCATCAAGAGACATATGGTGCTGATTTTAACTATCACGATTTTGTTGATGACTTTACAGGTGAACACTTCGACGCTGCTGAGTGGGCTCAACTATTCAAAGAGAGTGGGGCTCGATTTGCTGGGCCATGTGCTCTACACCACGATGGTTTTGCGATGTGGGATAGTGACCTCACACCTTGGAATGCAATGGATCGAGGGCCTAAAAAGGATATCACAGGTGAGATGACTAAGGAGTTGAAAAAACTTGGACTTAAGACCATCGCAACATTCCACCACGCTCGTAACTTCCAACGCAATGTGAACTCTCCTGAGGAGTGGGTATCGAGCGATAATCCATACTATGGTTATAATAGTCACTTCGCTTATGACCCTACGCTTATCACCGCTTCGGATGACCCTGAGCTTCAGATGATGTATGGTAATGTTCCAGAGGATCAATTTATGGAGTATTGGTTTAATATCATCAAGGAGGTTGCCGATAAATACTCTCCTGATATGATTTGGTTCGACTCATGGTTGAATATGATCCCCGAGAAACTTCGTCAAAAGATGGTTGCATACTACTATAATCAGGCTCGCAAAAAGGGGCAGGATGTAACGATTGGATACAAGCAGGAGGATCTACCTTTGGATGTTGGAATCCTAGACATCGAGCAGGGCGGTAAGACCGATATTTCGGAGCGCGTTTGGATGACAGATATTACAATTAGTAAGCGTTCGTGGAGCTATATCGATGGTCAAACTTATAAAGAGTCAGAGGTTGTGCTTCGCAATATGATAGATGTATGGAGTAAAAATGGAGTGGTTCTTCTTAATGTGTCACCTACGTCGCATGGAGTTATTCCAGAGGCTCAGCGCGAAGTCTTAAAACCTATTGGTGAGTGGTTGGCAAAGTATGGAGAGTCGGTGTATGGCACGCGTCCATTCTTGAAGTATGGATTTGGAACAACGACAGCAAAAGCTGGGTCTCATGGTGGTCAATCCTCTACTGTGGAGTACTCAGCGAATGATATTCGCTACGCTCTAGCTAAGGATAATAGCGCACTATATGTTACATTCTTGGGTCGACCAACGCCAGGCAAAGTGATTGCATTTAGTGATTTTGCACCACACAGATACCCAATCCCAGGTAAGGTAAAGCGTATAACGCTCCTTGGAACAGATATCGAAGCGGAGTTTAAGCCAGGAACAGATAAGTTCTTGTTGACAATTCCAGATGCACCAATGGATGAGATTGCAACGGTGTTTAAATTTGAACTGGAGTAATTTAGGTTCTGTTGTGGTCATATGTTCTGTTATAATAGCCTGCAAAATAGTGCAAATATAGCTTATTTTGCACATTTGTGATAAAAAGCACTCCGAATATTTGGTAGACTCAAAAAAAGTCTCTATATTTGCATCACCAAAAAGGAAAACGCCTATTTGGTAGTCGGAGAATTCGTAGCTCAGCAGGTAGAGCACATCACTTTTAATGATGGGGTCCTGGGTTCGAGCCCCAGCGAGTTCACCACAGCAAAATGAAAATTTGCGCAAACCTCTGTATTTGAATAAGATACGGAGGTTTTTCTTTTTGGGGGCAATGCAAAAGCATACGGATCACACGTTTCATGCGCAAAATCTGGGATCATGCGCAAAATGAATGCAATATTGTTCTAAAAAGTTTATGTAAATTTGGAGTATCATAATATTTTGTATACCTTTACGATAAATTTATTGCCTCTTTTTTTAGAGATCGAATACAGTTTTATCATGTAATTTTATAATATATCTTGATGGGTAAAAAAATGAATCTTGAAGCTGTGTTGTTGTAACCAGTTGATATATAGCGTCATACGTCAATATTGGTGTCAATTTTTTATGCCTAATTGTTAAGGTTTTGGAATTTTATTAATCTAAATATGGAATATATAATTGTTAATAAAATAGTATGTCGAGCATGGTACGCAATGAAAGTTTCGTATGGCAGAGCCATGAAAGCAAAAGATATATTGGACTCTATGGCAATTGAGAATTATGTTCCAATGTCTTAAGTAATCAACAAAAATTAATGCGATATTTTAACCCTACGCACTCCAGCACCTCGGCGACTCGTTCTTTTAGTCTCATAAAGTTAATATAAGCATCGAATGGTAGCCATTGATATTT